>SBEK01000069.1 GCA_009668925.1 Deltaproteobacteria bacterium
GGATGTCGCGGGCCGACCAGCTTTCCTTTGCCGCGGCGATCGAAGCGCTGGCCGATGCCGGCCTTTACCCGTTTCCGGAATCCAGGAAAGAGGGCACGGGTGTGGCCATTGGCGGCGGGTCCGGCGGGCTTTTTGAGGCGGAAAGCTTCTATGCGGAACTTCTTAAAAAAGGCGCGAAGCGGGCGAGATTTTCGCGTCTCTCCACGATCTATTGCGCTTCGTCGGCGGACCGCATCGCGTCCAATCTGGGATTTCTGGGTCCCAAGGCCACCTTTATGACGGCGTGCTCGGCGGGGGCAACGGCGCTGGGGTATGCCCGGGACCTGATTGTAAACGGCCAGGCCGATATCATGTTGGCGGGCGGCGTGGAACCGATGTGCCGGATTACCTATGCCGCCTTTAACGCCCTGAAATCCGTGGACGAGGATGTTTGTCGTCCTTTTGACCGGAATCGCGCCGGGCTATCGCTGGGAGAAGCGGCGGCCATTCTGGTTCTGGAGCCGCTGGAGGCGGCGCTTAACCGCGGGGCAAAAATTTACGGAGAATTTCTGGGATACGGCGTGACGTGTGATTCGTTCCATATGACGTCGCCGGATGAAAAAGCCTCGGGGGCCGTTCGTTCGATGCAGGCGGCCTTGCAAGACAGCGGACTTGCGACTTCCGACGTCGATTACATCAATGCCCACGGAACCGCGACGCCGGTCAATGACATTACGGAAACCAAAGCCATCAAAGAAGTATTCGGCAGGCGGGCTTATGAAATCCCCGTGAGTTCGACGAAATCCATGCATGCCCATACCCTGGGCGCCGCCGGGGCTTTGGAGGGAATCGTGAGTCTGCTGGCGCTTTGCGGGGGCTTCATCCCTCCGACTATCCATTCGCTGGTGCGCGATCCGGAATGCGATCTGGATTATGTCACGGGGGGCGCCCGCCAGGCCGATCTGCGCGTGGTCCTGTCCAATTCGTTTGCCTTCGGCGGCAACAATACGACCGTCATTTTCGGCAAATATGAAGGGCGGGGGGCGGTCCATGGATAAATTTCACGGATTGCCGGATCATAAACGCGTTGTGGTGACCGGCCTGGGGCTGGTCACGCCGCTGGGAACAGGCAAAGAGGAATTCTCGCGAAGACTGTTTGACGGCGATTGCGCAATTGAGCCGGTGCAGGCGTTCGATACACGCGAATACACGTCGCATCTGGGAGCCCAAGTGCGCGATTTCACGCCCCGTGATTTCATCTCCGTGAAGAACCTGCGGCGGATGGACAAAACATCGCTCATGGCTGCGGCTGCGGCGCGCCTGGCGCTCGGTGACGCGGGCCTGGCCGTGACGCCGGAGAACCGGGACCGCATTGGAATTCTTCTCGGGACCGCCTTCGGGGCGACGGATGTCACGGTCTCGTTTGCCGGTACGCTGATCGGCGAAGGACCTGGGGCGGTGAATCCGATCCTGGTGCCCAACACCGTGATGAATGCGCCGGCGGGGCATGCCTCCATTGAGCTGGGATTCCGCGGCGTCAATACCACGGTCACCCATTTCGCGGTTTCCGCGGAAACCGCGATCGCCTATGCGGTTTCGGAAATCCGCCGCGGCGTAGCGGACGCGATGCTGGCCGGAGGCGTCGATATTTTATCCAAATTTTATTATGAGTCTCTGACCCGGTTTCACGGCCTGTCGCCTGCCGACGGCGGCCCCGAAGGCGCCCGTCCTCTGGACGAGCATCGCAACGGCTACGTTGCCGGGGAGGGCTGCGGGATCACCTGCCTGGAGTCCCTGGCCGGCGCTCGTGCGCGGGGCGCAAGGATCTATTGTGAGATAACCGGCGCGGGTCTCGGGTCGTCTCCGTCGTCGCCCACTGCCTGGCCGAGCCAGACGGACGGCATTAAACGAACGCTTAAACGGGCTTTGCAAAATGCGGATGTCCGGCCCGAGGATATCGCGACCATCATGGCCGCGGCCAACGGCGGGCGGATACTGGATCAGGCGGAAGCCGCGGCTTACGGCGAATTTTTTGCCTCCTCGGGGCCCGGGCCGCTCATCACGTCCATTAAAGGCGCGATCGGCGAGAGTTTTTCCGGCGGCGGGATTCGGGCTTGCGCTCTGGCTTTATCTATGGAAAAAGGATGGCTGCCGCCGACGGTCGGGCTCGCAAGGCCGCTTGGCGAGTTGAATGCGGTTGTGGGCGAAAAAAAAAGAATGAACGGGAATCACGCGGTTCTGGCCGGCATTTCGTTCGGCGGAACTTACGCGTACCTGGTTTTTGCGCAGTGCAAAGGTTAAAGGGGAACCATCTTGAATATCGGGGAATGGATCACGAAGCGGGCGATCATCGCGCCCGATAAGCCGTTTTTGACGGAAAAAAGCAAGACCTTCACCAACCGGCAGTTTAACCGGCGGGTGAACAGAACGGCCCATGCGCTGGCTCATCTCGGGTTGGTGAAAGGCATGCGCCTGGCCGTTTTAATGTCGAATTGCAGCGAGTTTCTGGAAATATTCTTCGCCTGCGCCAAGACCGGCATCATTCTGGTGCCGCTCAACTTCCGTCTGGCCGTACCCGAACTGTTATATATCCTCAGCGACAGTGATCCCCAACTCCTCATCTATTCATCCGAATTCACGGCCAAGATTCGCGAAATCAAGGCGGCGGGTGCCGCCGTGCAGCGTTTTTACCGGCTCGGGGAAACCGCGGGCGACGGAGATCCGGATTTTTCGGCTTACGCCGATCGGTTTGAGGCGCTGGAGCCCGTTGAAATTCCGGGCGTTGATTTGCCCGATCCCCTGTTTATCATGTATACGTCAGGCACGACGGGCGATCCGAAAGGTGCGGTCCTGACCCATCAGAATATTCTGTTCGGCGCGATTCATTCCCTTCTGGGGTACGGGGTGGACCGGTCGTACAAGTCGCTGGTTGTCGCTCCCCTGTTTCACATCGGTGCGCTGGCGGCGTCCGTGACGCCGATCGTCTACGCGGGCGGCTCGCTGGTGATCAGCAGCTTTTACAATGCATCCGAAACGCTGAAAACGATCTGCCGGGAAAAAATCAATTATATGTTTGCCGTACCGGTGATGTATCAAATGATTGCGGATACACCGGAGTGGCCCGATGCCGATTTGTCGCACGTCCATTTTTTTATTTCCGGCGGCGCGCCGATTCCTCTGCCGGTGATCCGGAAATACCAGGAAGAAAAAGGCGTGGGGTTTGTCCAGGGCTATGCGCTCACGGAGACGGGAAGGCTCACCTCGCTCGATCTGGAAGATTCCATCCGCAAAGCGGGCTCGGTCGGCAAGGAAGTGTTCCACATCAATTTGCGCATCGTGGACGATCACGGCCGGGATATCCACTCGACCGATCCGGGAGAAATTCTTGTTTGCGGACCGAATGTATTTTCCGGTTACTGGAATAAAGAAGCGGCGACCCGGGCCGTCTTCAGGGACGGCTGGTTTTGCACCGGCGACATGGGGCGCCGCGACGAAGACGGTTTCGTTTATATCGTGGGACGGAAAGTGGAGATGATCATTTCGTCCGGGGAAAATATTTATCCGGCGGAAGTGGAGCGGGCGATCCAGTCCGTGCCCGGGGTCAAGGAAGCGGCCGTTGTCGGAATGCCCGATCCGAAGAGAGGCGAGGTCGTTGCCGCCTTTGTCATCCTGAAACAAGGCGGCATCGTTTCCGAGGCCGATATCTTAAGCGCGCTTGCGGGCAAGATCGCCCACTACAAGATTCCGAAGAACATCTTTTTTGTCGAGGAATTTCCGCGCAATCAAAGCGGCAAGGTTCTGAAGCGCATTTTGAAAAAACGGATGGAAGATCAATAATGGATATCATTCCCTACACCGACGAACATCGCATTTTCCGGGAATCTTTCCGCCGGTTTCTGGAAAAGGAAATCATCCCCCATGTGGAGGCGTGGGAGGAAGACGGCATCGTGCCCCGCTGGGCCTGGAAGAAACTGGGCGAGCAGGGTTTCTTGTCCACATCCGTGCCGCCCGAATACGGCGGACAGGGGGCGGACTTTCTGTACTCGGCGATTCTGATTGAAGAGATGGCCAGGGCCAATTTTTACGGCCTTTCCGCGCGCCTGCACGGCGACGTCGCCGCCCCTTACCTCGTGCAGCTCGCCACCCACGAGCAAAAGAAAAAATATCTGCCCCGGTGCGTGAGCGGCGATCTGATCATGGCGATCGCCATGAGTGAGCCGGCGGCGGGAAGCGACCTGGCGGGTCTCAAGACGACGGCTGTCGCAGACGGGGATTCGTTTGTGCTCAACGGACAGAAAACGTTCATCTCCAACGGCATTAATTGCGATCTGGTCATTGTGGCCGCCCGGGACCCCGGGGAGACGAATCCGCATGCCGCCGTGGATCTGTTTCTGGTGGAAGCGGGAACACCGGGCTTTGAAAAAGGAAAGCGGCTCGATAAAATCGGCTGGCGCTCTCAGGACACAGCGGAGCTTTTTTTTGCCGACTGCCGGATCCCGAAGGAAAACCGCCTCGGGAAAAAAGGGTCGGGCTTTAAGAACCTGATGACCAATCTCCAGCAGGAGCGTCTGATCTGCACCATCGGCGCGCAGACGGCCGCCGAATTCATGCTCGCGGAAACGATCCGCTACTGCAAGGAGCGCGAGGTATTCGGAAAAAAACTGACCCAGTTTCAAAACACGCAGTTTACACTCGCCGAAATGGCGGCGGAAGTTAAAATCGGCCGGACCTTTATGGACAAAATGATTGTGGAGCACTGGCAGAAGAACGCGGTGGCCACGGAAGTCTCCATGGCGAAGTTCTGGATTACGGAAATGGCCTGGAAGGTCGCCGACCGATGCCTGCAGCTCTTCGGCGGCTACGGCTACTGCGAGGAGTATCCGATTGCCCGCGCCTGGCGCGACATCCGGGTCACGCGCATTCTGGCCGGCTCCAATGAAATCATGAAACAGATTATCGCCCGGGCGATTACGAAATAACGATAAAGCAAAAAAAGAGGACCTATGAAATTATTGTTGATCTACCCGAAATGGGAAAAGCTGGATCGCCAGACGCGCTTCACCCTGCCGCCGCACGGACCGGTCGTGATGGCCGCGGCCCTGCCCGAGGATGTGGAGGTGCAATTCATCGACGAAAATGTCGAGCCCATCGATTTTGACGCCGCCGTCGACGTGGTGGGCGTCTCGATGATGCTGACCGCGCAGATCAAACGCGGCTGGGAAATTGCCGACGCCTTCCGCGCCCGTGGCGTGAAAGTTATCATGGGCGGCATATCTACCATGCTGCACGCCGAGGAATGCGAACACCATGCCGACGCCGTCTTTATGGGCGAAGCCGAAGGCCGGATGGAACAGGTTTTCGCGGACTTTAAAGCCGGTAAGCTGCAAAAGGTTTACAACTTCATGGAAGATCAGCCGCCGATTGCCAGCGTGGGCACGGCCCGGCGCAGCATCCTGAACCGCGAGATGTACAACTACCGGGGTGTCCAGATGGTCGATCTGGTGCACGCCTCGCGCGGATGCCGCTTCAATTGCTACCCGTGTGCCGTCCGGTTTCTGGGGGGCCGCAAATTCCGCCCCCGTCCCTACGATAAGGTGGTTGAAGAAATGGCGTCCATCGACAACAACCGCCTGTTTATCGTGGACAACTCTCTCGCGCAGGACAAGGACTGGGAAATCGGGCTGTTCAAGGAGATGATTCCGCTCAAAAAGAAATGGTGCAGCCATCCCATTGAAGATGACGACCAGGTGCTGGATCTGGCGGCGCAGGCCGGTGCGTGGTTCATCTATCAGGCGATCTTTGATTCTTCGGATCATATCCGCGACCGCATCAAACGGTATCATGATCACGGCATCGGCGTGGAGGGCAGCATCCTTTTGGGCCTGGATTATCATACCGAGGACTATATCAAGCGTCTGGTGGACTTCCTCCTCGAGATCGAACTGGATATGGCGGAATTCACGGTGCTCACGCCTTTTCCCCATACGCGGACCTACGACGACATGCAGAGCGCCGGCCGCATCATCTCCCGCGACTGGAATGATTACACCTGCGGCAAGGTGGTTATTCAGCCCAAGCTGATGTCGCCCGAAAAGCTTCAGGAGATGTATTATTACTGCTGGGACAAATTCTACGAGGAAGAGCCCGCGAACTACAAGATGTTCAAGCTGCTCAAGCGTGTGATGGATAAGGAAAAAGCGGACGGAACGTTCAAGGCCCGCAGACGCGGGTAAATCGTTGCCCGGCGAAAGGAGCTCAAAAAACCGATGAAGGCGAGTGACAGGAAGGCGGCCGTGGTGATTGACGGCCGCTATGTCAGTTTGGAGGCCATTGTGGCTGTGGCCAGAGACGGCCTGCCGGTTTCCGTCGGCGCATCCCGGGTGTTTGAAAAGCGGATGGGCCGGACCCAAAAGGCGCTTATGGAGGCGATGCGGAAGGGCGTCGCCGTGTACGGCGTCAACACGGGTTACGGCAAATCCTGCGGCAACCGGATCAGCATGAAAACGGCCTTGAAAAACGGCGTCAATATTTTCCGGTTCCACGGCTGCGGCACCGGGGATCCGATCGGTATCGAAGAAACAAGGGCCGCCATGCTGGCCCGGATGATTTGTCTGGCGCGAGGCTATTCCGGCGTCTCGATCGGGCTGCTTCGGCAAATGGCGGACTTTTTAAACGCCGGAATTACCCCCGTGGTGCCCGCGGAGGGTTCCGTCGGCGCCTCCGGCGATCTGACGCCCATGTCCTACATCGGCGCGGCGCTGGCCGGCGAACGCGATGTGTTTTATGAAGACGACATCATGCCGGCGGCGGCCGCGATGAAGAAAGCCGGCATCAAACCTTATCACTACCTCCCGAAAGAGCCGCTCTCCATGGTCAACGGCACCACGACCATGACCGGAATCGCGGCGCTTAATGCCGAGCGGGCCGCTCGACTTCTGGATGCAGCGATTTATGCAACCGCGCTCTCGGTTCATGCGATGAAAGGAAACGCCCATCACTATCATCCGGTGATTTCACAAGCCAAACCGTTTCCGGGTCAGGTCCATGTGGCGAAGAAGATATCCCGGCTGCTTGCCGCCCGGAAATCCGCCCGCAAACTTGAAGACGATGCGCTCGAAACCCTGCAGGATCCTTACTCGCTTCGGTGCGCGCCGCAGGTGCTGGGCGTGCTTTCCGATGCGCTTATCTGGATCAGACAGTGGGTGGAAATCGAAGCCAATTCATCGAACGACAATCCGATATTCGATCCCGAGACGGGCCAGGTGCTGATGGGCGGAAATTTTTACGGCGGCCACATCGCCTTCGCCATGGACGGGTTGAAAGCGGCTCTGGCCTCGGCTGCGGATATGTGCGACCGCCAAATGATGCTGCTGGTCAATCCCAATCTCAATCGCGGACTGCCGGGAGACCTCGTGCGGCCGGACGGCGGCGACGGGCTCTATCACGGCTTCAAGGCGATGTCGATTTCATCGTCGGCGCTGGCCGCCGAAGCGCTCAAAGCGACGATGCCGGCCGCGTCTTTCTCGCGCTCGACGGAGTCCCACAACCAGGACAAGGTCAGCATGGGCACGATTGCGGCGAGGGATTGCGAAAGGGTCTGCACGCTCGCGGAGCGGGTGGTGGCCATCCACCTGCTGGCGGCGGCGCAGGCGTGTGATATCCGGCAGAACATCGGGGTGCGTCCGCTTCTGGCGAAGACTTTGCACAATATCCGGCAGGTCAGTGATCCTGTCCTTTCCGACCGGCCGCTCGACGAGGATATCGAAAGAATGAGCGTGGCGATTCGCTACACCGATCTTTTCAGAGGGAAACCATGAGCCCCGAAAAAAAGAGCTTCGAAGTGGAAATCAGCGTGCCTTTTTTTGATCTCGATCCCATGCAGATCGTCTGGCACGGCAATTATCTTAATTACTTTGAGCTGGCGCGGGCGGCGCTTTTTGAACACTACGGCGTCGATCTCTATTCGTACTATGATCGGGAAAGAATCATTTTTCCGATTATCCGGACATCGACCAAACATATTTTGCCGCTCAGGCACCGCGACCGCGTCATCTGCAAGGCGACTCTGGTCGACGCCAATATCAAACTCACCGTGGATTTTGAAATCCGCAAGGCTGCGGACGGCGTCGTGTGCACACGGGGCCGCACGGAACAGGTCGCGGTGAAAACGCCGGAAATGGAAACGCTGTTTTCCATTCCCGAGAACATCCGTCAATTACTGGGATACTAAATGGACGAGAATATAAAGAACGCATTTGTAGCCGGAGTGGAGCGGGTGGCGGCCTGGGCGGACCTGCTCGATGCCATTAACGTATATCCCGTGGCCGACGGCGATACGGGAAGAAATTTGTCCGTCAGCCTTTTCCCGCTGAGGCGCGCCGGTGAAGAAAAAGACGTTCTGGTTCGCCAGCTGCTGATGGCGGCCCGCGGCAACTCCGGCAATATCGCCTGCCAGTTTTTTTCGGCCTTTTACACACTCCCGAACGCGCGTCACTTGAAGGAGGCCGTGCAGGAAGGCAATGCCCGGGCATGGAAGGCCGTCAGCCGTCCCAAGCTGGGAACGATGCTTTCCGTTTTCGATGCCCTCGAGGAAATTCTCGGCGACGGGGATTTTGTCCCGAATCAGGAAAACGTGGTTGAAATCATGTCGCACCTGGAGCAGGCCGTCCACGAGACGTATGACACCTTGCCGAAATTGAAGGAAGCCGGCGTTGTGGATGCGGGCGCCCTGGGGATGTATATTTTCTTCGAGGGTTTCTTTTACCGGCTGGCCGGGCTTCCCGATGTCTACCGTCCGGTGACGGATGTCTTCAAGGAGCGCTTGAAAATTTCCTCCGGCTTTCACGAAACGGCGGAGTCCGGCTACTGCGTCGACTTCGTGGTGAAGGCGGATAGCTCTTCTGCGGATCTGATGAAGATCGCCGGGGGCGAGGAGAGCGCCATCGTCATTCAGGAGGGCGATTTCTACAAGGTCCACCTGCACACGGATGACCGCGAAAAGATTAAGGCGCAGATGAGCGCCCTGGGGTCCGTGCTGAATTGGGAGGACGATAATCTGACCGCCCAGATCACGCAATTTTCGAATGCGCAGGCGAGTTCCGGATTGCATTTGATGACGGATGCCGCCGGCTCGCTGACGCGCGACGACGCGAAGAGATACGGCTTTACGCTGCTCAACAGTTATCTCAACGTCGGGGATAAATCGCTGCCCGAAACGTATTTTCATCCCGACGAACTCTACAGCGCCATGCGCGCGGGCGTCAGGGTTTCCACGTCGCAGGCCTCGGTCTTCGAGCGGCATCAGTTTTATTCGAGCGTGCTGGCCCGTTTTGAAAAGGTCCTGTATATCTGCGTCGGCTCCGTTTTCACGGGCAATTATTCCGTCGTGCTCGATTGGAAAAAAGAGCATGATCCGGAAAACAGGCTCGCGGTGATTGACTCGGGGGCGGCTTCCGGCAGGCTGGGAACGATTGTCCTGGCGACCCAGCAATACCTGAACCACACCAAGGACATGGGAAAGACAATCGCCTTCGCCAAGCAAGCCGTGGCAAGGTGCGAGGAATATGTTTTTCTCGAAAAGCTGCAGTACCTGGCCGCAGGCGGCAGGCTTTCCAAGGGAAGTGCTTTTTTCGGCGACATGCTGAAGATGAAGCCGGTGATTTCGCCGCAGCCGGAAGGCGCCAAAAAAGTGGCCGTTGTCCGGAATCGGAAAGATCAGATCAGCCTGGCCGAGGAGAAGCTGGCCCAGTCCCTGTCTCCGGAGAGCCGCGCGCTCATCATGCTCGAGTATTCGGATAATGCCGCCCTGGTCGCCGAATTTCGCGACAGGATACGAGGGCTTTATCCGAAGGCGGTCATCCTGATGCAGCCGCTCTCTCTCACCTCCGGCGCGCACATGGGGCCCGGGACGTGGGGAGTGGCCTTTCTGAAAATATAAGAGGAAAATTGACTTTGACGATGACTGACGAAAAGCAAACGCCGGCTGACGAGCGGCGGGCGGCAAGGAATCCGAACATCCGCTTTGCCTTGATCATTCCGGTTTACAATCACGAGGCGACGGTGGCTCAAGTGGTCCGGCAGGCCCAGGAGCTGGGGTATCCTGTTTTTGTCGTGGATGACGGATCGACGGATGAAACGGCAAAACGCCTGGCCCGGATCAAAGGCATTACGCTCCTGCAGCATTCCAAGAATGAAGGCAAAGGCGCGGCGATCATGACGGGTTTTATGGCGGCGTCGCACGTGGCCGACTTCGCCATCACGCTGGATGCGGACGGCCAGCACTATCCTGAAGACGCCCTGGCCCTGATTGACGCCATTCCGGCCAAAAAGCGGCCTCTGGTGGTCGGCGCGCGCGAAGGGATGACCTCCGGCGAAGGCGCTCATATTCCGTGGACCAGCCGTTTCGGACGGAAATTTTCCAATTTCTGGGTTCGGCTCTCCGGCGGGCCGAAGCTTTCGGATTCCCAAAGCGGCATGAGAATTTATCCGCTGCCGGAGGCGTTGAGCCTCGATACGCGGGCCAGACGCTTTCAATTCGAGGTGGAAATACTGGTGCATGCCAAACGAAGGGGCATTCCGATTATTGAAGCCCCGATTCGCGTGGTGTACCATACGGACGGAGCGAGAATATCCCATTTCCGGCCGTTTGTTGATTTCCTGCGCAACTCCAAAACATTTACCCGCTTGATCTTTACCCGGATATTCAGCCGGCATTAACCGCGCAGTTGCGGCTTGTGTTTGCGGGGCGTCGTGTGGTATTCATTCTGCGGATGATGAAGCCGGATTGACGCCTCTGAACGGGCGGGGGAGATAACGCATTGCCGTTTGCCGAAGTTTCCAGACAGGATCTGTTTAAAGCCTGCGCGTCGCTTTTTGGAACGGATATCGATGTATCGGTCGAGTTTCTGCGCTATTTAAAACCCTCCGGCGTTAAAGCGGCCTATCGGAAAAAGGCCATGGAAACGCACCCCGACCGCGCGGCGGTAACGTCCGGCGAGGCCGATTTCATGGCCGATCAATTCAAAGAGATCAGTCAGGCCTACCAGGTATTGCAGGAGTTTCTGGCTGCTCCCTGGAAATATTCGCTTACCGAAAACGGCAGGCTCTACGCGCGCCGGGAGCGGCCCCCGCGCCCCGCCGCCCGCCGGAAGTCGTCCCCCGAGACTGGGGAGCCGCTGTACGCGGGCCGGATGCCGCAGCGGAGACTCCTCTTCGGTCAATACCTGTATTATTCAGGTCAAATATCACTGTCCACGCTCATCAAGGCGATTGTCTGGCAGCGGCTGCAGCGGCCGTCCGTCGGCGCGATCGCCATGAGCTGGGGCTGGCTTGCCGGCTCCGGTGTTCTGGATATCCTGCGCTCGAGGAAGTACGGGGAAAAATTCGGTGAGTGTGCAACGCGTCTGGGCCGTCTCTCGCAGCACCAAATGGCGCAGATCCTGGAAAAACAAAGGTTGGCTCAGCCGCAGATCGGAAAATATTTCATGGAGCAGAACATCCTCTCCTCCCCGGATATCTTTCAGCACGTTGTGAATATGAGAATGCACAACAGAAAATTCTGGTCTTAAGGCGGGAGGCTGTTTGCATGCGTGAGCCCAGATACTCCATACGATGGTCGATCGTTGTCGTCACCGCCCTTGTCGTGGGGTTGCTGTTTTTCTGGGAAACCAGCCGCTTAAACGTCGAAACCGACATTCTCGAATCCCTGCCGCACAATGACCTGGTGCTGGCGGATGCGCGCCAGGTGATCAGCCGCCTGCCCATTCAGGATAAAGTATTCATTGACCTGGAACAAACGTCCGCTGACCGGGATGCACTGGTCCGGGCCGCATCGCTCGTCACGGACCGGTTGCGCCGAAGCGGCTTGTTCACCAAAGTCGGCATCCGAGACGAGGCCGGCGTGTTTCCCGCGTTGACGGCTCATGTCCGGGAAAACCTGCCGTCGCTTCTAAGCGCGGCCGATCTGGAGCAGAAGATCCGGCCGCTCATTGCACCGGAGAAAATCCGCGAGATCATGGCCGAAAACCGGCGGACCCTCGAAGGGCTCGAAGGGATCGGCCGGGCCGACGGCATCGCCAAAGACCCCCTGGGAATGTCGCAAGTGATTCTGGAACAGATGTCCGCGCTGCTTCCGGCCCGGGGAGCGCAGTTTTATTCCGGACAGCTCCTTTCCGCCGACGGGCGGCATGCGCTCATCGTTGCGCGGATCGCGGGGTCGGGCACCGATACCGCACGGGCTGCGCAAATTGAGGGTCTTCTTGAAGAGTGCCGGCGTGCGCTGGCGGCGCATGCGGACTTCAAGGGTCGCTATGTGCTGACCTCCGTCGGTGCGTACCGTGCGGCGCTGGATAATGAGACGATCGCCAAGCGTGACGTGCAACTGGCCATCACCTTAACAACGGTATGCATCATTTTTCTGCTCTTCCTTATTTTTCCCCGCCCGCTTATCGGCCTGTTGTCGTTGCTGCCTTCATCGGTCGGAGGGATAGCCGCCCTGTTCGTTTGTTCCTTTTTGTTTAAATCCATGTCCATTCTGTCGCTGGGGTTCGGCGGCGCCATCCTGGCCTTTACGGTTGATATGGGAATTGCATATCTGCTTTTTCTGGATCAGCCCTACACCACTTACGGCAAACAGGTGGCGCGCGAAGTCTGGTCGGCGGAGTTGATGGCGACGCTGACCACCGTCGGCGCTTTCTTGCTTCTTCTGATCAGCGATTTCAAAATTCTCGCCCAAATCGGCGTTTTCTCGGCGTTGAGTGTGGCTTTTGCCCTCCTGTTTGTTCATTTCGTATTTCCGAAAGTGTTCCCGTCGATGCCGCCCGCCAAGCGCCGCGCCAACCGTTTCGTCTATCAGGCCATCATAAAAGTCGCCGCCCCCGCCAAATGGAAGTTGTGGGCCGCCATTGTCTTCGGTTTGATCATGCTGATTTTCGCCAAACCGGTTTTTAACATTGACCTGCAAACGATGAACTCCGTAAGCCGAGATACCATCACGGCGGAAAAGAAATTGCAGCAAACCTGGGGGAGTCTCTCCGGCAAATGCTATGTTCTTCTGGAAGCGCCGAGCCTGGAGCGATTGCAGGAAAGAAATGAACAGCTCTCGACGCTCCTGGCCCCCGATGTGCAAAAAGAAAAAATTGCTCCGGTCTTTCTGCCCTCCGCTTTATTCCCCTCTCCACCGTCGGCCGAAAATCATTTTAGCGCCTGGCGGAATTTCTGGACCCCGGATCGCGTGAAGGCCCTGAAGAAGGATTTGGATGCGGCAGGACGGGAGAATGGATTTGCGCCCGAGGCGTTTGCGTCCTTCTGGAATATCTTTCGTCAGCAGGAGCCGGGCGCGTTTTCCATACCGGAACCCTATTTTGAAATGCTCGGGATTGCCGGAGGGACGGATGGCTTTACGCAATTGAGCCTGCTGTCCGCGGGAAAGAACTATGACGCGGATGATTTATTCAGCAGGATTTCCGCCGCAGGGTTCGTCAAACTCTTTGACGCCGATTTGTTCAATAGAAGGCTGAGTGGTTTTCTGAAGGATCTTTTTCTGGAGATTGCTCTGATTATCAGCGCCGGACTGATTCTGATCACTTTTTTACACTTCCTCGACTGGCGGTTGTCGCTCGCGGCTTTGGCGCCGGTTGTTTTCGCGCTTTGTTGCACGCTCGGCACCATGAAACTTATAGGCCATCCGCTGGATATTCCCGGAATCATGCTGTGGATTGTCGTGCTGGGCATGGGAGATGATTATTCCCTGTATTATATTTGCCATTATCAGCGCAATTTTGATGAAAAGCGTCCGGCGATGCATACGATTAAATTTTCGATGTTTCTGTCGGCGCTCACGACGATGACGGGCTTCGGAGTCCTGATATTCGCCGAGCATGCGCTTTTGAAGAGCATCGGGATCGTTTCCTTCCTGGGCATCGGCTATTCGCTCATCGGCGCTTATTTTATTTTACCGGTTCTGATGGAAAAAATCTTCGAGCCGGTTCAATATCCGACGGGAGAATTTCCGATCGGTTCCCGGGAGCACAGGCGAAGGACACTCCTGCGCTTTCGTCACCTGGCCGCACATCCCCGGCTGTTTGCCCGTTTCAAGATATTAATGGACCCGATGTTTAAGGAGCTCGACCGGTATGTGAAAGATCCGCGGCGGATCATCGATATCGGGTGCGGCTATGGCGTGCCGGCCGTCTGGCTTCTGGAAATTTACCCGGACGCGAAAGTTTACGGCCTGGAGCCGGATGAAGAGCGCGTGCTGATCGCCAACCGCGTGATCGGCGAACGGGGATTTGTGCAGACGGGGCTCGCCCCCGATCTGCCCGATGTCGACGGCCCGGTGGATTACGTGACCATGCTGGACATGCTGCATTATCTCGACGATGCCGCTCTTGAGCTGGTCTTGCGGCGGATAGAGGAGAAGCTGGCGGCCGGGGGAACGCTCTTGATCCGGGCGACCGTTCCCTCGGGCAGAAAGGCGCCCTGGAAACGCTGGATTGAAATGCTGCACCTCAAAATGATCAAAATCCCGGTCCGTTTCCGGGGGGAAAAGGAAATCGCCGGATGGATGTCCGCGGCCGGCTTTGAAGTTCAAGTCCATGCGTCGCCGACTGCCGGAGTCGAAGAGAAGTGGTTTGTGGGGCGTAAAATGGTGAATTGTGAATAGTGAATAGGAGGAATCGCCTGACCCTTAATAGCGAACTAATTTTCTGGAGGTGCAAAAATGTACGAGCAGAAACCCTGGTTGAAGTTTTATCAGCGTGCACCTGAGACCGTCGATTAGCCCCGGGTCACGATATGCGGGTCGCTTGCCGAAACCGCCCGGATGCTTGCAAGATGGGCCGGGAGTGTTTTCGATGCTGAGATAAGTTTCTCTCTCAAACACAGAGGGGCATAAGATGAAGCGTCTGTTACCTTTTCTCGTGATTCTTGCCGTTTTGCAGTGTTTGTTCGGCTACGCGGCGCTTCATCAAGATTCGAAGACAATCGCCTTGATTAATGGAACGCTGATTGATGGCAACGGCGGGACACCGCTGGCCAATGCAGTCGTCATCATTCGAGGCGGAAAGATTGCTGAAGTCGGCACCAGGGCAATGCTTGCGGTGCCGGAAGGAAGCCTCATCATCGATGCGCAAGGAGGAACCATTCTTCCCGGCTTTATCAATGCGCATGTCCATAATGGATACAACGAAAGCCTTCTCCGCGAATGGGCGCAGGCGGGCGTGACAACTGTCCGCGACCTCGCTGCCATGCCGCCATACACGTCATTCAGCGATCGGGATCGCTTCAATAAAAACCCGCAAAATGCCCGCCTGGTTGCAACAGGCCCCCAAATGACAGGAGGGTTCGTACCTCCCATGTATCCGGCGTCTATTTTTGTTAAGACGCCCGAAGGAGGTATGAGAGCGACGAATCAAATCCTGGATGATGGGGCGGATTCAATCAAAGTGATGATGGAGTCCCGTGACGGCAATGCGGTAATGAGCCTGGAAGCGGCGCGCGCGATTGTCGATACTGCCCATGCACGGGGTAAGCGGGTATCCGTCCATGTAAGCCTGTGCCGCGACATAGAGCCGGCCATTCGGACAGGTGCCGATGAACTTGCCCATATGGTGATCGACGATCTGCCGCCGGAGCTGGCGACGCGGGTGGCGAAGAAAGGAATCATCTGGATCCCGACGATGGAAATCTGGAAGGGAACAAGCCGCGGAGATCACGTTGTTTCCAACCTCCGCACTTTCGTTGAAGCTGGCGGCAAAGTAGCCCTGGGAACGGACTATGACGGAGCGCCGGTCACCTTCGATCTCGGGATGCCGGTCAAGGAGATTCGGTGGATGTGCGAGGCGGGGATGACCCCCATGCAGATCATCGTCTCCTCAACACGCAACGCGGCTGAAGCGTGTGGAATCAACGTCGAGACGGGAACCGTTGAAACGGGAAAGGCCGCTGATCTTTTTGTGGTAGAAGGGGATCCGCTATTGACCCTCGACGCTCTAACGCAGGTTCGATGGGTCATTCATTCAGGAAAGATCATCAGAAGGCCGTAAACACGGGTAAGGAGAAGTTGGGACCTTGCGGAATGGCATATCAAAAAATGGTTTGTGGAAAAACAGGGGAGGATTGCCCGCTTCGAGTGTCCGATCGGGGATTCAATGGTTAGATGCGTTCCGCGTCGATTATGGATGACGGGTCGTCGTTGAAGGATGAAAAAGTCTTTTCGTTTGCAACTATATTCCTAGGAGGTGCAACATGTACGAACAGAAACCCTGGTTGAAGTTTTATCAGCATGTACCCCAGACCATTGATTATCCCCGTGTCACCATGTATGAAGCGCTGGCGCAAACCGCCCTGCGGAATCCCGATTCCATCGCTTACGATTTCCTCGGCACCACCTCGACGTACCGCCAGTTTATGGCCGAGATCGACCAGTGTGCCGATGCGCTGGCCTCGCTCGGCCTGCAAAAAGGGGAGCGCATCACCATCTCGATGCCGACCTCGCCGCAGGGGATCATCTGCTTCTATGCCGCCAACAAACTGGGCGCCGTCTCTTCCATGATCCATCCGCTTTCTACGGCGAAGGAAATAGAATTTTACCTGAATGTCGCCCAAAGCCGATTTGCCCTGACGCTCGATGCCTTTTACGCCAAATTCAAAGACGTTCAAAAGACGACGCCGCTCACCACGCTCATTCTCGCGCGGATTCCCGATTACCTGGGGTTCGTGAAGAAGATCGGGTTCAATCTGACCAAAGGCCGGCTGATACCGAAAGTGCCCGAGGATCCGCTGGTCCGGTGGTGGGCCGATCTGATGCACGCCCGGTATCCGGCTGCGCCTCAGGCGCCGATGGATACGGACGACCTCGCCGTGATCCTCTACAGCGGCGGAACCACGGGCGTGCCCAAGGGGATCATGCTGTCCAACATGAATTTCATCTCCGAGGGGATGCAGGTCTCCCAGTGGGGGAAGCTCTCCGGCGCGGATTCCATCCTGGCCATTTTGCCGATCTTCCACGGCTTCGGCCTGGGGGTGTGCGTCAATGCCTGCTTCATGGGCGGCGGGAAGAGCATTCTGGTGCCGACGTTTACGCCGGAGACGGTGGCCGATCTGATCCGTTCGCGGAAGCCCTCGTTTGTCATCGGCGTCCCGACCCTCTACGACGCGCTCTCGCGCAATCCCAAGATGGAGAAGGCCGACCTCAGTTGTCTCAGGGCGACCTTCTCGGGCGCCGATACGCTGCCGCGGCCGGTCAAAGAGCGGTTTGAGGGAATGGTCAGGAAACAGGGCGGCAATGTTCAGCTTCTGGAAGGATACGGCTTGACGGAAGCGGTCACGGCGATTATGGCGACGCCGCTCGGGAGCTACCGGGAAGGCAGCGTTGGTGTGCCCTTTCCGGATATGCTGGCCAAGATCGTCAAACCCGGAACCAACGACGAAGCCGCCGTCGGCGAAGAAGGTGAAATCTGCGTCGCCGGCCCCGCCGTCATGATGGGCTATCTCGACCAGCCCGGGGAGACGGCTGATACGCTGAAGCGGCATGCCGACGGCCGGACCTGGCTGCACACCGGCGATATCGGCAGCATGGATGCCGATGGATTCTTCTATTTCAAACTGCGGCAGAAGCGCATGATCAAATCTTCCGGCATGAACGTCTATCCCGCGCAGGTGGAAGACATTCTCTACAAGCATCCGAAGGTGAAGGACGCCTGCGTGATCGGTGTTCCCGATGAAGCGCAGGTCCAGGCCGTAAAGGCCTTCGTCGTTCTGAAAAATCCGGCGGACGCGAGCGGCGAAACGGAAAAAGAACTGATCAACGCCTGCCGCGATCAGCTGATCAAGTGGAGCTGCCCCCGTTCCATCGAGTTCCGGGACGACCTCCCCAAAACCCTGGTCGGCAAAATCGCCTACAATGTGCTGGAGAAGGAAGAAATCGCCAAACTGAAAGCCGCTGGGAAATTCGCCGGGTGAGGGCAGAGACTATTAGACTGTTATACTATAGGCTTTGGGGATAAATCGTAGGGAACAGTTTAAAACCGTTCCCTACGATTTAAAAAACAACAGCCATTCGCTGTGCCATTCGGATCGGTCATTTCGGGTTTCTTCTCATCGTAATGTGGTTCGCCGTACTATAGCCGCGGATCTTATCGCGAACACTTCCTTCCAGTACATCGTTCTTGAACGCAAACTGAAATTTACGGTCTTCCAGAGTGAAGTCCAGTTTCGGGTCCGGATCGGAGACAAGAATCGCTGAGACCTGATGCTGCTCAATTCCGGTATCTTTCCTGTTGACCGTGTATGTGCAGCGCGCTTTGGTCCCGGAGGCGTCAATTTCATGGATGATTAACATGCACGTATCTCCCTGAAGGACCGACCACTCACCGCTCCATCGACCGATCAGCA
>SBEK01000070.1 GCA_009668925.1 Deltaproteobacteria bacterium
ATGGGGGAGGCATTTTAAATAAACTGCGATCAAACCCTTTCTATTACCTGCTGGTTCCTTTTTTTCTTATCGGCCAATTGTGGGCGACCATCCGCTTACTGCGCAAGGAACGCTTCGATTTGATTCATGCGCACTGGATGATTCCTCAGGGACTGATCGCCGCGATAGGTCTGATTTTGACAAGACGGCGGATTCGCATGGTCTGCACATCGCACGGCGGCGATCTTTTTGCCTTGCGCGGGACTTTCTTTCATCACATGAAACGCTGGGTCATGAACAGAAGCCTGGCGCTGACTGTCGTCAGCCGGGCCATGAAAGAAGTCGTTGTCGATATGGGCGTAGCTGCCGAGAAGGTGCAGGTGATATCGATGGGCGTCGATCTAAAGAATCTTTTTACCCCTGATCCTGAAGCGGTTCGTCATGAACATCATTTGTTCTTTGTCGGCCGCCTGGTCGAAGTAAAGGGGCTTCAGATTTTATTGGAGGCCTTTCCGGAGATTTTGGTGAAATATCCGGATCTCCGCTTGTCTGTAGCGGGCGCCGGCCCGATGGAGGAGGATCTCCGGCGACTGGCCGCACAGAAAAAAATAGCGCATAGGATCGATTTTTGGGGGATGATAATGCAGGAAAAGCTGCCGGAGCTTTATCAAAAAGCGGGACTGGCCGTCTTTCCGTTTGTCAAAACAAAAAGCGGTGTAGAGGAAGGATTCGGGCTTGTTGTCGTCGAAGCCTTGGGCTGTGAGTGTCCGGTCATCGCGGGTGATTTACCGGCCATTCATGACAGCATTGTTCATAACGAAAGCGGATTACTTTTCCCGAGCGGCAATGCCGAAGCGCTGGCCCAGGCCGTGATCCGGGCGTTCGCCGACCGGGATTTGCGTTCCCGGATGGGCAGGGAAGGGCGGCGGAGGGTCGTGGAGCAGTTTGACTGGGAAATCATAGCAGGAAAATATGCCGGGCTTTATCAAAAGGTCATCAGTGGATAAAAAAAACCGCAGCACGATGCGGATGCGGATAGGATAGACCGGCATGGATTTGTTCAACGGCCGGCGGATAAAATTTCTTCGAACAGGTTCCGGTACTCGGCAATCATCCGATTCAGTGTAAACATTTTTTCAACCTTTGCCCGGTTGTACTCTCCCATTTCACGGCGCAATCGGGAATTCTCGGCAAGAAAACGAATTTTCTCGGCAAATGCGTTGACATCGCCCACCGGACACAAGAATCCGCCTTTCCCTTCGTCGATCAATTCCGGCAATGAAGAGCAATCGGTGGCCACAACGGGAAGCCCGCAGGACATAGCCTCCGCTGCCGCCAGACCGAATCCCTCTCGAACCGTTGGAAATAAAAGAATATCAGCATCCTGATATACGCCGGGCATTTGGTTGTAGGGCACCGCACCAAGGCATTGAAGGTTAGCCTGATTGGACAAGAAGCCTTTCGGCTGCAATCCCGAGGTGTAAATGATTTTGATGTTTTGACCCAATTTTTCGGCTATGGGCACGAGCCACTGCGCACCTTTTCTTTGCGACAGGTTTCCGCTGAACAAAACTTTAATGGTTGTTTTCGCCGACGTAGGTGTCTTCTTAGGGACGAATACCTCGTCATCAATGCCGTTGTAAATCACTCTGATGTTGTCGGTCAATTTCATGTCAGACCTGACCAGCTCTGCCGTAAATCGGCTGACGGCCGTAAGCGTGTGAGCCTTTCTAACGGCCATCCTGGTAAACGCTTTCAAGTCGGTCTGATAATGGATGTTCTGCGCTACGCTGCTATAACCGCGCATAAAACGATCCAGGACATAGTTGTGAAATGTTAAAATCAAAGGAACATCATTTCGCGCAAAAAAATAGGCATAATCCGGTGCGGCATGAATCAAGCCGGCATGGCCGGATCGGCCCACGGGAAAAAGAGATGGCGGGAATAGTGTTCTGTAAGGATTGTACTGGACAACCCGATAGCCGGGGATCTTTTTTTCGAGCAGTTTATGAACAACGAAGGCCCCGTTGCCGGTACCCATCGGGCTAATGATGCGACATTCATTGTTCATGATTCAGCTCCGATCCGTCCTAAGTTTTGTCACGTAAGAGAGGTACCGATAGGGTGGGTACAGAAGCCAGTAACTTTTGTACAGCAACCCCATGAGCAGTGAATGGCAATTCTTTTCGTGCACTCTTTTTTCTTCTGCAAACCGGAATTTTAGATTCCGCCAGTCCCGACGAGAGCTGATCCCGTTGTCGCGCATAACCGTCAAAATGACGGGGGCTTTAACGATTGCAGCACTGCGGCGATAAGCCCTCAAAAAAAAATCATAATCCATTGCAATTCGAAATTGCGTGTCAAACCCTCTCAGATCTTGAAGCAGTTGACGGCGGCAAAAAACGCCCTGGTGGTAAAGACCCTGCTTGAAATTCGTCCAAACACCGAACCCCTTCGGCTTATAGACTTCAAGTTGTTTTCCAAAGAGGATGCTGCACGCCAGGATGTCGGTGCCGTCATTCAAGAAGGCGAGGGCATTTTCCAGACTTCTGTCATTTGCAAAATAATCATCCGCATGAAGAAAAATGAGATAATCTCCGGTTGCACGGGCCGAACCTTTGTTCATGGCATCGGCGATTCCTTCATCTTTCTCAGAAATGAAGTAGTCTACTTGATTCCTGTAGCGATTAATGATTTCCAGAGAACGGTCCGTTGAACCGCCGTCAATAATGATGTATTCAATATTGCCGTATGTCTGGCTCAGTACGCTTCTGATCGTTTGCTCAACGTGCGCCTCGGCATTGAGGACAATGGTGATGATGCTGATCAGAGGATCTTTCAATTCAAACCTTTTGCCTCGTATGAAAATTAATTGTTACGCATAGTAAAAAGCAGACGGGTCCAGAGGTTCTTCTTATAGATATTGAAATCGAGTTGTTCGTCAAAATAACGTCGGGCATTTTTTCGGTAAGCTTCCCGGTCAATGTCATTTAATACGGCTGATATATCCGCCGGCGAATCAACGACGCGGCCAAATTGTTCTCGCCGGGCTTCGTCGGCATATAAACCAATTTCATTCATAATAACGGGAACACCATATCGGAGATACGTGCTGATTTTGCCCGCCGCCATTCCCAAAAATTCCAGATTTTTCCCCGTGCCGGGATTGTTGAAATTCGGTTTATAAAAGGCAAGTCCGGCGGAGACTCCCGAAAAAATACTACCCATGTCGTCGACCGCTTCCGCGGCTGCATCGCTGATGTAAATCTTTGATCCGATCAACGCACGTGCGGCATTGGCATCTGTGGTTAAAAGTTCTTTCGTGCGGCCATAGCGTTCATGGACGATTAAAACCCAGTCGTCCGGCCATTCCACTACACTCCCGAGGATTTGAGTGATCATGGACCATGCAAACACAGAACCGGCGGCAATGGCTATTTTCTTCTCTTTCGGAATTCCCAGGTGGTCGCGGAGTCGTTCATTATTCGGCAGACCGGGCCCGGCTGACGAAAGGGGAAGGAGAGATCGGATTGAAGACGGGAGGAGATTTTCTGACTGTAATTGCTTTGCTCTTACTTCATCCTGAACAATCCATAACGAAACGTCCTTTGAGGCCCGACGTTCGAGCGATTTAAACGCGCAAGACGTTTCGTCTTCAAAGAGAATCTCGAAGGAAATAAACACATAAGGCGTCTTTGTTAATTTGCTGAAGATACTCGCCTCGATGAGTCCATGCCGGTCAACCCCGATGAGCA
Source organism: Deltaproteobacteria bacterium (assembly GCA_009668925.1). Next base: position 3,735 of record SBEK01000070.1, read on the forward strand.
AGTCATATTTCCCATATACGAAAAATTTTTCAATGAACACGGAAAGAACGACTAAAGGCCACGCACAAAGAAGATCAGTAAGGACTGCTTTAATCAAACCGATCACCCGTCCAAAAGGCAAAAAGCGAATTCCATCGATGCGCGGCATCGGCGATGGTGACTTTCTGTAACGAAGGTCAATTCCGTAGCCTTTTTCCCGCAAAAGATCGATGATGCATTTCAGCGACGGGTTATTAAAGAAATTTCCTTCCCTGTGAAGAATCAGGATCCGCTTTGATCGGTTATGACAGTGATCGTTGATGTTCATATTCCATTGGTTGCCATTTTGTTACATTATCGAACACCATCATTAAAAGGAATCCGGTACTCCTGAAATGAAACAAATCGAATTTGTTATTTCTGAAAACAGTTCTCAATGATGGTTTGCAGCTAACGCAGTTAATGCATTGCATGCTTTTGCCATACAATGTAGGAAACTTCACTTGCCCCATGTATTATCGAAAATGCCCGCACAAGATGCAAATGATGATACTGGGCGAACTGATCCAGCAGTGCTCTTGGGATGACGACCGGGAAACGATAGCTTCCGGAGAGCCATGCATCCGCTACAGACAGAGTGAATGCTTCCGCTGGATAATAATCAAAGACAATAAACCCACCGGAACGGCAGATACGTGCGCACTCTTTCAGATAGGTGACAGTTTGCAGCAGTGACAGATATATAAACACACCATGGGCATGGACGAGATCGCACGTATTGCTGGCCGTGTTGCTTAAGGTTTGTCCATCGGCAGGGTGACATATCAACTTACAGCCGTTGCGGTCATGATACTCATCTTGCAGAAATTTAGTCCATGATGGACTAGTCTCATAGACTTCATAATTTGCGGGTTGTGCTACTTCCATTATCTTTTCAAGATATTGACCTGTACCGGCACCAATTTCGCAGACGCGATTGAGTTGCTGGAAAACGCCAGACTCTTGAAGTTCAGCAATAATGCGGTCACGCCGTCCACGCTTGCGGACATCGTTTTCGATATTTTCTAAATATTCGCAGACGGACAATCCACTTTGCTTTGCGGCTGCCACAATTTGATCAGCATTATGGAAACCGGAGCCAGTGCGCCTGATATCATAACCATAGCGATTTAACACGCGGCGAACATATTGGCCGGCATTACGAAGGAGATAGCTGCCACCCTGTACACGCCGCATGAGATCCTTTGTCGCTTTGGCCGATCTTCTACTGCGTACCCCAGTGGCAAGTAATTCCGAAATCTTGTCAACGGCGGCTTGCGTGGCGTGACCGGCATTGTAAAGTAAATATTCTCTTAATGCCGTTTTGTTTGGCGGATACCGATCAGGATGTGCGAAGATCTCCGTGAGTGCCTGAGGCAGCTCCTGAGGACGGGCAACAACGAGACCAAATTCTTTTCCACCGTTGACTGTTGTCCGCTGAGCATAACCGGAGACATCCGTGCCCGGGAAAAAAGCTGCTACGGCAATTTCATAAAAACGGGGCGTATCAATAAAAATAACGGGCTTGCCAAGTGCGAGGAATTCGAAACTGATGCTGGATACGCACGTGATAAGAACATCTGCACAGGCAAGAGCCTTGTCGGCTGCATAATCGCGGAAAAGCCTGAAGTTCGGGAAATCATTTTCCAGGGTACTGATTGTTTCAGGCCAGTTGACGCCACCCGTGGCCGTAATATCGCTTGTCGGTTTCAAACAGTCTATCGGGAGTTTGGCTAGGATGTTATATGAGGAAAGCTGACAGATCGTTCTTAAAACCTCCAGACCACAATCACGTAATGAAGCCCCCTCGTTGAAAGCCGGGGCGTAAAGAATGGTTTTGTGAGTTGGGTCAAGATCCAGATCGCGCAGAATGTTCTCTCGGTCGTAGCAACCATTGATTAAGTCGTCTGACTTGGTGTAACCAATTTCGAAGAGAGACAGATGTTTTGGAAGTGTCCAGTGCTGCATGGCCAAGTGTTCATCCAGCGCCTGTCGCTGAAGGGGACCATAGAGGAATAAAGCATCATTGGCAAACACGGGATACATTCCGTGCAGATTAAAGGTAACTCCTTTGGATGGCTGACCGTGAAAGAGTGTTAGCGTATAGACACCGGGCGGTCCGGTTACAAATTGTTCATTGGTAATGTACAAATCTAATCGATGAAAAGAAAAGTGTTTCAAGCATCGATAGGGTAAGTTCTTCAGGCGGTTCTGAAGGTGAGGATAAAGATTTTCGAAGTCAGTTTGACTGTCCTCATGATGAAAAACATAAAACAGGTCCGTTGGAAAACGGGCAAGAAGCAACTCGACCACATTTCGACAAAACTGAAATTCGCCGATGGACATCAAATCAATTCCGATAGCCCGTCGTTGACCCTTAAACATCAGTGCAATCGATTCACGGAAACACAGGAAAAACAATTTGAGGGTAGATGCGATTTTCATGGCCTTTTAACTGAGTGCCAACGCAACGGTATGTTTGGCCAATTCAAGGCTCGAGTCAATTAACGGTACCGGCGCTTCCAGTTTAGCAAGACATCCGAATTCCGTGCAGGCCATGATCACAGCATCGACCTGCCACTGTTTATATAACGTCATAACGATTGTTTCCATCGCTTGTACATGAGCAACCGGTGTCGGATCAAGTTTGATAGCTTCGATGAGTTGTTCAGAGCGTTTCTGGATATCCGCGCCATGATCCAGCAAATCCACACCATGGCTTTCCAGAAAAGCTTTGTAGCTGTTTCGTCGATAAGTGACATGACCGCCCAGTACAGCGACCCGCCGCGCAACCGGATATTTCTGTACCAGGGCGTTAGCTGTAATCTCACAAATATTCAGAAGAGGGATTTGCAGATGAGGCTGTATTTCTGGGATAAAAACAGCGGCACTATTGCAAGGCAACACAATCAAGTCCACCGGGTATTGCTGCAGTTTCAGGCAGCTTTCCAGCATTCCTTCCACGGGCGACGTTTCACCATAAAGGACGTGACGAGTCCGGCTCGGGATATGCGGGTTGTCGTCGATAATGATCCGTAAGTGGTCCCAATCTTTTTCCGCTGGGGTGAGTGTCAGTAATGACTGAAAAAAGGCCAAAGTGGCATATGGCCCCATGCCGCCCAGCACGCCGACGATTTTCGAAGTCCGGTATTCAGGTTGTGTCATTATCAAGTCCCCCTGTGAAATATGAAAAAGTCATGAGAAAAATCCACTACCTCGCCTGTCGGCCCCCAAATCCGTCGGCTGGCATTGGCAAGGATTCTCAGAAAATGGAACGACAAGGGCGCCGTGAGACGCACAGCGCCGGCGCACTGACGGCTGGATAATAAACGACGCAAGACGCCGGGCACATTCAAAAAAAGATAGCTCTGCCGCCGGTAATCTAGTTTGAATCCAGCTTCGCGGAAAATCTGTTCCAGTTCGTCAGATGTCCGGTAAATGCAGAAATAGTCCTGCCGGTCCGTGAGCAAACGCTGGCGCCGATGCACCGTACTTCTGTCAATAATTACCGCGTTGGGTCTCAGTGAACGGTAGAGGCGTTTCAGTAATTTCCGGAGATCCGCGTCATGTAAATATTGCGTAACACCGCTCAGGTAAACGATGTCGAAAGAACTCGTCGGTATGTAATCCTGTGCCGCTTCCCTGCAAAAAGTAATGTTGTCCAGTTTTAAGAGTGCTGCCCGGGTTCGGGCGATGTCGAGCATCGGTTGGCTAAAGTCCACCGCATCATAGTGTTTAACCAGCGGCGCCAGTGAAATAGCCCAGCGTCCATTTCCCGAACCCAATTCCAGAACTGTCTTCTGACGGTCAAAGGCCACCAGACGCCGTAAATGCCTTGATTCTTCGAAATGACGATAGAGTACCTCTGTTAATCCGCAGCCGCCGATATCTGAGACACCTAATAATTCTGGCCTCACAGCTGTTTGTTTCATCCAGTACTCATAGGATTGGCGGTAGTCGCTGTCCTTGCTGTCAGCGGCTTTTTTTCTATCTTTGTTCCAGTGAGTCATATCGTTCCATTGTGGCGAGAAATTGTTCTTACCCTCGGCCTTCCCAGCGTGAAAGTCGTAAACGAGCAGTCATAGTCTTTATTAGTCTTACGCAAATAATTTATTCGCATTTTCCAAATCGGTCAAATTATCAATTTCAAACCACTTCAAGCCCCCGACATCGACAATCTCCACTGAGGCTTCACCGAAATGTGGCCCAACAATCAAGTCATAATATAGATTCTGCTGCCCTGCGGATACACCCTGTTCAAGCCATTTCTTAAAGTGTTCTGTTCCTATTGAATTAAGGTGCAGCAAGCCGATGGACTTACCCTGTTGTCCTGTCAGCAATTTTAAATCCCGGATAATATTCAGCGATATTGCACGATGTTCATCATTGAAGCTTATATAGGCGCCGTCCAAATCCTTACGCAAAGCATCCACAAACCAAGATATCTCATGACGAACAGTCTTAGCCAGTACGGCTGGTTCAAAAAAAACATCACCTTCCAGTATCCAAGTTGCCTCTCTCAGGTCAGATAGTCCAAGGTGCAGACTGTACATGCTGTTGGTTGTCGCGAACTCGGCGTTCTCGATAAACTCTATATTCATGCCCTTGTAGGGGGACCCGATTTGTTCTCGTACGACAGAAGCCAGGTGGCCGATTACCACTCTGACGTTTTCAACACCCTTGTCCGCAAATAAATTTAAAGCATTCTCTAAAATGCTTTTTCCACAAACTTTAATCATGCATTTGGGAGCAGTTTCTGTCAGGGGTCGCAATCGCGTGCCTTCTCCTGCGGCCAAGATGATTGCGTATCGTGTAGTCATTTTGAGTCCTCCATTAAATTATTCGTTTTGACAATCGTCCAGTGACTTGGTGTGTAGACCTCACATCCACTATAAGCATAACGTTCAAAATCAGCTCCGCAACCGTTTATATCGCTTCCCACAATTTCGATAGTCGTAATTTCTTGGACATGATCGTCTGCGGCGTTGCCTTCTCTCAGCACCCAGGCGCCAAGCAGGTATTTCCCCGGAAGAAGCTTGATATTTGGAATTTCAACTTCAAATACGTGCTCACCCACCTCCAGATCATAGCGCAATCCCTCCCAGGTTGAAACAATGTAATGTATAGCAATACCGGCCCAACTGCTGATTTTAACGCCGATTTCAAAGTTTTCCATTCGCCTGATACAGGAAACTCCAAGCCGGATGATAGCTGTCGAGCCCATCGAAAATGTGCTGGCTGGTTTATTTTGCTGATTGAATATTGACATCAGTTTCAGGCGCGCGAAAGACCCAGCTCCCCCGTGTATGAATTGGTCCAGATCCAGAGAATTTTCACTGCTTACAACCATCGTGTATCGACTGATCACGTCCTTTACCGGCCCGATCAGGGCCACGCGCCCTGAATCTAACATCATGGCTGACTCGCACAATCCCATTACAGCCGACATGTTGTGGCTTACGAATAAGACGGTTCGACCTTCCTTTGCAGCATCCCCCATCTTGCCCAGGCACTTCTTTTGAAATTGGGCATCGCCCACAGCAAGCACTTCGTCTATGACGAGAATCTCCGGCTCAAGGTGTGCGGCAACGGCAAACGCGAGACGCACATACATACCGCTGGAGTAACGCTTGACCGGGGTATCAAGGTACTTCTCCACATCGGCGAAAGCGACGATCTCGTCAAATTTACGATTTATCTCTCTCCGGGTCATGCCCAGGATGGTCCCATTCAGATAGATGTTTTCTCGTCCCGAGAGCTCTGGATGGAAGCCGGTGCCCACTTCCAACAGACTGGCGACCCGTCCGTTTAAAGTTAGCCTTCCAGCGGACGGTTCGGTGATGCGGCTAAGAATCTTTAATAACGTACTTTTCCCCGCACCATTGCGGCCGATGATGCCAATGGCCTCACCACGGCGTACCTGAAAAGTTACATCACTGAGCGCCCATACTTCTTCAAGTGTATCGCCCTGAATGACCGGTTTCCCCTGCATCATATCCTTTGTCTTGCTCCAGAACGTCCTGGCATTCTGCATCAGAACGTCGCGCAAGGCGGTGTAGCCGGTTTTTTGCCGTTGGTGACCTATCGTATATTTCTTTCCAATATTTTCGGCTTTGATGATGATGTCGGACATGCGGCCTTTTAAATCAAATCTGCAAAGGTTTTTTCCATACGTCTAAAATGAGTAACGCCCAACCAAAGAAAGAACCCAATGACGAGAAAACTGAGCAGAAACCCCGGCAGGTAAATTGGGCTGTCTCCACCCAGGATACACCAGCGGAAACCGTCGATCACACCCACCATCGGATTAAGGCTGTAAAGCAGGCGCCATTGTTCGGGAACGATCCTGCTACTGAAACCAACGGGAGAAACATAAAGCCCGAATTGCACAACGAAAGGAACGACATAGCGGAAATCCCTATATTTTACATTGAGCGCAGTAATCCAGAGACCGGGGCCCAGACTGGCAAGCAAGGCCATTGTGATGAAAAAGGGTAGGCACAGAATCTGCCAACCGGGTGCAAATTGATAGTAAATCATCATCCCGGCGAGAATGAATAAGCTAATAAAGAAATCAGCCAGAGAAGTAATCAACGATGCCGCAGGCATGATCATCCGGGGGAAATAAACTTTGCTGATCAAATTGGTATTGTCGATCAGACTGCTTGACGATTCCGCGAGTGAATTTGCGAAAAGAGACCAGGGAAGCATGGCTGCAAAGACCATAAGAGCATACGGTGTATTGCCATCGCTGGGCAGTTTTGCAATCTTACTGAACACGACCGTGAAGACGATCATCGTCAGAAACGGCCTGAGAATGGCCCACAAAATACCGATGATGGTCTGTTTGTAGCGAACGGACAGATCACGCCATGATAGAATCAGAAAAAGCTCTCTATAGCGCCAGAGATCACTCCAGTAGTTTTTCTCAGCCCGACCTGCTTCAATTACAATTTCGCTCATGAGTGAAATAAATTTCCGATGCTATAATTTCTTTGTCGATTGCACGCAGAAACACACGCCCCATGTCTCCGGGCCGATCGGGTTTCCCGCAAGCCATTCTTCGGCATGGAGGATTTGCAGGCCGCTGTGGTCGGCGATGCACTCGATTTCCGGTCTGAAAAAATATCGCATCGCATGTGTTTCCCGCAATTCGCTCACGACCTGTGTGGAAAGATCTCGTACAAACATGTGGTAACTGACATCGACCCGATTGTCATTGATGTGAAGACGAGGTTCGGCTAATCGCGCAATCTCTATCTTTTCATCCGTCATCCTCTTGATCCTGACAGACGGGCGTTGCGTCAGGACAGCCGGTCCGTACCAGACATCAAAAATAAAAATGCCGCCGGGTTTGAGATGATGTTTGACCGTTTCAAATGATCGTCTGACATCGTCATTGCTGGTCTGATAGCTCATGACGTGAAAGAGGGCGATGACAGCATCGAAACGTTTCTCCAGGCGGACTTCCCGGATATCACCCGCATCAAAGGTCAACCTGCTGCTCTGCATGTTGCTTTTTTTAACAAGAGATCTGGATCGAAGGAGCATTTCCTCGCTCTGTTCTATTCCGTGAACGGAAAAACCCTTATCCGCCAGCAGAGACGCGTGAATGCCTGTCCCGGAGCCCAGCTCAAGAATGGAGTGCACAGACGGATGAAATCTGTGAAGGAGATTGACGACGTATTCGGTTTCCGCGGGGTAGTCCTTATCCCGGTAGATGAGATCATAGTACCGGGCGTAATCCGCAAATACCGCTCTGTTGCTTATAATATTTGACATGAGTGCACCCCGATTGTTGACCGGCTATAAAACAATTGCTGATTGCAATGCGAACCACGAGCGACGAATACAGCAGATCCAGACGTCTGAATGCCGCCGCCGACATTGCCCTGAAGACAAGAAACATACACAGCGCTTCCTTCGTGACCTTGTCTTTTTAAAGGCATAAAAATCATCCGAAGGAAGAACCCGTCAATTTTTTCATTTGTTCGGCTGTTGAATAGGAATGGTTATGTCTGAATTTCCCATTCTCCTGAACAAAAATAATATCCAGCTGCCCCAGCGCGTTGTCAAGGGGACGGTTCCACCCGTGAATGATGTCATACGCAACGAAGCCGTGATTCTTCATGTACAGGACGACATCAAAGAATTGAGGAGCGCCTTTCATAAATTGAAACATGGATACTTCCAGAGCGACCGCTTCCGCCATCCGTAATGTTTCCTGCGCACCGTCCAATACGTTCAGTTCGGCGCCCTGAGCGTCCACCTTAATGAGGCATGATCCGGTGAGTTCCTTCTCCTTCATGATGTCGTCGATACGAACGGTGGGCACTGTAATTTCGCATCCATCGGCGGCCGCGCCCATGGTTTCTTTGTAGAGGGACGATCCTTCCAGATGATTTTTATGGACATTGAATGTCACCAAACCTGTACTTGAAGCGGCGGCTGCGAGAACATAATTCCCCCTGTGCCTTACGAGAATGCGTTTCAGGTCCGCTTCAAATTCTTTCAGGGGTTCTATCAAGAGAAAGAAGGAATCCGGAAAAGTCCGATACAGATCATCGGTCCCTTTCGCGACGCCGACATCGATGACGATGTCGGGACGGAACCCCAGTTCGCGCAGAAGAAGATAGGACTCTTCGATGCTTGTTCTCAATCGTCCGACCGCCGTTTTATCTGAGATTCGTCTGATATCGTAGCCACATCTTCTGGCGAAAGTCTGGAGAGTATGTTTGATGCTCATTCCGCAGAGCCTCCACTTGATTCGGATTTGACCCTATCCGTGGACGTATTGCAGCTCATTGAAAGGCAACCGTCGGGTGTCAGTTGCATCTTTAGAGACTGTTCAAACATTCTCCGACCATTTCGCAAACATAATTCAGTTGCTCCATCGTCAGTGATAATCCGGACGGGAGATAGAGTCCCTGACGAGCGATGCGTTCGGCGACGGGGTAGGCTTCCTTCTGAAAAAGCCCCATACCGCGAAAAACAGGCTGTTCGTGCATACCCAGAAAGAAAGGACGGGTCTCCACACCTCTTTCTTTTAAGTCCTGCGCCAAGCGGGTGGCCGTCGGCCCCGTACGTTCATCAATCACGATGCCGTACATCCAGAATACTTGTTTTGCCCATGTTTCTTCCACAGGCAGCTGAAGGGTGCCGATGTCCTGCAAACGTTCTGTATAGGCTTTTCCCATCCACCGTTTCTTTGCTACAATTTCATCCATTCGTTCCAATTGACCAAGACCAATAGCAGCCTGCAGGTTAGTGAGGCGGAAATTGTGACCGAGCTCCGTATGGAGGAACCGCTGTTCAGGACGAAAGCAAAGATTGCGCAAACTTCTGGCTTTCTCCGCATCATGAGCATCGTTCGTCAGAACCATGCCGCCTTCGCCGGTGGTGATGAGCTTGTTGGCATAAAAACTGAACACGCTGATGTCTCCGAAGCCTCCGCATTTTTTCCACTGTGGGGAATCAGTTGTCCGCCCTGTCATATATTCGGCGCCATGAACTTCGGCGGCGTCTTCGATGATCTTCAGGTCGTATTCTTCGGCAAGATCAATAATCGGGTCCATGTCAACAGGATGGCCATAAATATGGACGGGCATGATGGCTTTAAGCCTGCCGTCACCTTTGCGCATCTCCGATTCGACTTTTTCGCGAACCTGTGACACATTCATACACCAGGTGCGCGGATCGCTGTCGACAAGAAGCGGAACACCGCCACTGCGTATGATCGCCTGTGCGCAGGAGATAATGGTGAAGGCGGGCATGATGACCTTATCCCCCGGTTTCAGTCCGATGCACTCAACCGCCACCTGAAGCGCAACCGTACCGTTGGCCACGGCAATTCCGTATTTCATGCCGCAGTACTGAGCCCATTTGTACTCGAATTCTTCGATAAAACGGCCCGCCGAAGAAACCCAGCCGGTCCGCAGGCACTCATTGACGTATTCAATTTCTTTGGAACCGATCAGAGGCTCGCTGACGGAGATCATGAGCATTCCTCATCAAATTTGGTTTTATCACCGTCGCCGGCGAACGGGCCTTGCTTGACCTCGATCATGGCGGTTTCTTCCAGCATTTCGAATGAGTGGCCGCCGCCGCACAGCAAAATGAGATCTCCCGAATTCAGAATCCGCTCTCCAACATGTTCCTGGTTCGAAGTGTAAAGTTTCACTTTAACTTTGCCATGCCGGATAATAAGCACTTCCTGCGTGTAAAGGACCTGTCGCGTGATCATGTTATGATGGTGAGCGGCGATCTTGTGTCCCTGCGGATGCTGCATGTAGGCGACCTGTTGAGAAAAACTGCCCGGCGTGAAGAACTTGATGCCGGGTTCATGATATTCCGCCCGGATGATCAGGGCGATGGGTTCCAAACCTTGCGTAATGGTCTCGACACTTTCATTCATTTTTTCCATTTCATTCCTCTCATTCTGCGTTTCTTTTCTGCTTCGAGAGATTAAGAAGGACAGATGGTTTGTAATACGATTTGTACCATTCTACGAACCTTTTTATTCCTTCATCCAGAGTTGTGGACGGCTTGAATCCGATTCACGGTGGCTGCGGTAACCAGAAATTTATGCATATCGAACATTCTGTGCGAAAAATTTTTTATTCGCGAAGCATGAGTACGGGGCTGTCGGGTTCCTGAATCTGCTTCATTCGGCCAACGACGGCAGATTCAGCTCCGCCCTCTGGATTACACCCAAGGGCAAATTCCATGACGCGCCGAACAATATGACGGAAGTTCATCTTCAGGCAGCTATTTGCTGCTCTGCCGTTCCCACACGAGAAAATTAGGCCGGTTTTCGAGAGCGGTCTTAAAGGTCTCGAATTCCTCGCCGGTTAAGACCAGAGAGCGGATCTTGCGCTTGATGTAACGTTCAGTTTTCCTACTCAAATCGTTCAGGTGATATTGATCGACGTTGCCCACCAGCAACAGATCAATGATTCCCGTGTCTTTGCCCTCGGCATAATCGTCGATGATATAGGCTTTTTCCAGATCGCCCAGCCTGACGAGAATACTGTCGATAACCTGGTCGAGGCCCATAACCTTGCTGACCATGGATTTCAGTTCCGGAAAAAGAGGGTGATCGTTGTTTGCCGTATACAGAACATTGCGTCCTTCTTTCTCGGATGTCAGAAGCTTCGTTTTCGTAAGCTGGTTCAGTTCTTCACGAACGGCGTTGGTGGAGACATGAAGATCGTTGGAAAGTTCTCTGAGATAAGACCTCGTCCCGGGGTTGAAAAAAAAGCGCATGAGCAGACGGATTCTGGTCTTCGAGGATATAAGCCCTGCAAAAAGGTCGTCCATGTCTGCCTCATTACGAGTAGTTATTTTACTCATAACACACAAAAACTAATTGTCAAGTTTATTCTTTGAGCTAACAAAGACAGAGAACAAGGGTTGTAACCACCTCCCAGCCCTCAGTTCTTTGGTCTAATGAAATTATAGTTGCCTCTGCATGAGATTGCCACCACCCGGGCACAGCCTGCCGTGGCGAACGCCGGGGGTGGTAGTCCCGGACATTCGGCTGCTGGTGAGATTGCCACCCCGGCCTTCGCCGGGGCAGGCTGTGACTGAACGTCGCCTCCAATGACAGTGCCGGATTGCCACAGCGCGCGAGGCGCGGTTCACAATGACGGAACGGGGGGGAGGGATTGCCAGAGCGCCAGAACGGTAGTTTGCAATGACGGAGCGGGGTTACCGCGCCCTCGTGTCTTATCTCATTAGGCAGGGGCCATGCTGCAATTCTTAGATCAAGATGGAATCCCTGATACACGACCAGCGGATTACTTCACCCTCTGCAATCCTTGTTTCGGCTTCAATTTATACTTGTTGCCGCAGGCCGGGCATTGATGTTTTGCATTAAGTTTATTTCCGCACTGACAGATCCAGCCCATTTGACGGGCGGGATTGCCGGCCATTAAAGCATGGTCGGGTACGTCTTTGGTCACGACAGCGCCCGCGGCGACAAATGCATAACCACCGATGGTGTGACCGCAGACAATTGTTGAATTGGCGCCAAGCGTCGCACCTTTTTTTACCAGGGTAGGTTTGATTTCGGACATCCGCCTGATTTCGGAGCGGGGATTGATGACATTGGTGAAGACAACCGATGGACCGCAAAACACGTCATCACTCAAAGTCACGCCTTTATACACAGAAACGTTGTTTTGAATTTTGCACCTGTCGCCGACGGTGACGTCGGGCCCGATCACGACGTTCTGACCGATTGAACAGGTCTGTCCGATTTTCGTATCGGAAAGAACATGGGAAAAATGCCAGATTTTCGTTCCAGAGCCGATGGCGACCCGGTCATCAATCGCCGCCGTGGGGTGAACAAAAAAGGCCGTCGCATCCGTCTCCACGCTCGCCTGATGATTCTGAAGGTTGATTCTGCGTCCATTCCCGTCCAGAGAACACTCCGCGGCATTCAGTATCCGGAGAACGCGCAGGCCTTCAGCACCGTCCGTCAACGGCTGTTTATTTTTCTTCACGCAGTCCAGAAAATGTTCGCATTCCAGTTTCAGGGGTTCGGCATAGGGAACGGCAATACGCTCGGGAACGCCTTTTGTCGGCACGGGGACGTTATGTTCCCATTTCAAGGAATGGGGATAGACGAGCAGTTTTTCTTCCCAGGGCAGCGTATCGTCGAAAACGGCCATTTTCTTATCGCCCACAACGACCAGTTTCTGGTCCTTGAACGGATGCAGCCAGGACACAAAAATATGCGCTTTCAGGCCCGAAGGAAATTCCAGATGCGTCGTGGTGACGTCGGCAATCTTCTTGTGGAGGTAGTTGCCGCCGGTAGCCAGGACGCTTTCCGGTTCTTCTCCGGCCAGGGCGACGATCATCGAGATGTCGTGGGGCGCGAAGGACCAGAGAATATTTTCCTCTCTGCGGATTTTCCCCAGATTCAACCGATGCGAGTAAATATAATGGATTCGTCCCAGTTCGCCGTCGAAGGCGATTTGCTTAAGTTTTGCAAAAACCGGATGATGCTGGAGAAGATGACCGACCATTAATATCCGCTGATGTTCGGACGCCAGACGGATCATCTCTTTCGCATCTTTTTCCGCGAGGGTCATCGGCTTTTCCACAAACACGTGTTTGCCGGACAAGAGAGCCTCCCTGGCGTGGATGAAGTGGGTTTCTGCCGGGGTGGCGATAACGACGGCTTCCACATCGGGACGCGCGAGAACATCTTTCAACGATAGATACGTTTCGCAGGATGGATAAAGCTTACGCACATCTTCGAGAACCTGCGGCCTCTTGTCGCAGACGGCCCTGAGCGCATCAAGCTCGAAATAGTTGCGAATCAGGTTTTTGCCCCAGTTGCCGGCGCCAATGACGGCAATATTTTTGTTTGCCGTGCGAGGTTTTTTTTCGATCATGATTTATAAAGCCTTTCATTGTCCTGAATATCCATCCACATTGCGAACAAAAGCGATTGAAAACTGCTGGTAAATAAGAAGAAGAAAGCCAGCATCGTTGTGGCGGAAACCGTTTCTCCGAAAAGGGTGTACGTCAGAACCTTGGCGGCATAAGGCAGTGAGATGAGGCCCACCACAATGGCAAAATGATAAAGCAGGAATAGCGGATGAAAGTCGCGGAAAAGATATTTTACCCAGAGCCTTTTAAAGAAACTTTTAAAAAGCAGCCAGGCAATCCGGGGAATCACTTTATGCACCTTCATCTTGGAGATCTCGCCGACGTTGTAAACGGGTTTGATTTTGACTTCCTTGATCGTGCAGAAGGCAATGTTCAGTTTAACGAGCATATCGTTGGGCATGCCGTATCGGGGGTAAATGTCGTGGATCTTAATCGCATTCAAGGCGGAAAGGGAAATGGCCGTATATCCCGTCTGGGTGTCCGAGACATGCCAGTAGCCGGAGGCGATCTTGGTTAAGATCGACAGGATGGAATTGCCGAAAAAACGGGTTTTGGGGATGACCAGACGAGCGCCCCCGTGAATCAGCCGGTTGCCTTTCACGTAGTCGATGTCATCGGTCAGGATGGGCGTGCAGATGCTTTCCAGTTCGGCCGGGTCCATCTGACCGTCACCGGCCATGACGGCCGTGCAGTCGATGGCGTGATCCAGACACCATTTGTAGCCGCGGGCGATCGCCGCTCCGACGCCGCCGTTTTTCAGGTGGTTGATCAGGATGACCCGATCGGTATCGGGACGCGAGTTGGCTATTTCCGAGGGCGTATAGTATTGAATGTCCCTCTGCTGTTGATCTTTCAGCAGTGTTTCCGCCCGGTCATATTTATTGCCGTCCATTGCGCATCGGTTTGCGCTGATCACCTTTCCGGTCGCGCAATCTTGATTGATATGGGCCATCACGACGGAAGCCGTGTTGTCTTTGGAACAATCGTTGACCACGATGATGCGGTCGACGAAGTCGGGCATGGTGGAAAGGACGTGGCCGATCTGTTTTTCTTCATTGTATGCGGGTACAACAACAGCAACTGTCTTATCAAATAGCATCGAAGGCGGCTCCCAAGTCATGCGGTGTAAGAAGGCTTACTATTTTTATGAGCATTTGTCCAAAAATATTTTATCAT
>SBEK01000071.1 GCA_009668925.1 Deltaproteobacteria bacterium
GTCCTCTGGAGACAGGGGAAAATACAGACATAAAGGCAGGGAAGAATTCCTCTGCCTGGATACAGACATCAAAATATAGACTGCGGCTTCAACTGGCGAGTGTGAAAATTCGACGAGGGTTTTTCCGGCCGATAAGTCCTGAAAGCGAGCTGTCACACATGGAACTTGGAGCAAAAACCGAAGATAGCGAACTTTCTAAGAACCGACTGTCGGCTTTGCAGAAGCCGGGTGAAGACAAATTTATCAGGATAAAGTCGGAGTGGGAAAAATTTATCTCCGGACGGACGGACATTGATGCTGATATCATTCCGCATGACATTCTGAACTCCTGGCAGCGATGCCGCAGCGCCGGACTGAATCCCTGGACAGGCCCGACTCCTGTGCTTCCGTCCACGGCTGAAATACGGGCATTGCTTGAAGATAACAGCCGGCTGATTCGGGCCGGAGGGCCTTTAATCCACAATTTTAATGAATGTGTTGATTCGACCCGCTTCCTGGTCTGTCTTTTCGACAAAGATGGCCGCATCCTGGAAACCTGCGTCAACGAACATTGCAGGAAACCGGCGCAATCGGCGCGATTGATTCCCGGCGCACTTTGGACGGATGAAACCGTCGGCACAAACTCTATTTCCATTGTGCTGGCCGTCGGGAAACCGGCACAATGTTTCGGGCCGCAGCATTACATGCGCGCATACCATGCCGATGCCTCTTCCAGTGCACCGATCTACAATCCGCAGGGTGAGTTTATCGGCGGCATTTCCCTGATTTCCAGCTGTAACTGCTCCGGCGCCCAGCCCCTTGTGTTCGCTACGGCTATTGCCCGCGCGATAGAAACCCGTATGAAGACCGAGAAGGTAGCCGAAGAAGCGCACATTGCCGGAAATTATCAGCAGGCCGTCTTTTCGGCGATACCCCAGGCGGTGATTGCCTTGGACTTAACGAACCGGGTCACAATGATCAATGACAGTGCCCGGAGAATGCTTCAGATCCATGGCCCTATCGAAGGTCGTCATATACGGGACGTCGTCAAACCGGATAATGGGGAATTTTTTTCCATCATTGCCGGCTCCAACCTGGCCAATGATACTGAAGTCCGCATTGCCCTGGAACAGGCGGAGGCGAAGTTTGTGGTGTCGTCAACCCCGATCTGCTTCAGGGATGGAGTACCTATGGGCAAAATCATCATCCTCAGCGAACCTCCAAAGATCAGAAAGCCGCCTGCTAAAATGATCGGGGCCAAAGCCAATTTTCAACTGAAGGATATCTGCGGGCGCAATAGCCGATTTGTCCGCACGGTGCAGCATGTTCAAATCGCCGCCGGGAGTGATTCCAATGTGCTGCTTTTAGGTGAAAGCGGTACGGGAAAGGATATCTTCGCCCAGGTCATTCACAATTCAGGTTCTCGCCGCAATGGCCCGTATGTGGCTGTTAATTGCGCTTCCATCCCCCGGGATCTGATTGCCAGTGAACTCTTCGGACATGCGGAAGGTGCATTTACCGGCTCCCGCCGGGGCGGGAATACGGGAAAGTTCGAACTCGCCTGTGGCGGAACGATCTTTTTGGATGAAATCGCTGAAACATCACTGGAATTTCAGGCTGCGCTCCTGCGTGTGGTCGAAGACAAAGCAATTGTCCGGGTCGGCGGAACCGATGTCCGGCCTGTGGATATCCGCATTATTGCCGCAACGAATCAAAATATCATGGAAAAAATCAGCAAAGGATCCTTCCGTCAAGATCTATATTACCGCCTGAATGTATTCACCATCAAAACATTGCCGCTCCGGGAAAGGAAGGACGATATTCCGCTTTTAATCGACAGGTTTATCAAGAAATGCGCCGGCGCCATGGGCAAAAAGGGAATACGCATTGAGGACAATGTAGTCAAGATCTTAGAAGACTACCCGTGGCCGGGAAATATTCGCGAATTACAAAACATTATCGAGCGAATGATTACGGTCGCTTCCGGGCAAAATCTGACAATCGGGCTGGTTCCCGAGGAAATTCTTCACTGGCGTTATAAGGACGAGTACAGTTCCGACGCCCAGTCCGTAAAGAAAAGGGAAAAGGAAACCATCATTCGCCTGATGAGAATGGACATTCCCCGTAATAAGATTGCGGAGAAATTGAACATGGCCCGCAGTTCGCTTTATCGTAAACTCAAAGAGTACGGATTGGACGGCGAATATCGCGGAAAGCCCAAAACCCTGTGACCGGTAATGATTAAAGAAAACCCCGCCAACAACCGGAAGGGTTTATCTTCGAAATTGAGAATGGGTTTTGCTTTTCGCGGGTCTCCGATTTCTTGCTGCCCGCTCATCATCGTTCATTTGCCTTTTGACACCTTCTCATAAAGTGTGATAGTTTATCAATAAAATGACCGTTTAATACAGGTCTGCAAGGAAGATACACAATCAACAGGATATTCGGCAATACATCCGGGCTTGGCGCCCAAGCCATCAAATCTCTGGAACGTCTCTATCGCCGCGGCATCCCGCCGGAAAATATCATCAGCAATGATCTGGCACGGGAAATATCGTTCCTTTCGCGAGAACAGAACCGGCAAATCGGGTTACTGATCAGTCGCCGGGGCGAAATCGCGATGGTTATTTTAGGCGACCACAAAAGCATCTTTATTCCTGGCCTGGACGCCTTCCGCGCGGCATCCACCCGTTTCAAAGGTCTGCGTCTCATCCATACCCATTTAAGCGGCGAAGAACTTTCTCCGGAGGATCTGACGGACTTGTCCCATTTGCGCCTGGATCTGATCGGGGCGCTCCAGGTGCGGGAAGACGGAACTCCGGGCAGGCTATACTGGGCGCACCTGATTCCGGAGAACCCGCAGGGTGACTATTGGCTGACGCACGAACCCCAGGAACCCCACCGGCTGGATCTGAATTTCTTATCATTCATTGCCGCACTGGAAGACGAGTTTGCCAGAAAGCAAAAGACCCGCAAGATCGATGCGGCGGAAAAAGCTATTCTCGTACGGGTGGAAAAGAACCCGCTCGCCGGCGCAGAAGCCTCCCTCGATGAACTGCGGCAGCTGGCCAAGACCTGCGGCGTCGAGGTGTTTGACACGCAAATTCAATACCGCCCCCAACCGGATCCGAAATATCTGGTCGGCCGGGGCCGGCTGGCCGATATCGATTTGAGGGCGACGCAAATCGGCGCCAATCTGCTGATCTTCGACCACGAATTGACGCCGGCGCAGGTTCGTTCCATCAGCGACTTTACCGGCTTGAAAATCATCGATCGCTCTCAGGTGATCCTGGATATCTTCGCCCACCGCGCCCACAGCCGCGAAGGGAAAATACAAGTGGAGCTGGCGCAACTCAAATATCTGCTGCCCAGGCTGATGCACAAGGATACGTCGCTCTCCAGACTGGCGGGTGGGATCGGCGGCGTGGGCCCCGGAGAAACCAAACTGGAAATCGATCGCCGGCGGATCCGCGAACGAATCTCGCGTCTGGAAAAAGATTTGAAGGCGATCACCAAATCACGCGGTCAGCGGCGCGGGCGCCGGAATAAGTCAGGCCTTCCCGTAATTTCCATCGTCGGCTACACAAACGCGGGCAAATCGACACTGCTCAACACGCTCACTGAGAGCGCCGTTCTGGCAGAAGATAAACTCTTTGCTACACTGGACACCAAAAGCGCGCGGCTGCGATTTCCACGCGATACCGAAGCCATTATCACCGACACGGTCGGTTTTATCCGCAATCTGCCGAAGGAGCTGTTCAGCGCTTTTCGGGCGACACTCGACGAACTTCAGGAAGCGGATCTGCTGATCCATGTCATCGATGTCAGCAGCAGTCAGTTCGAAGAGCAGATTGCGGCGGTTGACGGCATTCTGGAAGAACTGGAAATCTCCGGTAAGCCAGCAATACGCGTTTTCAACAAAGCCGACCGCTTTCAGGACAAAGAGCTTCTGGAAACCTTGACGAGGAACTTTGATGCAGTGGCCGTATCCGCGCTGGACAAAACTTCCCTTTTCGGACTCCTGGAAAAAATTGAAGCTTCTGTGCCCAATACAAACTTTTCAGGACGGTCATTTTATGCTAGGGAGGAAGAGGTGTAAGATGACGGAAATGAAGACTGGGATATTAAAAGGAAATACGGCATTGCTTCTGCGCGCGGGTATCATTCTTTTTGCGGTGCTTTTCTCAGATTCCGCCTTCGCCGCCGAAAAGCTGATCACCATCGTGCACACCAACGACATGCACTCGCACTTTCAGGGCTTTGCGCCGGAAATCGATTATCAGCCTTTTCATATCAATGCCGATCAGACACGAGGCGGCTGGGCGCGGGTCGCGACGGTCATTAAGCGCACCCGGAATGAAAGAAATAATCCCGTACTGGTCGTCGATGCCGGCGATTTCACGATGGGATCCCTCTTTCACATGCTGAACCGCGAAGAAGCCTTTGAGCTTCGACTGCTTACAGCCATGGGCTACGATGCCGTCACCCTGGGCAACCATGAGTTTGATCTCAAGCCGGCAGGATTGGCTGCGACGCTGAAAACCGCCAAAATGAAAAACGGCATCCCCCAAATCGTGCTGGCCAATGCAATTTTTGACCGCCGGCCCTCTGCGCTTGCCGTTCTGGAAAATGCGTTTGCCGAAGCAGGCGTGAAGCCTTATATCGTATTGCTGCGCGATGGTATGAAAATCGGCATCTTCGGCCTCCTGGGTAAGGATGCCGCGGAAGTGTCCCCGTTTGCCAAGCCTCTCACCTTCCGTGATCCCGCCGAGACGGCAAAGGAGATAGTCGATATCCTGCAAAACAGGGAAAAAGTGGACCTGATTATCTGTCTGTCCCATGGCGGTCTGCGCGATAATCCGAAAAAGTCGGAGGATGTTCTTCTGGCCCAAAAGGTCCCGGGCATCAACGTGATTATCAGCGGCCACACCCACACAAAGTTGGAGCGGCCCATGATCGTCGGCAATACGCTGATCGTTCAGGCGTGGTGTTATGGCCGGCAGGTGGGCGTCCTGGATATCGTCTTCAAAGATGGTAAGGTTGGTCTGAAAAATTATGAACCTGTCGCAGTGACCAGCGCCATTGCCGGCGATAAGGCCGTTCAAGCGATCATTGATTCATTCAAGAAGACCGCAGATTTACACCTCTTCGGAGACAGGGACTTGGCTTACGATAAAATCGTCGCGGAAACGAAGCACGATTTGACCATTGGCGCCGAGGAATCGCCGCTGGGCAATCTGCTGGCCGATGCTATTCGCTGGACCGTTAATCAGGCCGACGGGGCCGGCCCGGACTCATCGGATCGGGTCGTGGTCGCCGTCGAATCCAATGGCGTCATTCGCGACAACCTCGCAGCGGGAAAAACAGGGAAAATCACCGTCGGCGATTTGTTCCGAACCATTCCCCTGGGCATCGGCCAGGATGATACGATGGGGTATCCACTGATCAGTTTTTATCTTTATGGCTATGAAATCAAGAGAGCGGCGGAAATCCTGACCAGCGTCCGACCCCTGAAAAATGACGACTACTATCTGCAGGTTTCCGGTCTGCGTTTCACCTATAATCCGCACCGGGTCATTTTCGACCGCGTCACGGCCATGGAAATCGGCAGCGAAGAAGAAGGCTTTACGCCGCTGGACTACAGCCAATCCAACAAAAAGCTCTATCGGGTGGCCGCGAATATTTATAATGCCACTTTTTTAAAACTTGTGGGCAAGTTTACATTCTCCATGCTGGATATCGTACCGAAAAATAAGGAAGGAGCGCCCATCCAAAAACTTTCGGCGGCATTGATCGACGGAGATAAATTGCAGCCGGGATTCCAGGAACTCAAACAGTGGAAGGGCGTTATCCAATATGTCCGGTCGTTCCCGGATAGAGACGGCAACGGCGTCCCGGACATTCCGGAAAAGTATCAGGGCAAACTCGGGCGGATCGTAGAAAAATCCAGCATCAACCCCGTGAATCTGATAAGGCGGCCTTCAACGCCGACGCTGCTGGTGCTGGCTATGGCAGGTTTAGGTGTTGTGCTGATTGCCGCTATTGCGGTATTTGCAGTTAAAAGAAGAATGAAAGGTTAAAGGCGCAAGGATCAAGGCCAAAGGTAAAGACCAATCCGAGCGACCTCACGGCCTTTAGACTAATTTCATAAGGTATGTTTATCATGGACAAAAATTACATTGAAATCCGCTGGCACGGACGCGGCGGTCAGGGCGCCATTACGGCGGCCAAAATTGTTGCCGGGGCGGCATTCGTTTCGGGTTACCCGGGGGTGGTCATGGCGCCGACGTTCGGCACGGAACGCAGGGGCGCGCCCGTTATGACGTCTCTCAAGATCTCGAAAACGAAGATTTATGATTTGTCACCGATTGAAACACCGGATATCGTCGTTGTCCTCGACCATCTGTTGCTTAAGGAAGCGGATGTGACGCACGGCCTCAAACCCGGGGGAATTATCGTTTTGAACACACCCATGGCGTTCGAGTCCTACCATTTCCGCGATTTTAAGTTGGCCACTGCGGACATCACGGCAATCTCCGTGGAAGCGGGCCTGCCTCACGGGATGGTGAACACCGGGATTATCGGATCCCTGGAAAAAGCCACAAACCTCCTGGGAATCGGCACGCTGGTCAAAGGCATAGAAGAAGAATTCAGAACGCGAAAGCCCGAAAAGAATTCATTGGCGGCTAAAATTGCCTATGAACGAACGGTAGTGGGAGGATAGGAATGGGTACCAGAAATTACAGAAGAAAAACTTCACACAGTGCGCACGGGCCCGGAGACGGCGGCAGAACCGGTTCATGGAGAGTCGAGCGACCCGTCTTTGATCAGAGCCTCTGCATCCCCTGCAAAAGAAATAAGGAATCGTGCTTTATCTGCTGGCTCTTCTGTCCGGAAGTGGTCATCTCGCGAACGATCCCCCCGAAAGTCAATTTAGAGTACTGCAAGGGCTGCGGCATCTGCGCCGAAGAGTGCCCAACCAAAGCCATTACCATGGTGGATGAAGCGAAATTCGCCGAAGAGGATAAGGAGTAGACGCCATGCACATCATTGAAGACGGAAACGCAGCAGCAGCAATGGGCGTCAAGCTTTGCCGGGCCAGCGTCATCGCGGCTTACCCCATTACCCCCCAGACGCCGCTTACGGAAAAACTTTCCGAGTATGTCGAACTCGGTGAAATGAAGGCCGAATACATTCCGGTCGAGAGTGAGCATTCCGCCCTGGCCGTGTGCATTGCCGCATCCTCCGCCGGCGCCAGGGTATTCACCGCTACCAGTGCCAATGGCCTGCTTTACATGCATGAGCAGGTTCAGTGGGCGGCGGGCGCGAGGCTTCCCATCGTCATGTGCGTGGTGAACCGGGCGGTCGGCGCCCCCTGGAATGTCTGGAACGACCAGCAGGATTCCATCTCCCAGCGCGACACCGGCTGGATACAGATCTATTGCTCGGATCATCAGCAGATCATCGACACCGTGATCAGGGCCTACTGGCTCGCCGAAAAAGTAAGCATCCCCATCATGGTCTGCTATGACGGATATATCCTGTCGCACACGTTCATGCCTTTCGATCTGCCCGATCAGGAAAAAGTCGATGCCTTCCTGCCACCCTTCCTGCCGGAATATTTTCTGAATCCGGATGAACCGGCAAACCTCAACACGGTCACCCTGCCGGATGTGAGATTGGACGGCCAAGGCGAATTGGCTCACGGCTACATGGAAATCCGCTATCTCCTTCAGGAAGATCTGCGAAAAACGCTGGATGTCGCAGCGGATGCGGAAAAGCGATTCATCGATGTCTTCGGCCGGGGCGGCGATCCTTACATCGAGCCGTACCGTTGTGACGATGCCGATTACATTGCCGTGGGTTTGGGTTCCATTACCTATCAGCTGCGGGTTTCGGTGGATGCCTTAAGAAATGAGGGCATTAAAGTCGGCATCATGGGCATTCGCTTCTATCGTCCCTTTCCGGACCAGGCTATTGCCCGGGCCCTGAAAGGAACGAAAGGCGTCATCGTTTTTGAAAAGGCGCTCAGTTACGGTTATGAAGGCGCTCTGGCATCGGATTTAAAGGCCGCGCTTTATGAACATCTGGCCGGCACAGGCTCACTGCCGCCGGTGCAAAATTACATCGCCGGGATCGGGGGGCGCGAAATCCGCACCGACGAGTTGACGCAAGCGCTGAAAGCTGCAACCCTGGGCCGCGTTTCCCAAGACGCCGCATGGATCGGGCTCAAGCTTTAGTCAATTAGAATTATTTTCCGTCCTTTCCGGCGGAAAATAATTTCGTGAACGCACGCATCCCGTCTTAACGGGGTTAGGAGATTTTCAATGCAGTCTAAAACCACTATTTTAAGTTTGCCGACGGAAGAATTTGTCCATCCGGGAACGCGCGCCTGCACGGGCTGCGGTCTGGCTATCGCCTACCGCGTCGGTCTCAAGGCCCTGGGCAAAGACACCATACTGGTTGTGCCGCCGAGTTGTCTGACCGTTTTACAGGGCCTGTTCCCCGTCGCCTCCACCAAACTGCCCTGCCTGAATGTGACCTTTGCCTCAACGGCCGCCGCAGTCACCGGAATCCTGGCGACGCTGAAATCGCAGGGCAAGACGCATATCAAGGTCGCCGGCTGGGCGGGCGACGGCGGGACCAGCGACATCGGCTTGCAGGCGCTGTCCGGCGCGGCAGAGCGCGGCGACAATTTCATTTATTTCTGCTACGACAACGAAGGCTACATGAACACCGGTGTGCAGCGCTCCGGGACAACCCCGATCGGCGCCATTACAGCCAATACGCCCTTCAAGGGGAAATTGCAGCAGAAGAAAGATGTCCCGGCCATCATGGCGGCGCATCATTTGAGTTATGTTGCGGCCTGTTCCGCGGCCTATCCGCTGGACCTCTATGATAAGATCATCAAGTGCAAGGATATGCCGGGCACCAAGTATTTCCATATTCATATTCCTTGCCCTCCGGGCTGGGGTTACGACCCGCGCTACGGCATTAAGATCGGCCGGCTTGCGGTGGAAACCGGCTACTACGACCTCTATGAGATCGTCAACGGTGAGTTTAAATTAACGGCCGCATCCGAGAAGCTCGTGGAGAAACGCAAACTGGTGCCGGTTCGGGAATACTTCCGGGCGCAGTCGCGCTTCAAGGTTTTGACCGAAGCACAGATCGCCGAAATTCAGCAACAGATTGACGAGAAGTGGGCCGGATACTATAAGAAGGAAGAATGAGCACCCGCCGGGGCGCTTATCGCTCGCGGCGGGTGATTGAAGAACCGGTCCAGGCGGAAGGAGGAGCGGATTGTCCCTCCCCCCGGGGGGACGCTTATTCCTTGTAAAGGTTATTGAGCATATCGCCGTATTTTTCCATGACCACGCCGCGTTTCAGTTTCATGGTCTGGGTAAGCATGCCGTTGTCCAGAGTAAAATCCTCCAGAATAAAATCGAATTTGCGGGGAATCTCGTAGGAGCCGATGGTCTTCCGGAGATGATTCTGGACTTCGGCGGTGAGCAGGTCTTTGAATTTCCGGCCGGCGGGGTTTGCCGGATCGAAAAGGTCTTTGGGATCGACGGATAATTTCAGCTCACAGGCCAGATGCTCCAGTAATTTCATATCGGGGACAATTAACCCAACATTGTATTCGTGTCCGGCCCCCGCCACCACGGCGTTGAGAATCCAGGGCAGGATTTTCATTTCCAGTTCGATCGTCTCCGGATGAACATACTTGCCATTGGCCAGTTTATATTCTTCCTTGAACCGGCCGGTAATGTATAAAAATCCATCATCATCAAGACGTCCGCGATCGCCCGTGCGCACCCCCCGCATACCGTTCATTTCCACAATCACTTCCTTCGTCTTATCCGGTTTTTTGTGGTAGCCGATCATGCACTGCGGCCCGAAACAGAGGATCTCGCCGTCATCGCTATCCTCGCCTGTCCGTGAGCGATCAATCACGACTCTGGTTTTATTGATCGGCTTGCCAACGGATCCCAGGCGATTGCCCATCAAAGGAGAGTTGATGGTAATGGCCGGAGAGGTTTCACTCAACCCATAGGCATCGTACGTCGGAATCCCGACATCAATAAAGAACTTGGCAATGTCCACATTCATGGGGGCGCTGCCCGTCACCGCATTCTCCAGGCAGCCGCCAAAACGGGCCCGGATCTTCGATAAAACGATTTTATCCAGGATTTTATGTTTCAGGCTGTCTTGACCCGTTTCCCGTTTGCGCTTCGCGGCGGCAATCGCTGCTTCAAAGAGCTTCAATTTCAAGCCGCCTTCCTCCTTCATCCTGGCCCAGACGCCATTGTAAACCTTATTGAAGATCCGGGGCACGGTGGTCATAAACGAAGGACAGATTTTGGGCAAATCATCAATCAGCGTTTCGACCGATCCCATAATGCCGATCGAACCGCCCCTCAGGATAAAAGCATGCAGGTCAGCCGTTATCCCGAAAGAGTGCGCCCAGGGAAGCATGGAGATGCAGCGGCTCTTTTCGGTCAGATTGGGAAACCAGGCCAAGCCGGCTTTAACATTTTCCGCCAGATTGCCGTGAGAAAGAAGGACGCCCTTGGGTTCGCCGGTGGTGCCGGATGTATAAATCAGGACCGCGACTTCGGAATGCTTTGGCTTTCGGACGGGCACGGGGGTTTGCGCGCCTTTCTTCTCCAGGGCGGCCATAGTGCCTTCACCCGTTCCTTCGATCAGGTAAATCTGCTTGAGGCTGGGGATCTCGGAAGGAAAATCTTTGACCTTCTCCAGAATCTCCGGTTTGGAAACAAACAAAATTTTGACCTCGGCATCCTGGATAATGTACTTCCACATCGACACCAGTTCTTTTTCATACATCGGCACATAGGCAGCGCCCAGACCCTGGGCGGCGATTTCTCCAATCAGCCATTCCTTCCTGTTGTTGGCGATGATCCCGACCGTGTCTCCGGCCTTGACGCCGATGGCCGCCAATCCCGCGCGCAGATTATTCACGCGGTCCGCAACCTGGCCGTAGGTGATCCATTGATAAACCCCGGCGCCGTCTTTCTCGCCGATCAGAAGATTGTTCGCATACCGGGCGGCGCTGTGTTCAAAGATATCCACCAAATTGTCCGGGGGTTCACAAACATTTCCGTATTCTCCGTATTCAAAGATCGCCATAATCTTCTCCCTTCTCTTTTGTCAATGTGTCTGAATGGACTTAAAGTTCAACGACAGCCAATAGCGTTCCGGTTACTGGTTTGCTGGGTTGGTCCGTAAAATTATTGAAAACGCTGCTTCTTGAGATACCTTCGATCCCGCGGGTTCCGCAAAACGCTATGAATCGTGTTTCAAGGATGGTTAACGCCCGTCTGACATGCGTCCTTTTCGTCTATCGCAGAATAGAAAGATTCGGTGATGAAGTCAAGGAATTTGACGGATAGGTTGGGAGCTGAACCGGTTTTTCCCCTCGAGAAAAAAGGAGAGGCCGGTGACAGAGTGGATGCGTCACCCCCCCTGCCCGCAGACCGGACGATCCCAACAGTGATCGCCGTTTCTCTTGCCCTGATGAATTGCAGACAGGACGTCATCTTTGCCCCCGGCAATTGCCGCCCGGCATCAAGAGAGTGGCGCCTTTGTTCATCATTTCTCACCTGTATATCCCGGATCGAAATTGGCGATGACGGCATCGCGGGTCTTGTCGATGAGCGCCTGGACATCATCAACCGTGTATTTGCCGGCATCGATCGGGTCACCGATGACAACCTGGATTTTCCCCGGCGTCACGGCAAGACTTCTCTTGGGCAGGACGCGCCTGCTTCCGTTAACAGTGACGGGCAGGATGGGGATGTTCCGCCGGACAGCCGTTATGAAGCCCCCTTTTTTAAATTCGTGGATGTGTCCATCCGGCGAGCGGGTGCCTTCGGCAAATACCATGATACTGACGCCCTGGGGCAGCCGATCGATGCCTTTGTTGATGCTCTCGATGGCTTTCGCGGTATTGGAACGGTCGATAAAGATGTTCCGTGAGGCATATAACCCGTAGCCGAAAAGCGGAATTTTGAGAACTTCTCTCTTGATAAACCAGCGGTATTGAATGCCGAGCGTGGTAACCAGCGCAAGGATATCGTAGAGAGATTGGTGGTTGGAAATAATAATATACGACGTTCCTTCTTGAATTTTTTCTTTGTTCTTTATTTCCGTCCGAACAAAAGAGACGCCCAGCATGGTGTACGCCCAGAGTTTCGACAGGGAGAAAGCAAGATTGCCGGTGCGACTGAGCAAGCCGGCAACGATAATGGGAACAGCCAGGGCAACTGTTGCGATGACCGCCCATAGGATGATCCAGGCAAAGAAAATTGATTTAAACAGCGCTTTCACCGTATAGCTCCCTTGATGATTTCGCTCCGGGACAAGGCACCTCGAAGTCCGCGCTGCCCTGTTTTTGGGCCGGACCGATCGGGAAATTTTTCAACTGCATCCCCGGAACACTCACGTGCGGCTCCCCTCACGGTGCTGTTCATAAAGATCATAAAACGACTTCAGCATATCCGGAATGGGCAATTCATAGGGGCATTTTTCCACACAGGCGCCGCAGGCATCGCATTTCAAAACACTTTCCATAGGCAGACGGGAAAACTGGACGGCAACGGCGGGCGACATCCGACCGGCGATGACGCGGTATCCCATCGCCTGTGTGATCATCACTCCGTTCGGACAGGGCTGGCAATATTCACAACGGCGGCAGAACTGCTTGCCCAACTCGGCCCGGTACCGCTCCATCAGCTCCAGATCGCCCGGGGCGACCCGGTTTTCATGGTCATAGAACGACGCGACCTGATCGACGGCCTCGCCGGAATCAAAACCCGGGATGGGGATGACAACGGGATGCTGCCGCAAGAATTTGAAAGCGATGTCGGCATTGTCGATCATGCCGCCCGCGAACGGTTTCATCGCGAGAAAGCCGATGTTCCTTTTTTTCGCAATCTCCAGAAGCTCGTCTTTTGCCGCAATTTCGATAAAGTTAAAGGGGAACTGAATGGAACTGAATAGGCCCGTTTGAACGGCTTTCACGGCCATCGGCAGACTGTGCGAGGTGAAGCCGATGTGCCGGATCTTCCCCTGATCCCTGGCTCGAAGCAGCGCTTCCATGGCTCCGCCCGGCGCCATCACACTTTCCCAATCAGCTTCTTTGGCTACCTGATGCAGCTGATACAGATCGATATAGTCCGTCTGAAGCCGCCTCAGGCTTTTTTCGACGTGGTCGGTCATACCTGCGGCATCCCGTCGCAGCGACTTTGAGGCAATGATCACGCGGCCGCGCATTCCCCGAAAAGCCGTTCCGATTTTTTCCTCGCTGTCGAGGTACATATTGGCCGTATCATAAAAGGTTATGCCTCGGTCGTAGGCGCGCCGTAATACGCTCACGGCGGTCTCCTTATTGAGCCGGATCAGGGGAATCCCGCCGAATCCCAACTCGGACACCTTCAATTCCGTCTTGCCGAAAGTTACGTAACGCATGTCTCTATCGTTCATTGCCGGAACGCGTTACTGCCCGCTGCCAGACCAGAAACCGTTCCGTGATGTCTGTGAAGAAATTTTGTTGACATATAAAATCAATCGCATTATAGTCACCCCCGCCCGAAAGGACATACACCAAGCGGGCATAATCGGTACCTTTCCTACTGGGGAATCGTTCAATGGTAGGACGCCGGACTCTGACTCCGTTAATCAAGGTTCGAATCCTTGTTCCCCAGCCAATCCTGATCAGTTCAAACCGCCGTTTCCCGAGGGTGTTCTTCACTTTCTTTCGGCAATCTTAGTCCAGGAATCCCTGAGCGGCACGACGCGGTTGAAGACGGGCCGTCCGGCCTTCGCATCTTTTTCGTCTGCACAGAAGTATCCGAGCCTTTCGAACTGATACTGGCATCCCGGAGCGCCGTCCTTCAGGCTTTGCTCGACATAGCCGGTCGTCACGATTTCCAGAGAATTCGGGTTTAAATATTTGACAAAATCTTCCTCGCTTCCCGGATCCTCGATACTGAACAGCCGGTCGTATAACCGCACTTCCGCCGGTATCGCGTGCGGAACCGACAGCCAGTGAATCACGCCCGGCACTTTGTGTCCGTCCGCCGGCGGCGCATTGCGGGTTGCGGGGTCATAAGAACAGTGGATCTCAACCACCTCACCGGTTTTTTCGTCCTTCACCATACCTGCAAATTTTACGATGTAAGCGTTACGGAGGCGGACTTCGCGTCCCGGACCGAGGCGGTGATATTTTTTAGGCGGATCTTCCATGAAATCATCACGCTCGATATAGAGCACCTTGGAAAACGGGACCTGCCTTAGTCCCATGTCGGGACGCTGCGGATGATTTTGGCACTCGAAAAATTCAACCTGACCCTCCGGGTAATTGTCGATGACGACCCGCAGCGGATGCAAAACAGCCATGGCCCGGGGCGCCCGTTCATTGAGATCATCGCGGACACAGTGTTCGAGGAGCGCGACATCGATCAGGTTGTCATTTTTGGCGACACCGATCTCGGAGCAGAATTTGCGAATGGCTTCGGGTGTGTAGCCGCGCCGTCTCATCCCTGTTACGGTGGGCATGCGCGGATCATCCCAGCCGTTCACATAATTTTTCTGCACGAGCTCAATAAGCCGGCGCTTGCTGAGCACGGTATAACTGACACTCAGGCGGGCAAATTCAATCTGCTTCGGGCGGTTGGCCGGGATCAGCCGCTCGACAATCCAGTCATAGAGCGGACGGTTGTTTTCAAACTCCAGCGTACAGATGGAGTGCGTGATCCCTTCCAGTGCATCGGAGAGGCAGTGCGCAAAGTCATACATGGGGTAAATGACCCATTTCGTCCCTGTCCGATAGTGGGGCTCGCGTTTGATGCGGTAGAGGATGGGATCCCGCATGACAATGTTCGCTGCCGCCATGTCGATTTTCGCGCGGAGCGTATGAGCGCCGTCGGGGAATTCGCCGGACCGCATTCGTTCGAACAGGTCCAGGTTCTCTTCCACGGAGCGGCTGCGATAGGGGCTGTCCTTTCCCGGCTCGGTAAACGTTCCCCGGTACTCCCTCATTTCATCCGGATTTAAGCTGCACACGTAAGCGTTACCGGATTTGATCATCTCGACGGCGAATGCATACAGTTTTTCAAAATAGTCCGAGGCATAAAATAATCGATCGCCCCAGTCAAATCCCAGCCAGTGGACGTCACGGATGATAGATTCCACAAATTCCATGGACTCGCCGGCAGGGTCTGTATCATCCAGCCGCAGGTTGCAGGTCCCCTGATACTGAATCGCCAGACCGAAATTGAGGCAAACCGACTTGGCATGTCCGATATGGATATAGCCGTTCGGCTCCGGCGGGAAACGCGTCGCGACACGTCCGGCGTGTTTGTTCGTCCGTAAATCTTCGTCGATGATGTCCCGGATAAAATCAGCAGGGGTGGGGTTAGAGGGTGTTGCTTCTATCATAACTCATGAAACTCCTTTTACTTCTTAATTCTGCGGAAAGCTCCCGGTTGCCCAAAGGAGCCTGCATTTTTTAGACGTGGTGATTTATCTGCCTGTGCGCGCTACAGACGGACCGGCGAGATATCCCGCCGCACTAACATCCAATAGCCGTTTTCAGATGATCCATGTTCAAATTGCCGCCGGACATAATCATGGCCACTTTCTTGCCGCACAGCCTGTCCCTGATTTTGAAAGCTGCAATCAGAGAGACGGCTCCGGCGGATTCAGCCAAATTATGCGTGGCCGTCAGCGCCATTTTTATTCCTTCCAATATTTCAGCCTCGGTCAAAAGAATCACGTCGCTAATCGCGTCTTTGAGAATCACGTAAGGTAAATGGAAGACCGTCCTAGCAGCAAGACCATCGGCAATAGTATGCGCTTCATCAAGCGTAATAATTTCCTTTTTTTTCCATGACGTATAGAATGACGGTGCATTTTCCGGCTCCACGCCGATGATCTCGATGCCCGGCTTGATGGCACGAACGGTTTTTAAAATAGATGCACAACCGGCGCCGCCGCCGATGGGGCAGATAATCGTATCCACTTCCGGCAGGTCTTCCAGAATCTCCAGCCCCATGGTAGCGATGCCGTTTAGGATTTCCGGTTCGTTGCCCTGCTGGACATAATAATAGCCGGCGCTGTCCACCAATTCCTCACAGTAGGACTGAGCATCATAGAAATCCTCTCCATGAACGATCAACTCCGCGCCGTAACTTTCAATAATGCGATTGATTTCCGGATTGTTGTTTTCCGGTACGACGACGGTGCAGGGGACATGAAACCATTGGCCCGCCCAGGCCATGGCCAGGCCATGATTGCCCCTTGTCGCGACCAGGATGCCGGTCTCCAACTCCTCCCTAGACATGTGATGAAAAAAATTCAATGCTCCCCGAATCTTGAAGGATCCGGTCGGATTATGGTTTTCATGCTTGACGAAAGCTTCGCAACCGATCAGTCGCGATAGTTCTGAATAGCGGATCAGGTTTGTCCTGTTCAGATATTTGTTGATGACTGATCTGGCCATTAAAGTTCGAGTCAGGTTGACCTGTTCGCTAGCCGCCTCATATTTTTTCAGCATATCCTAAACCTCCCGGCCGTATTGAAACCTGCATCTTTTTACCACCTTTTCATCGGCTGTCAAGACAACTTCCTTATCCGGCTTGTGGCTTTGGTATTCAGCCGAGATGCCGGACAATCATGTCGGCATACTTTTTGGCAGCCCCCATATTCGCGCGCACAACGGCGCGGCCTTTCTCTCCGCGCCCGATCAGATCGGAAGGCCGGGCCAGCAACTGCAGAATACCGTCCAGCAATTCCCGGGCATTGCTGATCCGGATGCCGGCTCCCGCATTTTCCAATAGAACCGCTTCTTCAGTAAAATCTTCCATCGACGGGCCATAAAAGATCACTTTGCCCCAGGCGGCCGCCTCCAGAATATTCTGGCCGCCTTTCGGAACCAGGGATCCGCCGCAATACACGATGGTCGCCAGCGAATAAACTTTAAAGAGTTCACCAATCACATCGACAACGATCACCCTTTCCTGAGAACGCTTAAGACCGCCGCGCATCTGCGATACCGTTACGATATCGTTGAGACCGGCGCGGCCCAGTAAGGCCACCACGTCGTTGGCCCGTTCGACATGACGCGGAACGAGGATTAATTTGAAGTCCGGGTAGTGCGTAAGCAATTTACGATACACATCAATAACGGCGTCTTCTTCCCCGGGATGCGTGCTGCCGGCAACGAAAAATCTTTCACCCGGCAGCACATGGAAACGCCGCTCAGTGTCCTCGTACAATTCCTGTGACACCATAGCCGCCAGCGCGTCATATTTGGCATTTCCCAGCACCCGGATTCTGGAATCCGCAAGACCGATCTTTCCGATCCTGTCCGCATCGACGTCCGTAATCATCCCGGCCTCATCGATGTTGACGAGAATCTGCCTCCAGAAGAAGCGGGTTCGACAGTATTTCATAAAAGAACGGGGGGAAATCCTGCCGTTGACCAAAACGACTTTGATGCCGCGTGAGCGGCAGGCGGCCAGAAAATTCGGCCAGAGTTCCGTCTCAACAAGAACAAAGACGTCGGGCCGAACGAGATTCAGCATATGATGAACGGGGAAAGGAATATCCAGAGGAAAGTAAATGAAAGCGTCTGCACCGCGAACCAAACGCTTGGCCATCGCCTGACCTGTTTCCGTAGATGTTGAAAAAACGATCTGTATTCCCGGTTTCTGTTTCTTTAAAGCGGCAACGACCGGTGCGGCCGCCGTCACTTCGCCAACGGATACGGCATGAATCCAAATACGTCTGCCTGCCGGCAGGCCGGATAAAAGATGGGTTTGCCGGGCACCCAGTTTTTGGAGAAAACTGTGCCGATATTTACCGGTAATAAGCATCTTGAGCAAGAAAAAAAGAAGTCCCGGAATTGCGGCAATGAAAAGAAGTATATTATAAAGAATTTTCATGGATGCATCTTCGATTTTTTCAGAGGATGTGTCAAGAAGAAAGGCAAATATAGGCTACTAGTGTAG
>SBEK01000072.1 GCA_009668925.1 Deltaproteobacteria bacterium
GTATTAAAGATACGTTGAGGAAGCCGACAACGACGCCAACAAAGATAGCGCTTTGATTTAGAATTGGCGTTATACATGGCGCAGGGCTTCAATAGGCTCCATCTTCGACGCCTTGAAGGCGGGCTGGAGGCTCGCCGCCACAGCGACACCTATAACGATAATGGATACGGCGAGCAGATCAGACGGCTGCAGGGTCGCCTTGAGCAAAAGCCCCTGCTGCTGGCCGAAATCAAACCGAATGCCGACGAGATTGACGATGAAAATGATGCCGGCGCCCAGCACGACTCCCACGGCGGCTCCGGCAACGCCCAGGCAGAAGCCTTCGATAATGAACATCGAGCGAATCCGGCCCGGCAGCGTACCGATGGCGGCGATAGTGCCGATTTCCCGAATCCGTTCATAAACGGCCATGATCATGACATTCATAATGCTGATGAGGACAATCGCCACCAGCATGATTTTGATGAAGAAGGTCATGACGTCGATCATCCGGGCGATGTTGAAGAAAGGCGACAACTGTTCCCACGAGTGCACCTCAAACATGGGCTTGCCTTCCTTGTTGACTGCGTCCGCGACTTTACGCTCCAATTGCTTGACAACGGCGGGAAGCCGGCTGAAATCCTTCAGGCGAACGGCCACCTCGCTTACTTCGGCCCCGGGCATGCGGAGCACTTCGGCGGCGTCGTCGATGTGAATATATCCGTCGCGGCCGCCCGGGCCAGTGGCGCTCTCCAGAATTCCGGAGACGATAAACTGCTTGCCGTTCACGGAGCCGTCCGCATTGGTCGCCACAATAACAACCGTGTCGCTAAGCTTCACCTTCAGCCCTTTGGCCAGCAGCGCGGGCACCCAAATTTCACCGCGGGCGAGCGTCTTTGCGCCCGCGGAGATGCGTGAAGTCAATAAAGGAACGGTCTTAAACTCCCGGTCCGGATAGATGCCGTTTAAGCGGATATTGGTGGTCTCCGCAAAATTGCTGAACATGCCTCCGAATTTGAGGCGGGGTGAAAAAGCCGCCACGTCCGGCGCCGACGCCAGCATCGCTGCGACTTTTGAATAGGCCTCCGGCTTCAAATTCATGTTCAGTGGCAGATTATCAATGGAGGCAACGTACCCCTTGCGGTGGATCTGAAGATGCCCCAGCATGGAATCCGTGATCTGGCCGATCATCATGGACTTGAAAGAACCGGTGAGGGACACAAAGACCAGAACAAAAACCACACCGATGGTGATCAGCGACGCCGTGAGCAGCGTTCTTCTTTTGTAGCGGATGAGATTGCGGACGGCGATCTTAAATAAATTCCTCATGGCTTTGCCGCCCCCTTCGTTTCTTTTCCGACGAGCCGGCCGTCTTCCAGGCGAAAGATGACTTCGGCCTCGCCGACAATCTTGGTGTCATGGGTGGAGAAAATAAACGTCGTTCCGAAATCGTCGCGCATTTTCTTCATGAGACCGATGACCGCATAGGCCGTCTGCGAGTCCAGGTTCGCCGTGGGTTCGTCGGCGAGAACCAGCGCGGGATTGGTCACCAGCGCGCGGGCGACGGCCACCCGCTGTTTCTGACCGCCCGATATCTGATGGGGATATTTTTTGGCTTGTTCGGTCATGCCGACCGCCGCCAGCATCCGGGAGATTCTTTCGGCGCGCTCCTCCGGAGCGACGTTCTGGACCATGATCAGCGGGTATTCGATATTTTCGTAAACGGTGAGCACGGGAATCATGTTGAAGTCCTGAAAAATGAAGCCGAGATTCCTGCCCCGGAAGGCGGCGCTTTCCTTACGCCCCAAACCGATAACATCCGTATCCGCAATCCTCAGATTCCCCGCGGACGGCTTATCGAGACAGCCGATGAGGTTAAGGATCGTGGTCTTGCCGCTGCCCGAAGGCCCGACAAACGAAACAAAGGAGGCGGGCTCAACTTCAAAGTCCACATCCCGGAGGGCATGAACCACAACATCCTCCGTCCGGTAATCTTTCGTAATGTTCTGCGCTCTAATCAATGACACCCGGTCCTTCTCCTTTTCTTTTGCGGCGAATGGACAGAGATCCCTATTCATCCGCACAATTTAAGCGCCTGATTATTGTAATGACCCGTTCCCTGTTAAGCAAGGTACAGGCCAGGAAAAAAAGAATAAGTGTAAGGATTTGATTTAATGGGACTATCAAAAAATATCGCTGTTCATCGGGAGGAAGCCTTTGCCGGAAATGTGGATAAAATATATCCAGATAACATACTTACTGGATCTTATATACCCTGCCAGGAAATTCCCCGGACGCGAAGAATAACGATCGCGATCAACGGGGCCAGATGGACTTTACCGGCAATTTCGTTGCACCGTCGTTGAACTCTCTGGAAACACGCGGCGCCCGACCTTCCGCGAATTCACATCCGGTTAAAGCTTCCTTTCCCCTATTTTTTCTTTTCAGCGGCGAGGCGCGCTTTCAATTTCTGCAGCCCGTCCCAAATCTCTTCGGTGCCGACATATTTTTTTTCTTCCGCTATGGAATAGCGAATAACGCATGACGGCGACTCATCAACCTTATGCTGCTTAATCATCTGGCTGAGCCTGTTGAAAATAGGCTTGACCTCGAAGGATCTCCAGACAATTTTTTGCTCCTTCACGTAAGCCAGCAGCGCTTCGCGGTCGTCGATCCGCTTCTCCTGGGCGGCATTGAAAAGAACCCGACGGATGCGGAACATTTCTTCATCGCTCGGCCCGGCGTTTACGGCATAGAGAAAAAGACGGACATAAAGAGGCGTCTCCTTGTGAAACGGAACATCGGCGAAGATAATCTTTACCTTCCCTGTGGCCAGCAATTCCTTCAAAAGCGGCTCGGCCTTGGTATCCAACTGATTGCAGGGTGAACACAGATAGTCGGAGAACATGATCACCTCGTAGGGGCCTGTTCCCACGGAGGGAATGGTGTTTAGAGCCTGGGCATAAGCTGTCCCGGCGGCGAGACCGAGCATGATCGCGGCAGATAAGGCGGCAAGAGATAATTTCAATTTTTCGAGCATAAAGCGAGGACCTCCATGTTTTTCATTAATATATTCATCGATCATTGCTTTGAAAAGTATTTTTGTTGAAATTTCAGCGCGACCGTGACCAGGCCGATCATCACCGGCACTTCGACCAGCGGACCGATGACGGCCGCAAACGCCGCGCCGGAATTAATGCCGAAAACGGCAATGGCCACCGCGATCGCCAGTTCAAAATTGTTGCTGGCCGCCGTGAAGGCCAGAGTCGTTGTCTTGGAATAATCCGCGCCCAGTTTCCGTCCCAGATAAAATGAAACCAGAAACATGGCGACAAAGTAAACAAGCAGCGGAATGGCAATGCGCACGACATCCAGAGGGAGCCCAATGATCAGATTGCCTTTCAGACTGAACATCACGACAATGGTGAAGAGGAGCGCGATCAGCGTGAGAGGGCTGATGAGCGGCACAAAGCGCGCATGGTATTTTTCCTTTCCCACGAGCTTGACGCCTATAAGACGCGTGAGAGCGCCGGCAATGCAGGGAATGCCCAGGTAAATGAAAACACTTTCGGCGATCTGGCGGATGCTGACGTCCACGATGCTGCCGGAAAATCCGAAATACGGCGGCAAAACGGTGATGAAGAACCAGGCAAAGACGCTGTAAAAAAGCACCTGAAAGATGCTGTTGAATGCGACAAGGCCCGCGGCGTATTCGGTGTTGCCTTTCGCGAGTTCATTCCAGACGATCACCATCGCGATGCAGCGCGCCAGGCCGATCATGATCAGCCCCACCATGTAATCCGGCTTATCGGGCAGAAAGACAATGGCCAGAATGAACATCAGAATCGGCCCAATCACCCAGTTTTGCACGAGCGACAATCCCAGAACTTTCCCATTGCGGAAGACCTGCGGCATCTCCTCGTATTTCACCTTGGCAAACGGCGGGTACATCATCAAAATGAGACCCACGGCAATGGGAAGATTGGTGGTCCCGACCTGGAATGAATTAATAAAGGTTTCGACGCCGGGGATAAAATAGCCCAGACCCACTCCCAGAATCATGGCCGCAAAAATCCACAACGTGAGATAACGGTCTAAGAAAGACAGCTTGCTCGCTACATGTTCCGACATGATTTTACTCCTCACTTTTTATTTTATATTTCGGGCGGCGCAGGCCAGCCACTCGCGGATTTTTTTCTTATCCGGCAAAACGCCCGTTGAGACAATTTTATTGTTGATGACCAGCGCCGGAACGCCCATGACGCCGTAGCGGGCGATTTCCTGCACGTCGGTGACGTGCTCCAAATCTCCCGCCAGATTCATGTCGGCCATGATATCGCGCACCCCTCTCTCCAACGAATCGCACTGGTAGCAGCCGGGACCGAGAATGACCACGCGAAGGCCGGCGGCCGGTTCTTCGGGAACATCTTCGCCGAGATATTTTTTGTACTCGCGGACGACAGCCGCACGATAATCCGGCAGCAATTTTTCGGGAATATAATTTTTCTGGGCGATGCGCCGGATGATTTCCCGCGCGGCGTCTGGCTCGGATGCATCCTTCCCCATAGCGTGCACCGCCTCGCGGATCGCTTCATCAAGACCGATAACACCCGTGAGATGGCCGGCCACATTGATTTGACTGATTTTTTCCTGCATAGACGAAACCTCCTGCTCCGAATCCGGATCACGCTTTACCGGATAATAGCGTCATCAGCATTTCTTTTATTTCATCCCGGACGCGCCGGAATTCTCGCAGGACTTCTTCCCCGGCGCCTGCGGCTTTGGCCGGGTCATCAAATCCCCTGTGCCTTCTTTTCACTCCCCCGATATAGAGCGGACAGGTTTCGTTGGCGCCGCCGCAAAGCGTGATGACCTCATCAAAACTCTGTCCGTCGAATACCGAAAGATTCTTCGACTGCTGCTGTGAAATGTCGACGCCGATTTCTTTGAGGACCTCCACAGCCAGCGGATGAACGAAAGAGGCCTCCGTGCCGGCCGAAAAGGCCTGAACCCGATCGCCGAATAAATGGTTCGCTATGCCCTCCGCCATCTGCGAGCGGCAGGAGTTGGCCGTACAGAGAAACAACACTCTTCTTTTCATCTCTCCTCATTTAACCCTTTAAATCCAGTTCAGTGCCATCAGATAAACTCCGGCCAGCATGACCAGCACGCCGCACATCTTTTTTAAGATTACCGCCCCCCGCGATTTTTCCGTCCACTGCAGATAATGCTGAACCATTTCCGTAAATGTCCCCACCAGAACCAAAACCGCGCAGTGTCCGATACCGTATGCCAAGAGAAGCGACAGCGCAAAAACAATTTCAGTCGCAGCGATGCTGAAAACGACGCCCAGCATGGTCGCCATGTAAGCAAATGTGCAGGGCCCCAGAGCAATGCCGAATAAGAGCCCCAAAATAAAGGCCGCCAGAAATC
This sequence comes from Deltaproteobacteria bacterium, assembly GCA_009668925.1. Next base: position 5,413 of record SBEK01000072.1, read on the forward strand.
CCTTTCTTTTAAAATTCGGATTCGCGCCGCCCTCCATAAAGGGCAGCGGAAGAATCCCGAGCAGGTTAAGACCAATGGCAAAAAATATAATCGCCACGAAATAATTGCCGTAGCCGCCGATATCTCCGATCATCCTTCCGGCAAGACCGGTGACGAGGCCGATCAAACCGATCGTAATCAGGATGCCCAAACCGAAGAGCAGCGACAGAACAAAAGCCCGCTTTGCCGTAATGTTCCCCTGCCCGTCGATGAAGCCGACAATCAACGGAATGCAGGCGATGTGACAGGGTGACAGAATAACGGAAAGCACGCCCCAGATCGATGCGGCGATAACGGCGATTGCCGGCGTCTGCGTGAGGGCATGCGAAAGCCAGGTAAACAGATCAACGACCATTTACCGGACTCCCTGCATCTGGAGCACTCTCACCACATCGACTTTGGGATAGTATCCCTCATGCCGGAAATATTCCTTGCCGTCCTTGTCCAGAAAGACCTGCGTAGGAATGATCCGGATATTATATTTTGCAGCATCGGCTTTGCCTTGGGAGGTCCAGACGTCATGAAAAACGACGCTGACCTGTCCCCTGTATTCTTCTTCCACGGCCTTCATGATCGGCTGCATGGCCTTGCAGGGAATGCAGTTGACCGAACCGATTTCCACGAAGGTGACTTTCACGCCGCCCGCCGGCGCTTGCGCCAGCGCCACCGGCTGATCGGCGGATAATAACAGTATGGCCAGCAGACTCAAGACAAACACAATAGATTTTGAAGGCGTCATCAGTTTCATGTCCTCATTAACATCAGCGTTTAAGATTTGCATAACGGTCCCTAAACAGTGAAATCGCTCAGGCTTCGGATTTCGTCCATCTTTGCTCTTTCCCCTCTTGATTGCATAAGTGCCAGTCAACGTCCTGTATAGGGCCGTTGATTGGTTTGCGCTAGTAAATCCAGTTAAATAGAAATCCCACGATCATAATCCCCGTCGCGACGACGCCGATAAAAATGGCGATGAGCGGCAGCTTGATCACTTTCTTGAGGATGATCATTTCGGGAAGCGATAGCCCGATGACGGCCATCATAAAAGCCAGAGCCGTGCCGAGCGCAGCACCCTTTTCCAGGAGCGCCTGAAGAATCGGGATGATCCCGGCGGCGTTCGAATAAAGGGGCACGCCGATCGCCACCGCCAGCGGCACCGACCACCACACGTCTTTTCCCATAATGGAGGCCATGAAATTTTCCGGCACGTAGCCGTGAACCGCCGCACCCACGGCAATGCCCGCCACAATATAGATCCATACTTTGGAAACGATGTCCACGACCGCCGTATACCCTGCCTGAATTCTGTCGTGAAACGTCAGAGGCGCTTCTTCCATTTGAAAATCGCCGGTCTTAATTTCATAAACCCATTCTTCAACAAAGCGCTCCACTTTAAGGCGGCCGATCGCCCAACCGGAAAGGATCGCAATCAACCAGCCGGTTGATGCATACAGCAAGGCGGTCTTCCAGCCGAACAGACCGAACAGCAAAACCAGCGCCACTTCATTGATCATCGGGGCGGCGACGAGAAATGAGAAGGTGACGCCCAGCGGAATGCCGCTTTCCACGAATCCGATAAAAAGCGGGATGGCCGAACACGTGCAGAAGGGCGTCACGATGCCCAGGCTTGCGGCCATAATGTTGCCGAGGAACAAAGGTTTTCCTTCCAGCGCCTTTCTGGTTTTTTCCGGTGAAAAATAGGACCGGATAATGCCCACGACGAAAACGATAACCGTCAGCAGGATAAGCACCTTGGGCGTGTCGTAGAGAAAAAAACGGATGGCTTCCGTGAGATGCGCTGATTTGTTGAGCTTCAGGATATGATCCACGAAGAAATTGACGCCCCGTTCCAGAAAAATATACACGACGACCGCGAACGGTATCAGCACAAAGGGAATGTATTTTCGCTTATCGGGCCTGCCCGGATCAGATGAAGTGCAGCATTCAGCCATATGGGGCAATTCTCCTATTTTGCACCGATCATTTGTTTGATGTCTTCCGCCGAGGGAACACGGCCGGCCACTTTGACTTTTCCGTCGATCACGAGCGCCGGCGTCATCATCACGCCGCAACCCATGATCTTCTTGATGTCCTCCACTTTGCTGACCTCTGCATCGACGCCCGTCTCGCGAACGGCCGCGCGCACCAGTTCGTCGAGCTTGTGACATTTGGCGCAGCCGGTTCCCAGAATTTCAATTTTCATTGTCTCCTCCTATTTTTTACAGGATTTCATGATCTTTTTATGTTCATCGGCATTGGCGGAGAGCACTTCCTCCACACAGCCGATGAAATCCAGAATGCAGGTGCAGCGCAGCGTGTAATAAATGCAGTTGGCCCTTTTCTCATCACAGACCAGCCCCGCGTTTTTCAAAACGCTCAAATGCTTGGAAACCGTGGACGTATCCGCGCCGACCATGTCCGTGAGTTCATTGACGCAGCGCTCCTGCTTTTGCAGTTCTTCAATAATCAACAGCCGGCTGGGATGCGCCATCGCCTTGAGAATTTTCGCCCGGGCTTCATAACGGGGTTTAAGGGACTCTTTCATACGTCGCGCCTCCTTTCGTATTTGGTCATTTAGCCAAATAGCCATTGTGTGTCAAGATATTTTTTTCGGGGTTGGAAAAGGTGTAATCATGTCATTGCGAACCGGTTCTCAACCGGTGCGGCAATCTCATGTCTTCGACTACTAACGAGAAGACTTAAGTCGCTTAGTTACATCGCAATGTTATTGCGGGAATCCCGATTAAGGACGGATAGGCACCGCGTCATTCCCGCGAAGGCGGGAATCCAGGATATTAATGTCATTGCGAACCGGCTCTCAACCGGTAGCTTACCCGGCGCATGCCGGGTGGCAATCCGACGCAGACGTTGCAAGGATGAAATCCGTAGCAATCTCATAAGGTCGCCGTTTGCACTGAGGCGCAATTGCGGATCATTTGTATCTGATAAATAATTGTTGATTGATAGTTTGAAGTATGTCCCCCAGTTAGCCATGGTCCCTGCCAACTACTCTAACATATTTTGTCCAACTGGTGGGGTGCAGTCCACCAGACATTGAGCGAAGGCAGGCCCCGCTGCAACTGCTACCTTACAGTCAAAACAAAATAGCTCGATTCCCGCCTTCGCGGGAATGACAAGTCAGGAATTGCGGTTCGCAATGACTGATAATTTCTTTATTGGATTCCGGGTTCGCGCTTCGCTTGTCAGGAATGACAAGTCAGGAACTGCGATTTGCAATGACATTGGCACGCTGGATTCCGGCCGGATGATTACCGGGCGAATGCCGAGCCAGAATGACGAGTTGGGCACTGTCAAAACGCCACCCCGGTGCAACTGCTGCCTTATAAAATATCTTGACCAGTCTATAACTTCATAGTTTATGGTTTCGTTACCATTGGCCGTGGAAAATGAAAGGAAAGCCTATGACGTATACGATATCGGCAATTGCGCGAAAATTCGGATTATCCAGAAGCACGCTTCTGTATTATGACAAAATCGGTCTCTTGTCTCCGCGCGAACGAACGGGTGCGGATTACCGTATCTATTCCGATGAGGACTACCGGCTGATGGAAGAAATTGCCCGGCTGCGCAGCGCCGGCATCCCTTTGCGAGCGATCAAAAAACTGCGGGCGGGCGGCGCGTCGCGCCGCACGGAAATATTGCACCGGCGGCTTGCGGACATCAATGATGAAATCAGCCGCCTGCGCCAACAGCAAAGCTTTATTCTCAATCTCTTGAATGATAAAAAGATGGCCGGTTCGACGCGCGTTCTGACAAAAGAGCAATGGATCAAGTACCTCAGCAAAGCCGGTTTGGATGAAGCGGGAATGAATCGCTGGCATGAGGAATTCGAGGCCTCATCGCCCGAAGCGCACCAGGATTTTCTGGAATCCCTGGGCCTGCCCGCGGGCGAGATCCGTCTGATCCGGCAAAGATATCAAAAACCAATCCGCACCAAAAGGACAAGTTCCGCCGCCGGATAGAAAAGCTGGCGGGGGTTGCGCTGAATGTCTGCTGAGATCCTGTTTTCTGAGAGCACCGGACACGAAGGAAACGCCGCTGCCTGAATAATCAACCCCGCGTAGCACGCTGTCGGGACATGAAATAAATCATCTTATCGCCCAAGGCAAGCTGCCCGGAATTAACGCCCGTCGCGCTAAAGCGGGATTAAATCAACCCCATGGCGACTTTTTTGCTGAGCAGTGTCGTCTTCCCCAGGACGATCTTCAGATATTCCAGCATTAATTCTTCGACTATCTGTTCTTTGGGCGTGCCGGCGTAGGAATCCTGTTTCTTGATCTTGCTGGTCTCAATCTTGCCGCTCTGAACGGCCAGAGACTGCCGGGCCTGCTGCAGCGCCGCATATTTGTCCAGCAGTTCGCTCTGCGGCAGCGATGACAGCCGCTGATATGCCTGGGCGACTTGACTGGGCCCCGGCAGGTTGGGCGATTCCAGAATGACTTTGGAATTTTTCGCGTACCGCTTTATTCCTTTGAGAATATGCTCCGTCTGAACAAAGTTAATGCCGTTCCATCCGGCCCGAAGCCACTGAAAGATGCCGGTACGGACCACCGGCTGCTGGCCCCCCGCTTCCACGTAAACGGCCACGGAAAAATAATCATAGATGTAGGATTTGACCCATCCCATGCCCGTCTTTGCCGAACCGGGTTCTCCGGAATAGTAGTAGTTCCAGTCGTCGTCGTTCCCCAGAATAAATCCCTTTTTGCCGACATCCGACACGTTGGCCTGCTTCGAGATCGTGATCAGAGCCTGGCGTCCCTTGTGATTCAGCAGGATAAACGTTCTGTTCAGATTGTATTCATAGTAAACGCCGGTGGTAAGATCGGGTGTAATGGCGTCGCGCTGCAATCCGCGGATGACAATCGGCTTGCCGTCACGGGGAATGGATGTCCAGCTGCTGGGCAGCTTCTGCGTCTTGCCCGGCAGGCCGTTCCACAACGAATAGCGCAGCGACGAGGGGCTGGTCAGAACCGCCGGGATATGGCAGCTGTATGAGTACTGCAGAAAATCGGCAAAGCCGATCTTCGTGTCGAATTCATAGTAAGCGCCGGGCGCCTTCTGGGCGGCCGGCAACTCGGTTTCTTTCGACGGTTTGGCGGCGAGCACATAATCGATCAGGCTGGCGAGGGCTGCTGTGTCGAGTCCGGCTCTGGCGTCGAGGCCGCTCTGGACCAGTTTCAGCGCCGCGGCCGCGGGATGGGCGCCGTCCTGGGCGGGCGCGGCCAGGGCCGACTGATAAAAACAGAAGGGCGCGATTAAGATAAGGAGTATGGAAAGCCGGCAGGCAGCTGCGGCTTGTTGTACTGTTCGATGATTCATTGGCGATCTTCCTATTCTCAATTTTGTTCGGCCAGACCCTACCGATTTTTTCGTCCGCTGTAAAGAATAAATCACACGCCGGGAATAACAGAGAATGACAAATAATAATAGCCTATGAGTGTTTTGACAGGCAAAAGCTATGAGGCTGTTTGCCGACCGGGTTCATCACCCATTGTTAAAGAATTCATGAAGGATCCATGTTTTCTCTCTATTTGACAGCGGGCTCCGAGGTACCTATTTTTGAATAAGCGCCACTTGAAGTAAACGAAGGAGTCGGGACATGGCAGGACGGGCAATCTGGAAAGGAAGGATTCATTTCGGAGATTTTGATATTCCGGTCAAACTGCACACGGCGGTCAAGGAAGAGCATATTCAATTTCATCTTCTCCATAAAAAGGACCGCGTTCGGCTGGCGCAGCGGATGATCTGCGCACACGAAAAGACGCCGGTTCCGCCGGAAGAACAGGTCCGGGGATTTAAGCTCGACGACGGCCGCTACGTGCTCATGACGCCTGAGGAGCTGGAAGCGACGCTGCCCGCCGAAAGCCGGATCATCGACGTGCAGGCGTTCGTCAAGGCTTCGCAGATCGATCCTCTCTTGATGACGCGGGGCTACTACCTGGAACCGGACAGTCCGCCCAGGGCCTATCAGACGCTGGCCGCCGCGCTTCGCGACATGCAGGTGGAAGGCATCTGCGCCTGGACGATGAGAAAGCGCTCCTATTTCGGGGCTCTGCAGGTGAGCGGGAAAATGATCCGCCTCAATACCCTGAGGTTCGCCGATGAAGTGGTTCCCGCTTCGTCCCTGGATCTGCCCGAGGTCGCCGTATCGGAAAAGGAGCTGCAGATCGGAGCCGACCTGATCGGCCGCTTAACCGCGTCTTTTGAACCGCAAAAATTCGTAAATGAACATGAAGATAAATTACGGCAGCTGATCGACAAAAAGGCTCGCGGAGAAAAGATTGTCCTCCTGCGGCCGCGGCGTTTGAAGCCGACCTCGTCAGACAAGCTGCTGAAAACGTTGGAAGCGAGTTTGAAAAAGGTCGCGTAGTATTGTGTCACTGGCGTAATGTCATTTCGACCGCAGGGAGAAATCTGGATTTCTCAGTCGTCAAACCTCCTTCGAAATGACACAACAGCGTTGGCGCGACACTGAGAAGCAAGCGGCTTCACAATGTCGGCAATTTTGGAGTTAGAGGAGCATTCCATGGCACTGCAGGGCATCTGGAGCGGAACGGTCAGTTTTAGTCTGGTGGCGATTCCGGTGCAATTGGTCAAGGCCGTCTGGCCTAGCCGGGTTTCTTTCCGCCTGCTGCACGGCAAGGATTATTCACCGCTCGCCCGGCGGATGTTCTGCCCGGCCGAAGAAAAGATGGTTGAACCCGAAGAGATCATCCGGGGCTACGAAATCGCTCCCGGCCGCTATATCACCGTCACGGACGACGAGCTGGAATCCGTGTCCCCCGAGCGCAGCCGCACCATCGAAATTTTGGAATTCGTTGAACTGACCGCTATAGATCCCATCTACTATGACCATCCCTACTACCTGGTCCCCGCGAAAGGCGGTGAGAAGGCTTACCGGCTGCTTACTGAAGTGATGCGCCGGACCCGGAAAGCGGGACTGGCCAAATTCGTGCTCGGTGAGCGGGAGTATTTTGTCGCTTTGCAAAGCACCGGGGGCGCCCTGTCTCTCATCGTCCTTCATTACAGCAATGAGATTCTTCCCGACGACAACATCCTGCCGGATGAAGTCCCCGTCTCCCCGGCGGATAAAGTGCGCATGAAGACCGCCATCCAGGCGTTGACCGGCGACTTCCAGCCCGCCGAGCACGCCAATAAACGCCGCAAAGCCATCATGACGCTGATTAAGAAAAAGACCAAAAAACAAACCCCGGTTGCGCCGCCCGCGGTCGAGGAGGAAGAGGAAGGCCCGGTCGATCTGGCAGCGGTCCTTGCCGAGAGCATGCGAAAAGTGAAGGGGAACCGGTGACCACGCAAGTAACGAAAATTGATAAGCACGTTCTTTCTTTGTCCAATCTGGAGAAAGACCTGTATCCCGCGTTCGGATTCTCCAAGGCCCATGTTCTGGAGTATTACCGCCGCGTGGCAGAGTTTATCCTGCCTCACCTGCAAAACCGGGCGCTGACCTTAAAGCGCTACCCCAACGGCGCGGGTGAAGAGTATTTTTTCGAAAAACGCTGCCCCGCCCACCGTCCGTCCTGGGTGCCAACGGCGCAGATTCCCCAGGAAGGCGGCGAGGACATGACCGTCTGCCTCGTAAACGATCTGGCTACGTTGATGTGGGTGGAAAATCTGGCCTCCCTGGAGCTGCATGTGCCGCTGGCCCGCTCTCATACCCGCGAAACGCCCGATACCGTTGTCTTCGACCTGGACCCCGGCGCCGGCGCCGGAATTCTCGAGTGTCTGCGCGTTTCATTGATTCTGCGGGATTTGCTGGCCGAACTGAAGCTCACCTGCTTTGCCAAAACATCGGGGCTGAAGGGACTGCATGTCTACGTCCCCCTGAACCAAATCAAGACCACGTTTGAGGATACCAAACACTTTTCCAGATCCGTGGCGGAAGTCCTGGAGCGCAATTATCCCGACCTGGTCACGTCGAAGATGGCCAGGGGGCAGCGAACAAGAAAAGTCTTTATCAACTGGTCGCAAAACGATGCATCCAAGACCACGGTCTGTGTGTATTCCTTAAGGGCCGGAGAGAAGCCGACGGTTTCCTGCCCCCGGCCGTGGAATGAAATAGAAAAGTTTGTCGAAAAGGGAGATGCCCGGACAATCGGCGTCCTGCCCTTTCAGGCGCTGGACAGGCTTTCCAAAACCGGGGACCTCTTCGCCCCGGTCCTCACCCTCAGGCAGGAGCTGCCTCACGTATGATATGGGACTGAAAGACTACACGGCCAAACGCACATTCGCCAAAACCCCCGAACCGCGGACGGGCGTTCACCCGACGGGCGAGCGTTTGCTTTTTGTCGTGCAGAAACACGCGGCGCATGCGCTGCATTATGACCTCCGGCTGGAGCTCGACGGCGTACTGAAAAGCTGGGCTGTCCCGAAGGGCCCCTCGTTAAATCCCTCCCAGAAGCGGCTCGCCGTCCGGGTGGAAGATCATCCCTTTGACTATAAAGACTTTGAAGGCGTGATCCCCGAGGGCAATTACGGCGCGGGCGGCGTCATCGTCTGGGACCGCGGCACCTACCATCATCCCGCGGATCCGGACGGCAAAAGCAGCGAAAAGCTGCTCCGGGACGGACTGGCCAAAGGCCATCTGACTTTTATCCTGCACGGCGAAAAGCTTCAGGGCGAATTTGCTCTCGTCAAGACAAAGTTCGACGAAAAGTCCTGGCTGCTGGTGAAAAAAAAGGATCATTTTGCATCCGCTTCCGACATTTTAAAAGACAACCGCTCCGTTTTGTCCCGCGAAAATCTCGAAGAGATCGCGAGCGGGAATCCCGGCGAACCGCCCGTACAGGACAAAATTGACCGCATCCGCCTGCGCGAAGCGCTGGAAAGCGAAGACCTGAGGAGCGCGCCGTCAGGCCCCATGCCGCACCGCGTTAAACCGATGCTCGCGACGCTCACCAAAGAACCTTTCAGCGACCCGGACTGGGTGTTTGAAATGAAATGGGACGGTTACCGCGCCATCGCCGAAGTCTCAAACGGCGGCGTCGCGCTCTATTCCCGCAACCTCCTGTCTTTTGCCGGCCGATTTTCTCCCGTCACGGCCGCGCTCGGGAAGTTCCGGCTGGAGGCGGTTCTCGACGGCGAAATCGTCGTCGTGGACGACCGCGGCTTCCCCGATTTTCAAAAGCTGCAGGACTATCAGAAGCACCCGTCCGGCCACCTGGTCTATTACGTCTTCGATCTTCTCCACCTTCAGGGCCGCGATCTGACCGGCTTGCCATTGCTCCGACGCAAAGCGGTGCTCAAGCAGATTCTCCCATCCTCCCCGCACGTCAAATACAGCGATCACATCACCGGCGACGGCCTGACGTTTTTCAAAGTGGTCCGCGACGCCGGCCTGGAGGGCGTCATGGCCAAGCGCGCGGCCAGCGTCTACCACACGGGCAAGAGAAGCCGCCAGTGGCTCAAAATCAAAACCCGCCTCACGCAGGAAGCCGTTATTGCGGGATTCACCGAGCCGCGCGGCGGCCGCAAGGATTTCGGCGCGCTCGTCCTGGGCGTATTCGACAAAAACGAATTGACCTTCGTCGGCCACACCGGCGGAGGATTTGACGCACGGAAGCTCAGGGACATTCGCGCCCGGCTCACTCCCCTGATCCGCAAGACCTCTCCGTTTAAAACGGCGCCGAAGACCAACATGCCCGTCACCTGGGTTACGCCGGCTCTCGTCTGTGAAGTTCAATTCCACGGCTGGACGGCCGAGGGGCTTCTAAGGCAGCCGGTCTTCCTGAGAATGCGCGAAGACAGGAACCCGCGCGACATCCGGCGCGAGACGCCAAAGGACGGCGGCCGGAAATGAAATTACACATCGGCACCAGCGGATTCGGCTACAAGGAATGGAAGGGACTGTTTTATCCGGAAAAGATCACGCCCGGCGACATGCTCCGGTTTTACGCCGAGCGCCTGCACGCGGTGGAGATCAATAATACGTTTTATCACATGCCGACCGCCGAAATGCTCAGCGTCTGGACCCGGCAGGTACCCGTAAACTTCATCTTTGCCTTCAAGGCGCCGCGCCTCATCACCCACGTCAAGCGCCTGAAAAACGCCGGCCCGGAAATGCAGTATCTCTTTCGCACCCTGTCGGTCCTGCATCGGAAATTGGGACCCGTGCTCTTCCAGTTTCCCGAAAGTTTTCCTGCCGACACGGACGCACTGGCGCATTTCCTCGACCTGATTCCGGATAAGACGCCCTGCGCCTTCGAGTTTCGCCACCCATCATGGAATAACGACCAAGCCGGCGATCTGCTGAGGAAGCGGGATTTAAGTTTGTGCACCACGGACACGGATGAAAAGCCCGCCGGCGATATTATCCGCACCGCGACCTGGGGATACTTGCGTCTGCGCCGCTCCGATTATACGGGCGCCGATCTTGGCTCCTGGCTCGAAAAGATCCGCGGGCAGAAATGGAAAAACGTGTTTGTCTTTTTCAAACATGAAGATAAGGCAAAAGGCCCGGAACTGGCCATGCATTTTGGCCTTCTGGCGACCCAGTGAGCCGGTATCCAGATAAATCCTATCAATAAACTATTACTTTTCTATCATGTGAATCACCCGGCAAATACGATATGCCAACCTTGACATAAAAAGTGCGGCGTCTACATTAAAAATAAAAAAGGGGGAGCGATCATGCGGGTATCACGCAGGCAGTTTTTTAAGATTTGCGGGATCGGGTTGGGCGGTTCTTCCATGGCTGCGATGGGGTTTTCGCCGGCGCCGGCCCTGGCCGAAGTCCGGGAATTCAAACTTCTGAAAGCAACGGAAACGCGCAACACGTGTCCATACTGTTCCGTATCCTGCGGACTGCTGATGTACTCTCTGGGCGACAATGCCAAAAACGCCAAATCTTCCATCATTCATATTGAAGGTGATCCGGATCATCCGGTGAACCGCGGCACGCTTTGCCCGAAAGGCGCGTCCCTCCTGGATTTCGTCAACAGCCCCAGCCGCCTGAAATACCCCGAGGTGCGCGAACCCGGAACAAACGAGTGGAAGCGCATCACCTGGGATGAAGCCATCGACCGCATCGCGAAGCTGATGAAGGCCGACCGCGACAAGAATTTCATCGCTAAAAACGAAGCCGGCGCGACGGTCAACCGCTGGCTCACCACGGGATTCCTGGCGGCATCGGCATCAAGCAACGAGTCCGGCTACATCACCCACAAGGTGGTCCGGCCGCTGGGCATGCTGGCTTTCGATAATCAGGCCCGGGTCTGACACGGCCCGACGGTGGCCAGTTTGGCCCCCACATTCGGCCGCGGCGCAATGACCAATCACTGGGTGGACATCAAAAACGCCGACCTGGTTTTGATCATGGGCGGAAACGCCGCCGAGGCCCACCCCTGCGGGTTCAAGTGGGTGATCGAAGCCAAGAAACACAACGCCGCGAAACTGATCGTGGTCGATCCGCGCTTCACCCGCTCCGCAGCAGTGGCCGACTATTACGCTCCCCTGCGCGCCGGCACGGACATCGCCTTTCTCGGCGGCGTCATCAACTACCTGCTCACCCACAATAAAATTCAGCAGGACTACGTCAAATCGTACACGGACCTCACCTTCCTGGTCAACGACGGGTTCACGTTCGACGATGGCCTCTTCTCCGGCTACGACGCCAAAGCGCACAAATACGACCGCTCCTCCTGGAGTTACCAGAAAGGCCCGGACGGCTATGTCAAGACCGACCCGGCGATGAAGCATCCGCGTTCGGTCTACCAGCTCATGAAAAAGCATTACAGCCGGTACACCCCGGAAATGGTGGAAAAGATCTGCGGCACGCCGAGGGATCAGTTCCTGAAAGTCGCCGAAATGATTGCACAGACCGCGGCGGCCGACAAGACCATGACCATCCTGTATGCGCTTGGCTGGACGCAGCATTCCCAGGGGTCGCAGATGATCCGCACGGGCGCCATGGTCCAGCTGCTTCTGGGCAACATCGGCGTCGCCGGCGGCGGCATGAACGCGCTGCGCGGCCACTCCAACATCCAGGGGCTGACCGACCTGGGGCTGCTCTCCGATCTCCTGACCGGCTACCTCACCCTGCCCGGCGAAAAGGAAACGGACTACCGCGCCTACATCGCCAAGCGCGCTTTGAAGCCCCTTCGCCCCAACCAGATGTCTTACTGGCAGAATTATGAAAAGTTCCATGTGAGCCTGATGAAATCCTGGTTCGGCGCCGCCGCCGCGAAGGAAAACAACTGGTGTTTCGACTGGCTGCCGAAGCTCGACAAACCGCATGATGTGCTGCAGGTCTTTGAAGACATGTATCACGGAAAGTTAAACGGATACATCTGCCAGGGTTTCAACGCGCTGGCCGCCTTCCCCAACAAAGCCAAACTGAACGTGGCTCTGGCCAAACTCAAGTATCTGGTCGTCATCGACCCGCTGGCGACGGAAACGTCCGAGTTCTGGCGTAATTTCGGGGAGTATTACGACGTCGATCCTGCAAAGATTCAGACAACCGTTTTCAGCCTTCCCGCAGCCTGCTT
>SBEK01000073.1 GCA_009668925.1 Deltaproteobacteria bacterium
GGGAAAAGGAGAACACAATGACCAGTCATGAAGCTTTCTTGGTAAATTCTCTTAAAGATAAATATATTAATTCGGACAACAAAGCTTGCTTTTACGAGCGGGAGAAGGTGCTGAACCGAATCGGGAAAATGAATTATCTGAAGAAGCCGGGCTACGCGGGGATTCTCGCCGAGATGCTGGGTGAGGCATCCACCCCCATTGAGGACGAAGATGTCTTTGCCGGCCGGATGGTGGAGGCCCTGCCCGAGCAGCGCTGGCGGGTTCCCAACGTGGACGTCATGACCAATCCCGGACACCTTCATTTCAACTGGGGCGAAATCCTCACGCTGGGCGTGGGCGGCATTCTGGAGAAGATCGAGCGCCGGGCGGGAGAATTGGGCGACCACACGTCGCGGGCCTTTGCCAAAAACGCCGCGATTCAGGTCGCGGCGGTGGATGCCTTCGTCAAGCGCTATGCTGCGGCGGCTGGAATGAAGGCCGCCGAGTCCGATGCGGAGGCGGGACAGCGCTTTACGCGGATGGCCCGGGCCCTGGAGGTCGTGCCGATGAAGCCCGCCTACGATCTTTTCTCGGCTCTGCAGGGGATCTGGATCCTGCACATGATTGCCAGCTGCTACGCCGGGGCGCGCGATTATGGCTTCGGCCGGATCGACCAGTACCTGCTGCCTTATTACGAAAAAGATCTGGCCCGCGGGGTCTACTCGCCAGAGGAGGCGGATGCCTTGCTGGCCTTCTTTCTGATGAAGCCGAACGAAATCTGCGGACTCGGAAGCTACAATCATAAAGTGAAGCCCATCCCCAGCGTGGCGAGCAAGCAGTACCTGACCATAGGCGGTTGTGACGTAAACGGCGTATCTCAGGCCAACGCCTTGTCGTTTGCCTTTCTCCGGGCGGAGGAAATCTCCAACATGCCGGAACCGGTTGTGGTGGCGCGCTTCGATCCCCAGGCGGACCCCGCTTTTGCGGATCAGGTTTACCGCACCATGTCCGTGGTGACCGACAAGATGCACGCCTACAACGATCGGCTTATCTTCAACGCCCTGAAGCGCCGGGGTCTGCCGGAGGAGATTGCGGCAGACTTCACCTTTTCCGGCTGCTGCAACGTTGAAGTTAATCACCGCACGATCCGCAATGAATGGTATTTCCCCACGCCGGAATGGCTGTGCGAGGCGCTCGGGGTTATCGGGAAGGAACCGGTGCCCGCCTGTCAATCCATGGATGAGATCGTGCAGGCTTTGAAAAATACGGCGCGCCGCCACATGGAAGAGCAGCTGGACATGGAAGTGGCCAACGCCTCTTCCTGGCGTGTGCTGGACCAGCGCGGCCACACGTTTGACGCCATGTTCATGGGCGAATGCGCCGACCGCTGCCGCTATCCCCTGGAAGGAGGCGTGGATTTCCATCTGATTGACGCCTATTTTACCGGAGCCGCCACGGTGATCGATTCGCTTTCGGCCATCGACCGGCTGGTCTTTCGCGAGAAGCGCTTCAGCCTTGAAGAGTTTGTGCAGATTTTGAAGGACAACTACCAGGGGCAGCCGCTCCTTGCAGCCCAGCTGAAAAACAAGTTCCCCAAATTCGGCAATGATGACGAGGAGGGCGACCGCTACGCGGCGCCGGCGATGAATGCGCTTCTGGATGTGCTCGACGAAATGAACTGGCCGCAAGGCTACATCCCGGTCGGCGGGTTCTATTCCCTGCATCACCATAACGATTTCGGCTGGGAACTTTGCGCCACGCCGGACGGAAGAATGGCGGGCGAACCATTCAGCGAAAACCAGTCGCCCGTGTACGGCGCGGATAAGAAAGGCGTCACGGCTCTCTTGAGCTCTCTTTCCAAGCTGCCTTTCCACCGCACGCCCTGCGGCGGGGTGAACCTGACTTTCTCGTCGCCGGTGACTCCGGAACTGCTGGCATCGCTTGTCGAGTCTTATTTCAAAATGGGCGGTCTCCACATTGCCGTTACAGTGGTGGATCGGAAGACGCTGGAGGCGGCGCTGGTCAACCCTGAGAAATACAGAACCCTCACCGTGCGGCTGTTCGGCTTCAGTGAGTATTTTGTCTACCTGTCCGAGTGGCAGCAGAAGGAATTCCTGGCGCGAACGGCTCTCAATTAGCGTAGTGTGTCAGAAATACCTTTCTGTCATAACCTGTCAGGTCACGCGTAACCTTTCAGGTCACGCGTTCCGGGCTCGACCCGGCTTGTGCCCTCGCGTGACCTCGCGTGACCTTCAGGTTATTAGGTTATCAGGGTAAATCCAGACGTCGTCCCCGCGGAGGCGGGGAACCAGTTCTTTAATTGCTGGATTCCCCCGGCATGCGCCGGGCTTCGCTGCCTTCCAGGCTGTGTCGTAATAGCAGGATTCGGCATAAAGGCTGTCATACCGGGCGAAGGCCGGTATCCAGAGCGAATTGATTTCCTGGATTCCCCCGGCATGCGCCGGGCTTCGCTGCCTTCCAGGCTGTGTCGTAATTATTATTTCGTCATTCCGGACAAGCGAAGCGCGATCCGGAATCCAGTATTATTAATGCGTTCTGGATTCCCGCCTTCCAGACTGTGTCATAATAGCCTGCGGAATTAAGATTTACCGTTCTTTGACAACAAAATATTAGAAGTGATTTTCTAAAAGCATATCGGCGAAGGATGATCCGTTATTGATGGCCGATTTTCGGTGCAGCAGTGCTTAATTCATTCGGATCGGCGTTGTTGGATGGGGTGGCTGTCAGCAACAAGCCCTCGCGGAGGTTCGGAATCGCAATTTGTTGATCAGAACATCAACGCCGAAGATCGTAATCATGCGTGCGATGTTGAAGCATGTGGCCAGAATGGAAGTCTCAGCTTGAACCCCTTTTCGTCCTCTCAGTAGAAAGGCATCTGTTTTTAGATTCCGTTTAATATGACCAAAAGGATGTTCCACTCTCATCTTCCTTCTGGCATAAATCTCTTGAGAAGCGGTTTCCAAATACTGAGCCTCCAGTTTCTCTTTTGTCTCTTCGTTGGGCAAGCGGACAAGATTTCGACCTCTTTCGGATGTTGTACACTCTCCATAATGTTTGCAGTTATGACAGTGTTTTTTGTCCTCCATCCGATACTGACGCCTTCTGTTGACCGTATATGTATGGCTGTAGCGCAGTTTGTGGCCTTCGGGACATATGTAGCAATCCTGTTTCGCGTCATAAGTGAAGCAGTCTTTACCGAAGGGTCTTGGCTCTTCATGCAATGCTTGGCGCTGGGTCGGTACAACGACTTTGATGTTTTGCTGATCTATCTTAACCAGTTCTTGAGTGTTGGCGTATCCGGCATCGGCGCAGGCAGTCTGACAAGGAGTGGGGAGTATCTCATTGGCCTGATCGATTTGCCTGGCAAATTGTTTCGAGTCATTTGTATCGCCAACGGCTTCTGCATTGAGGATGAGGCCATTTTCATCATCCACGACGATCTGAACGTTATGGGAAGCATGATTTCCTTGCGGACTGTGCATGATGGCGCAATCAGGATCGGTTTGGTTCACGACATCCTTATTAATATCGAGGATCTCTTTGATTCGTTCCTTCAACGTCTGCGTCTTTGAAAGCTCTTGATCCATCGTTACGTAAGAACCCATCCCTTCTTCACGACGATCCGCAGTTTCGCAATCTCTAAGCAGTTGATCAACGCGCTCATCAAGTTCCCGAAGAAGTCGCTGATAGTACTTTCGCTGGTAGCTTTTACTTCGGCTTGCATTGGCTCGTATCTTCGTTCCGTCTACGAACAGGACGTTGCCCGTTATCAAATTCAAATCAATGCATACCAGAGCGCTTTGACGCAAAACCTTTCTCAACGCTGATTTATTCTTGCGGCGAAACTCTGCAATGGTTTTATGGTCCGGTTTGAGGCCACCCATCAGCCAAATGAAAGCAATATTATGATGGCATTCCCTTTCCAGCTTTCGTGAGCTCTTCACCCCGTAGGAATACCCGTAAACCAGGAGCTTGAACATACTCACAGGATCGTACTCCGAATTGCCTACCTTGCCGGGATTGAGTTCGATTCCCAGTTCTCTGAAGTTCAGCGCTTCCACAAAAGCATCGTAGGCCCTCACCGGGTTATCCTTGGAAACATACTCCTCGATACTCTGCGGCATCAACTCCATTTGATAACGGTCACCATATCGATATGCCATTCGTCATCTCCTTTGAGAGCGTTCTAGCATACCGATATGGTTGTGCCATCAATTTTCGCTTCTTCTAATATTTTATTGTCAAAGAACAATTTATATCTTAATTATGACACAGTCTGTGCGCGGGAATGACAACTTTGGTGATACGGTTTAACATTATGATACAGTCTCTTCGCGGGAATGACAAAATATAGCGTTAGATATCCTTAACATTATGTAAAGAAACATTAGACGCATTACATTAGCGGGGGCTTTGCGGGCGGCGATGACGATCACGGGAATTGTATACGACATCCAGCGCTATTCCATCCACGATGGTCCGGGAATCAGGACCACTGTATTCCTGAAGGGCTGCCCGCTTTGCTGCCATTGGTGCCACAATCCCGAGGGGATTATTGCAGCCTCGGAAATTTCCTTCCTGAAGGACAAATGCACACTCTGCGGCTCTTGTGCCGCCGCCTGTCTCCAGGGCTGCCACACCATCACAGCGGATGAACACTTATATGACCGGGAAGCCTGCACCCGCTGCGGATCATGCGTGCAGGCCTGCTGTTTTGGCGCTCTGGAAACGGTCGGAAGCGAAATGACCGCAAAGCAGGTGGTTGCCGAGGCGGAAAGAGACCGTGTGTTTTTCGAGACCAGCGGCGGCGGGATAACCTTGTCCGGCGGTGAGCCCTTATTCCAGCCGGCCTTCGCGGAGGCCATTTTGAAGCTGGCCCATGAACGGGGCCTTTCCACCTGTGTCGAGACCAGCGGGTTTTGCAGTGAAGAGGTCCTGCGCCGGATCATGGAACAGGTGGATCTTTTCCTGTACGACGTGAAGGAGACCGATCCGCTGCGCCACCTGGAATTCACGGGTGTTTCTAACGAGCGCATTTTACGCAATCTGCGGATGCTGGCGGAGGCGGGACGGCAGCTGATCCTCCGGTGCCCCCTGGTTCCGGGTAAAAACGACCGAAGAGATCATGCGTTCGCCATCGCATCGTTGGCCGATTCGCTCCCGGGAGTTCTGAGCATCGAGCTCGAGCCCTACCATCCCCTCGGTGTGTCCAAGAGTCTGCGTCTGGGCCGAAGGGCCGCCTACGACCGGGATTCCTTTATGAAGAAGGAAGAGGCCGAATTCCTGGCGAAGATCATTCGCGGGAATACCGCCGTGCCCGTCATCGTGAAATAATCATTCTAACAAGAATTAATATCTCGTGAGTGCTTGGGCAACTCCGGCGACATTATATTCTACTCCGCAATCCGGCAGCCGTCTTGTGCTGAAAAACCGTATGTCGTTCGGTTTTTCAGTACAAATCCTTTTCTCTCGCATGAAACAATTATCTGTTTCTCGACTTAATCCAAGCTAACTATCAGGAACCAAAGCAGATAACGAATTCACAATCTTTGCACGTTTATTGGCATGAATATGGCAATTTTAAAAATGAAAGCAAAAGAGCGATTTCATGCAGGTCTATGACGGTTGCGGTGAGCAACCTGACGCAAAAAAGATCGGGCCTGCGTGACGCCGCAAGTGAACACACATGCTGAATTCGTTCGGAAAGGACGAAGACACCAGATAAAGAAGGAGACAGGAGGTTGGATTATGGAGGTTAAAGGAACAGCGATTGTTGCTATTCCCGAATTCATTGTCAAAAAATTTGGGAAAAAAGGATTGGAGCGCTGGTTGGCGGCCATTAATGAAAAAGCCCGCAAGGTTTATGAAGGTAATATCCTGGTCGGAAACTGGTATCCGGTAACGGAAATCATGCATGAGCCTACGCAAAAAATGTGTGATTTGTTTTACCAGGGAGATGTGAGGGGCGCCCGGGAAGGCGGGCGGTACAGCGCCGAATTGGCGCTGAGAGGAATTTATCGGATTTTTGTCAAATTTGGATCTCCTGAAGTTTTGATCCGTCGGGCCAGTAATGCCTTCGGCAGTTATTATCAGCCAAGTGAAATAAAAATGGTGTCCCAGGAAGGCAAAAAGGCCGTTATGCACATTACCAAATTTCCGGAAGCGTCATACCTGGTTGAAAACCGCATCGCCGGCTGGATAGAAGGGGCCCTGGAAATCAGCGGCTGTAGAAATGTGAGCGTCCAGATCACCCAATCTCTGGCCAAAGGTGCTCCGTACACGGAAATTAGCGCTTCCTGGGATTAAAGGAGATGACTTTTGTTCCCGGATTCGTTACCTCCATCACCGTTTCCGAAAATGGCGGGAATGAGGCGGCAGGGCGCATCCTTTAAAATGAGATTCCTGAGAAGTGCCGTTTGAGGCCAAACCGCGACCTGATCTGTTCTCAAGGCTATCATGACAGCGCTATTTTCTTGCCAAAACACGCGATTGGTTCAAAGAAAGGCCGCTTCTCGGGAATCAAAATAGCAATTCGTTTTGCTTCAATCAAACTGCCGGGCAGCGTCCGGAGGATTTGCGTTTCGAAAGGCCGCGGTTTTTCGAATTGATCGCGTCGCTTGTAGAAGGCGATTTTAAAGATGCTGATCGGCAAAAGATCAGCTGTCAATCCGGAATTCACGCGATCCTCTGCCGGCGCGCGTAAAAGCATCATACCTTCCGGATGAATTCCAGACAACTGTGTATCGGCAGGAGATATTGACCGTGCAGTTTGCAGATGCCGCCGTCGCCGCGGGAACTGCCCCGGACGGAGCTGAGGGCGTTTATTCCTTTGAAATGCTCCTCCAACACGGCAGGGTCGTTGTTGAAGTGATCGCAGTGTCCGCACGAGCGCGAATCCGATGCGTCCCGAGCGCTGAAGGATAATGAGCGGAATAGGTTCATGCCGGTACCTTACCGGATAAAGTTCCCGGAATCAACAAGGATCGCTGGGCAAGGATTTGTATAAGCGGAACGATTAAAGAACTGAATTTTTGTCGGGGCGGGTTGTCAGCCGTTAGCTCGTGCGTGCTCATGGCAATGTCAAGAAGGCGCCGGGCCGGGAGAAGGAGGCGCATCACCAACCAGGCGCGCAGCTTCTGTCCTTATTTGGGCGTTACAGCCACAAACTGACTGTTGTCGCCCCGCTTAACAAGCAGCAGGATATTTCCGCTTCCCCTGGCTTTCCCGGCCAGGTTCACAAACCCATCAACCGTTTTGACCGGTCCCGACGGCATGTTTGTTTGTTGCATTCAAATCGCGCCTTTGATAAAATCACAAACAGTCGTTGCCGCAGATCACCAAACAATTCAAGGAAAGGAGAGAAAGATGAAAAAAAAATTATTCATTAAAGTTTTTCCGCTGCTGTGCACGGTTTTATTGGCCGCGAGTGCCTTTGCGGCAGATGGTACAGCGATTCCAAGATTCAAACCCTCCCTGAGCCTGGGTTATGCTTTTTCCGGAGGAACAAACTTCGACTTTGCAAGTGTTGATGGCACGACAATTTTCGGCGGCAGAGAATTTGATCACAGGATTCCCAATTTATCCGGTGCTTACGTCGCCGGTGACCTTCGCTTTAACGTCACCAATCGCTTAAGTTTAACGGCCGGGGTGAAGGGTGCGGTTTCTTTCAAGAACGGGACTGACGATGAGACGGTCGGTTTCGCCCCTCCCGGTTTTGCCATCAGAAATTGGGATGCCGATGATCGCTACTGGTGCACCGCAGATTTATTGCTGTCCTATGCCATTGTTAAAGACGCGTCTTTTCTTAAAGATCTCTCAGCCGTTGCCGGATTCCGTTATGATTATCACAAAATAAGTTTTAAAAACGCGCAGGTGACAGCAGGTGGCTTGGTGAGTCTTCCGACAGACAAGACGGATATCAAAATGCAAACCTATGCACCCGTGCTGGGAGTAACGTCTACTCTGCAAGGTTTTAAATCGGGAATTTTCGGCGGCGATATAAAACTCTCTTTACTGGGCAGTCCCTTTGTATTCGGTAGAATGGATTACACGGAAGGATTTGCCGATCCGGCATTTAAATTCGAAGTAGCCGAGAATTTTGGCCGCAGCTATTTTGTCAATCTCGGTGCGGAAGTGACGGCCATCTCGGCACAAATCGGCCCGAGAGCTGATTTAACCGTTGCGCTTTTCGGACAATACACCCAGTTTGTGATTGATGATAAGGTCACGATGACGGGGGTAACCGGCGGCGGCGTAACGGTCACAAAAGATTTTAATTTCACCGCACGGCCGAATATGGCCGTTGTCGGTATCAAAGCGGCTATTGAATTTTAATCCCGCTTGCGCGGGAAAGAGCGTTAATCCGCTCGCGCCTGCCGCGAAACAACGCCGTTCATTTCCTGCCTCGCGGGCTTGCCGCGAGGGGATTACCCCTCGCTTAAACAGCATCTCGTTATTGATCCAAAAAAGCAGGCGACTGGAATTGTGACCTCCAGCCGCCTGTATAATTATGCGTTTTCCTCAAGGCAAGCATTCAGTAACTTTGCCGATTGATCGGTTTCGTCGCCCCGGTCTTTTACCGGGACTCTCTTTTCG
Source organism: Deltaproteobacteria bacterium (assembly GCA_009668925.1). The sequence continues at coordinate 8,596 of SBEK01000073.1, forward strand.
GGGGCGCCTCCGGAAATGCCCGGAGCTCCCTTAGCTGCTGACCGTGCAGGTTTCCTGCCTGACGAGGAGAATCGAGCAAGGCATCGCCCGAATGATATCGTCATTGCTCCCACCCACCAGCATACGCTCCAGACGGCTTTCCGCGCTGCTGCGCAGGACAAGCAGATCGATATTACCTTCCTTCACGAGTTCGAGGATGACCTCGGACGGGATGCCTTCCTTGACCAATTCCTTGATCGTCATCCCCTTCTTTTTTTCCATCTGGATGATTTCGTGCAATTCCGCCCTTTGTCTTTCCATATCCCGCTTGTGTTCCTCTTCAACGGTGACCATGGGGATGCTCCATCCCTTCAGCCACGTCGTGTCTACAACGTGGGCGACGGTAAGCTCCGCTTTATATTTCTGGGCCAGGGAAATACCCGCCTCCAGGGTGTTGTTGCAGTGCCTGCTCAACCATGTCACGACAAGAATACGATTAATAAACTCCATGCTGTTCCTCCTTTGCGATTGGGTGGGGTATCCTGAATCAGGCGTTATTTAAGCCACAGGGCATGCTCTTCCTGGAGGAGCGCCTGCATCTGTTTGGCGAACCGGCTTTTCACTTTTCCGCCGACAGTGACTTTGCGTATTGTGCTGTATCTTCTCTTGGGGATCGGGATTAAATCGTCGGGGATGGCGTCGTCGTCATTGGGCAGCATGGCGATATTGCCGATCACGGCCGCATAGATATCCGCCGATTGATCCTCCATGGCGCCGATGCCGCCGAAAATACCGCTATCCGGCATCAGATTATCAAACAGGTTCGTTTCCACGGTCATGTGTTGCTGATCCATTTTTTTTGCCTCCTCTTCTCATTGGTGTAAGTGTTTGCGTGTTCAATGTTTGTTTCTGCATCTCCCGGGAGAGAAAATCGCTATTCGATTTCCACCAGGCCAATATCGCGTCCATCCTGTACCGCCATTTCGACCGCGGGGAGAAATCTGAAGATCCCTCGCCTGCGCTCGGGACATGGATTTCTCAGTCGTTACAATTCCTTCGAAATGACAGAGGCCGTGTGATTAACACTAGGCATCAAGGTCTTTCTTCATTTTGTCATAATCCTCTTTGGTGATTTCCCCATTGGCATATCGTCTTTTCAGAATATCCAGGGGTGTTTCGTGAGGCGTCCGGCGCGCGGTGTTCGTTCTGATGGTTTGGATGACGAAGTAGGCAACGAGAGCTGTAATACTAACAAAGAAGATCCACATAAACATGCCTCCGAATCCGCAGCCGTAATTCATGTGATCCCAGCGGCCGTCCAGGGGACCGCGGTAACCGCTGCAGCCTGCCGCGAACGATGCGGCAACGAAGGACGCCGCGATGAATAAATATCTGGCCATGCATTATTCCTTTCCGTTAAACTCCGGTATCCCAAATCAATTTCAGTGGATGGCCGTCACGCCTCTCCGAATTTCGCAGGCCTGCCGCCGATCGTGTTACTGCGTTAATATTGCGGATCGTCATAAGATTTACAATCATGGTTATTGAGCAGGTTAATGGGAGGCGGATCCTACCATCTTCATCACAAGAAACCCGGATAGGGGTTGAATCCGCTGCGGGGCGGGCGTTAATTCCCTGTCGCTGGCCGCGAAATACTGTATCGCGACAGTTGTTGCATGGGGGTCGATTCAGACATTGCCGGCCGGCTTTTATTGCAGGCGCGCGGCGCGTGCGAGGTGACGCATTATGCTCAGGCGGCAGGGCAGGCGCATCAAGGTGGGTTTCAGGATTATTCCTGGACCGTATCTTTCCGGAGGTTCACCTTCGATTTGCGGTTCTGGGCCTGCGGCGCCGAGAGAAGAGCCACGACATTGGACTTGTGTTCTATCGCAGGGATATCTTCTTTCAAGAGAGCGTTTGTAAAATTATTAATGCGCAGCACCAACTGATTCCACTCTTGTTCCGGTGTTTGCTGACCCATGATAATCTCCTTTCGATATTTCCGTTTCATTCGCGTTTCAGGGAGAATAGTGGGCGTCGTTTGATTCCCGCTCGCGCGGGGGCGAGCCTGAATTCTCCGTAGCTTGCTCAGAGCAATGACCTTTATTTCATTTGTGGACAGTTTGCAGAAAGGCGGTTGATTTAACAATACTGATTAAATGTAAGGATATTAGCAGGCAATCTCTACCACAGAGAAAAAGTCATTTTAAGGCCGAGCCCTGTCGTCATTCATCCGGCAGAGGTTTCCGCCGATTCTGCGGCGCGGGCCGGGGGAGGCCGGAGAAGACCCGCCTTGCTAAAGGACTGCCCGGGCTTTAAATTATAAAAACTGGTAAGGCGCATGAGGCGGGTAATTATTCATGATTCCAAGGAGATGAAAAATGTGCTGCGGTAAACACCTGCTTGTATTTTGCCCCCCCTTCATGATAGCATGCGAATCACGATGAAAACCGAATGGATCAGCATCAGGAAGGAAGAATCTTGAAATATTATCCGGTCTTTTGGGACATCACCGGGAAAAAATGCGTTGTGATCGGCGGCGGCGATGTGGCGGCCAGAAAAGTCTCTCGTCTGCTGGAGTGCGGCGCCAACGTCTGCGTGGTGAGCCCCAAACTGGTTCCGGAGCTTACCCGCCTTGCAAGCGACGGATTGATCGAACATATAAACGATGATTATGCCCGCGAGCACCTCTACGGGGCGGCGCTGGTCATCGGCGCGACGGATGATGAAGAAACCAATGCCGCGATTTCGCACGACGCCCAAGCCCGGGGCATTCCGGTTAATATTGTCGATGATCCGCAAAAATGTGATTTTATTCTGCCGTCCCTGGTCGAACGCGGTGATCTGACGATCGCCTGCGGCACCGGCGGCGCCTCTCCGGCGCTGGCGCGCCACTTGCGTGAAGAGCTGGAAACGATTTATGGTGAAGAATATGCGGTGCTTCTCAATATCCTCGGAAAGCTCAGAGGCAGGATGGAAAGAAATGCGGGCCTGGGCAAGCTCTGGTTTGACGGGCTCATGGAGGCGGGCCTGCTCGACGCCATTCGCGGGAAGGACCAAAGCCGCGTGAAGAAAATCGTTTACGAGATTACGGGCGAGGAGGTGGAGCTTGATTAATACGGAAATCGTTCTGTTTGCGGCGGCTCTCGGCTTCTTCGTCCTGGCCACCGCCGGGTATCTGCTTTCTCTGCTCATCAAGAAAGCGGAGCTTGCCGGCCTGTCCACCGGGATTCTGGCGGCGGGCTTTGTTCTCCTGACGTTCTATCTGCTGGTGGCGGCGACCCATCGGGCCGGGTGGGACAATTTTGGTTCGCGCTATTTTCTGTCGGTCTACGCCTGGGCGATTGCCGGGATTTACCTGGGGACGCAATTCAAAACCGGGACCCGGCTCTTGGGCGCTTTCATTGCGCCCTTCATTCTATTGCTTCTGATTGCCGCGGCGGGCCAGGGATCGGGCCGGAATCTTGTGCCGCCCGAATGGCAGGGCGGACTCACCGCGGGCCACCTGGTGCTGGCAATTGCCGGCGAGGCGCTCTTTGTCCTGGCCTCGGCCGCCGGAGCGATGTTCCTGGTTCAAAACAGCCTTTTGAAGCACAAGAAACTGGGAGCGCTCGGCCGGCTGCTGCCATCGCTTAGTGATTTGGACCGCCTCAATCACCTGGGGCTTTTGTGGGGATTTCCCCTGCTGACGCTGGGGTTGATCGGGGGCGCCGTGTACGCCGCCTTTGTCTGGGGAGGCTTGTGGCCGGCCGATCCTAAAGTGATCTGGGCTTTTGCGGTCTGGGTGGTTTATGGCTTCCTCCTCCATCAGCGTCTGGCCATTGGCTGGAAAGGTTCCCGGATGGCGGTCCTGTCTTGCCTGGCCTTCCTCTTTTTTGTGCTGTCCACGCTGGTCGTCAGATTTTGTTTCGCCACCGTGCACAATTTTATTTGAGACTATGATTGCGCTTGTCGGATTAAACCACAGAACTGCGCCGCTTGCCGTGCGCGAGCGACTCCTTGCCGGATGCCAGGAGCGGGAGAATATTCTCGCCGATCTGCAGGCGGCAGACGGCGTCCGGGAAATCCTGCATCTGTCCACCTGCAACCGCATCGAAATCGTTGCCTCAACGGACATGGCCCTCGAAACGATCCAGGCCCTCAAATCTTATCTGACGCGCTGGGGCGGTTTGACGGCTCTGGAAGCAAACTGCCTTTACGCCTATCAGGACGAGGAGGCGATCCGGCATTTGTTCCGCGTAACGTCCAGTCTGGATTCGCTGGTGATGGGCGAGGCGCAGATTCTGGGTCAGGTCAAGGACGCTTACCGGCAGGCGCTCACGCAAAACGCCACAGGCATTGCATTGAATCGCCTGATGCACCGGGCTTTCCGCACGGCCAAGCGCGTGCGGACGGAAACCGGCATTGCCGCCAATCCGGTGTCCGTGAGCTTTGCCGCAGTCGAACTGGCTAAAAAAATATTCGGAGAGCTCGCCGGTAAAAAAATTCTGGTGATCGGTGCGGGGGAGATGGCGGAGCTCACCTGTACGCATCTGATCGGGAACGGCGCCGAAGAAATCACCGTTGCCAACCGGTCCATGGCCCAGGCCGAGGCGCTGGCCGAAAAATACCACGGTAAAGCCATAGGGCTTGCCGCTCTTGACGAAGCGCTGTGCGATGCCGATATTGTGATCAGTTCCACCGGTGCTCCGTCCTATGTGATCACTGCGGAAATGATTCGGCGCTGCCTGCGCAAGCGGAAGAACCGTCTTTTGTTTTTAGTCGATATCGCCGTGCCGCGCGACATTGATCCCGCGGTGGACGGCATTGAAAATGTCTACCTTTACAATATCGACAATCTGCAGGACATTGTGGACGAGAATATCAGGAATCGCCGCCGCGAGTCGCTCAAAGCCGAACAGATTGTTGTGGAGGAAGTGGCGCAGTATTTGAGCTGGCTTGGGGAACTCGAAGCGGTTCCGACGATCGTGTCGCTTCGGAGCAAGGCCGAAGGGATCGTGCGGATGGAACTGGCGAAAGCGGGAAGCTGGATGGGAAATCTGGAGAACACAGACCGCGAAAAAATCGCGGCGCTGGTGCACGGCATCGTGAACAAGATTCTGCATGCGCCGATGGCCGCGATGAAGGAAGAAAGCGCCGAGTTCAAGTCACGGGATATTGTGGCCGCAGCCCGGCAGTTGTTTAAACTGGATGATTGAGTATCGGGGACTTTTCCCGCGGAACCCCTCCCCTCACGGGAAGGGAAATGAATAGGAATCTTTATGCATATTAAAATAGGAACGCGCGGGAGCAAGCTGGCGCTCGCGCAAACCCAGACGGTCGTTGATCAGTTAAAGAAAGTCCTTCCGGAAATCGCCGCCGAGGTCACCGTGATTAAGACCAGCGGCGACATCATGCAGGATGTGTCGCTTTTGCAAATCGGCGGCCAGGGCGTCTTTGTGAAGGAAATTGAAGAAGCGCTCCTTTCCGGAGGCATCGATCTGGCCGTCCACAGCATGAAAGACGTTCCGGGCGACATCCCGGAGGGGTTGACGTTCGCCGCCGTTTTGCAGCGGGAAGATGTCCGCGACGTGCTGGTCTCGCGCGGACGGACGAAATTCGAGTTCATGCCGAAAGGCGCGAGAATCGGCACCGGATCATTGAGGCGCGGCGCGCAGATCAAATTATTCATGCCGGATATCGAAATCGTGCCGCTGCGCGGCAATATCGATACGCGGCTCAAAAAAATCGAAACGGAAGATCTGACGGGCGTCATCCTGGCGGCTGCCGGATTGAAACGGCTGGGCTATGCCGAGAGGATCACGCAGTTTCTGCCGACGGAAATCATGCTGCCGGCAGTGGGGCAGGGAGCGCTCGGTTTGCAGATCCGGAAAAGCGATGCACAGTTGATGCAGATACTGGCTGCGCTTTCCCATGTTCCCACGGCCACGGAAGTTGCCGCGGAGCGGTCCTATCTTAGGGCGCTGGGCGGCGGATGCCGTCTGCCGATTGCGGCTTACGGTCTCATCGAAGGCGGGCGGCTGACGCTCGAAGGACTGGTCGCGGCGCCCGACGGCTCAAGCTACGTCCGCGATAAAGTCTGGGGCGGGCTCCATGAATCCGAAGCCATGGGCAAAAGACTGGCGGACATGATTATGGAAAAGGGCGGCAAAAAACTCCTGGATCTGGTGTGCTGAGTTGAGCAAGACGTCGCTGTCATTCTCGCTTGTTCCCTTAAGGAGTGTGCGGAGACTATGCCGCAATTCCAATTTTTGTCATTCCGGGCAAGCATAGCGCGACCAGGAATCCAGGAATAATAAAACGGGTTCCCCGCCTCCGCGGGGACGCCGTCTGGATTCCCGCTTTCGCACCCTGAAGGGCCAAGCGGGAATGACGACCGCGATGATGGTTCTTGCCATTGCGATATCGTCATCATGTGTTGCGTGAACATCCGGCGGGAATACGGTGACAGTAAAACATTGTTCGCGATTTCCGTTCTTCCCTCATGGATGTGCCCTTCAGGGGAATGAAGACGGAAAAAAAAGATAGCATGATGCGTCATTCCCGCGGAGGCGGGAATCCAGTCCTTGTGATGGCCTTGCTTATGCAACATTCTTATGTTTACATTTTGGCAAGTCAGAAGAATGGTACTTTGTACGTAGGCGTCACGAGTGATTTGGCGAAACGCATTTATGAACATAAAAATGACTTGATAGACGGGTTTTCAAAAAAATATAATGTTCATAATTTGGTTTACTATGAAGTTCATTCGGAAATAGAAGAGGCAATAAGCCGAGAAAAACAGATCAAGAAATGGAACAGAGAATGGTAACTGAGATTGATAGAGGAAAAGAACGCTGAATGGAACGATTTGTATGATGACATTCTTCAGTAAAGAACGGAAGCAATTGTTTAATAGGTACTGGATTCCCGCCTCCGCGGGAATGACTCGGTGCATCTGTTTATGATTCAGAAAAAGAAACCGGGAAAAGTTTATATCATCGGGGCGGGGCCCGGAGATCCGGGGCTGATTACGCTCAAAGCGATCGAGTGCCTCAGCCTGGCCGATGTCGTGATCTACGACAATCTCGTGAATGAAGACCTGCTGAAATACGCGAACGCCCAGGCTCGTTTCATTTATGCGGGAAAAAAGGGCGGCGATCACACGCTTTCGCAGGATAAAATCAATGAACTCCTCGCCGCGGAAGCCCTGACCGGCCAGACGGTCGCCCGTCTCAAGGGCGGCGATCCGTTTATTTTCGGGCGCGGCGGCGAAGAAGCCGAGGTGCTGGTGGAAAAGGGGGTGCCCTTTGAAGTCATTCCCGGCGTCACGTCGGCGATTGCGGTTCCCGCTTATGCCGGCATTCCGCTCACGCACCGGGGGCTCACGTCAACGGTGGCCTTTATCACGGGCCATGAAGATCCGACCAAGGAGCAAAGCGATATCGACTGGCAGGCGCTTGTCGGCATCGGCACGCTGGTCTTTCTGATGGGTGTAAAGAACCTGGGCGAGATCACCGGAGCGCTGATGGCCTGCGGCAAGCCGGCCCAAACGCCGGCGGCCCTGATTCGCCGCGGCACGACGCCGCATCAGCAAATCCTCGCCGGGACGCTGGCAACCATCGCCGATCTGGCGCGGGCCAATACATTCAAGCCTCCGGCCATTCTCGTGGTGGGCCCGGTTGTTGACCTGAGGCAGACACTGCGCTGGTTTGATGTGAAACCGCTTTTCGGCAAAGGCGTCGTCATCACCCGGCCCGAAAGGCAAGCCGACGATCTGGCGGGGCGGCTTATGGCCGAGGGGGCAAGTCCCATAGCTTTCCCAACGATCGGTATTGAACCGCCTGACGACTGGAGCGAATTGGACCAGGCGATTGCGGCATTGGAATCCTTCCAGTGGCTGATTTTCACCAGCGCCAACGGCGTGCAATTCTTTTTTAACCGCCTCAGGGAAAAGGGCGGGGACGTCCGCGACCTGAAAGGGATCAAAATATGCTGCATCGGCCCGGCCACGGCCAAGCAGATTTCCGACCGGGGCCTCCGGGTGGACCTGATGCCCGATGAATTCATCGCCGAAGGCATTTTGAAATCATTTGCACCGCTGGACTTGCGGGGCATGAAGATTCTGATCCCGCGGGCGGCAAAGGCGCGCGATATTCTGCCCGAGACCCTGAAAAAACAGGGAGCCGCCGTGGAGGTCGTCACGGCTTATCAGACGGTCAACTCCGGACGAAAAAAAGAAGAGCTCGCGGAAAAGATCGCCGCGGGTGACGTGGATGTCGTCACCTTTACCAGTTCATCGACGGTGACTAACTTTATCGACATCATGGGCAAGGATTATGCGCTGCCGCCGCATGTAAGAATCGCCTGCATCGGCCCCGTAACGGCGGCAACCGCCAAAAAGGCGGGTTTCAAGGTCGATATTCAACAGGACAAATATACGATGGAGGGCCTGGTGCAGTCCCTTGTCGAATATTTTCAAAATGAATCGTCCCACACGGACGAGTAAGGCAAAGTTATGATCGGTATTTCGAAATTATACTGCGGAGCGGTGGAGCCGTCCGACGTGCTGCGCTATAACAGGCATTCGGGCAAGCTTCCGTCGCACCTGCTGCAGTTTTCGTCGGACAAAAAACCGGTGGTGGTCTGGAACATGACGCGCCGCTGCAACTTGAAGTGCATCCACTGCTATTCCAATTCCGCCGATGTCGACTACCCCGAGGAGTTGACCACCGAGGAGGGCAAGCGGATGATTGACGACCTGGCGGCGTTCGGCGCCCCGGTCATTTTGTTTTCCGGCGGCGAACCGCTCATGCGGCAAGACCTCCTGGAACTGGCGCGCTACGCGACGGACAAAGGCCTGCGCGCGGTGATTTCCACCAACGGAACGCTTATTACCAGAGAGATTGCGGCCGAACTCAAAAAGATCGGCTTGTCCTATGTGGGCGTGAGCCTCGACGGCCTGCAAAAGACGCATGACCGTTTCCGCGGCACGAAAGGTGCGTTTGCCAAGGCGATCGAAGGCATCCGCAACTGCCGTGACGCCGGCATCAAGGTCGGGCTCCGGTTCACGGTGAACAAGCACAATCTGGCCGATGTTGCCGATATGTTCGATTTGCTCAAGAGCGAAAAGATCGAACGGTTGTGCTTTTATCATCTTGTCTATACGGGCCGCGGCTCCAAACTGCGCGAGGAGGACCTGACCCATGAAGAGGCGCGCAAGCTCCTGGACCTCATCGCCGCAAAAACGAAAAAAATGTTCGACGACGGACTGGCGCCGGAAATCCTGACCGTGGACAACCACGCCGACGGCCCGTATCTGTA
>SBEK01000271.1 GCA_009668925.1 Deltaproteobacteria bacterium
GATGTTTATCAAGTGACGCCCTTTACGGACAAAAGCGATCTCGACTACCAAACGTGGACGCCCGCGGAGCCTTTTGGCGCCGATCATATTAATCTGGAGCCGCTGCGCCGACGCAAGACGGCGATGCTGGACAAAATTCTGGGCCGGAAGCCCCTGTCTTATGTCAGGGTCGTCGCCTCCGAGCTCAACGTCATGTTCTGGCGGCGGGATATCTTCAGCAAAGTCGGTTACTTTGATGAGCGCTGGAAAGCCTGTTATGAAAACAATGATTTTTCGCTCAGATGTTTTCTTGCCGGCGGCTGTACGGCGGTGAGCATGGATTCGTTTGCCTGGCATCACCATAAAACAACGGAAAAGAGCAAAGCACGGGACAAATGTTACGAAGGGTACCTCGACAGCGGCTGGTCGCAGGAGATTCGCAGGTTGTGGGACGAAAAATGGCCCGATCTGGATTCCCTGATCAAAATCTACGATCCGCTGAAAAATAAAACCATTGCCGATTATCCGAAGCTTTTGAAAACTTTTGCCCATCATATCCATTTACCTTACGAACAGGACAGAGCCTATGATTAGGAGAAATAAAATATGAACGTAAAAGAAACGCTCAATCGCAAATCCCTGCAACGTATTCTCCGCGACATTCGCGAACGCGCTCAGAATCAAAAATCGGATATCAGCGATCATCTGGAAACCTTGTTTGTGGAAAGTCTGGGTATCGAATCCAAGCTGATTGTTGAACTGGGCGTCGGAGACGGAGAATCTTCATTCGTTCTGGAGCGCATCGCCAATTTATGGGGAGCCCAACTGGTCAGCGTGGATATCGAAGATTGCAAGAAGGTGTCAACCTTTAAAGACAGAATTTTTATTAAGCAGGATGATATATCATTTGCCGCCCAATTCCCCGTATGGTGCGGGCAGCGGGGGATTGTCCCGGTCATTGACGTGTTGTTTATCGACACGAGCCATCTGTATGATCACACGGTTGCCGAAATCAAGTCGTGGTTTCCCTATCTGGCGCCGCGCTGCAAAGTATTCTTCCATGATACGAATATGAGCAGCGTCTTTGTCCGGAAAGACGGCAGCACCGGCAAGGGATGGGATAATCAGCGGGGGGTCGTTCGAGCCGTCGAAGAGCATTTAGGCGTAAAGCTGGATGAAAAAAGGGATTTTGTATTCATGAAAGAGAACTGGTTTATTCGGCATCATACGATCTGCAACGGATTTCTGGTCATGGATCGTTACAGCTGCATATAGCTGGAAAAAATCCACGGGACGGAAAAAGATCCATGATCAATTTTTTTTTAACTGTCCGGAATCGATATCCCCTGATTTTTGCGCTGCTAACGCTGGGCGTGCCCGTGCTTGTGGGCCTGTTTATTTTCTTTACCCCTTTCCCTTATACAACCAGCCAGAATCAAATATGCTTTTATTCGGCCCTGGGCATCGCCCTTTTTTTGGTGATCACGCGGCATGTCGTACCCGATCTTAAGACGCCCCTGATCTATCCCTTTGCATTTTTTTTTCTGTGGTCCGGCTTGAGCCTCCTTTGGGCGCTGAATTTCGAAAACAGCCTTCACGATATTCTAACCCACCTTCTGAATGCTCTGATCCTGTACTTGATGGTGATAACTTTTTTCAAATCCAGAGCGAGGCTGGATGTTCTTAAGTGGCTTTTGGTGGCCTCCGCCGTCATTTTTTCCTGCGTCGGCCTTGTGTATTATTATGGGGTCATGGCCAGTCCGATAGGAGAAATCCGCCTGGGCGGTTTGCTGGCCGACGGTCGCCATGTGTCCACCGAGCTTCCGGGAAATATGATCGGAACCTTGCTTATCCCCGCCCTGATATTTTGCAGTCACTTCTACCGTCAATACGAACAACCGCGCCACAAGCTGTTCGTCATTCTCTGCGCGGTCATCATTTTTTCCGCCATGGTGCTGACGCAAAGCCGGGGAACTCTGGCGGCCTTTTTCATTGCAGCGGTTGCTTTGCTGATCATCAAAAACAAGAAACTCTTGCCGCTCTTTCTGCTGGGCATGGTTTTGGCCCTTGTTTTTTCGCCGGTTCGAAGTCGGACGGATCTGGTGAACAATTTTATCGAAAGAATAAAAATCAATTATGTCATGCTCAACGTGATTCGGGATTATCCCTTGACCGGAATCGGATTCGGCATGCGAACCGTCAGTGATACGCTCGATCTTCCCAAGTATGTGGGCGCATTGCCTGAAAATTACAGGCCGGAGCAGATTATCACCCCCCACAATTTATTGATTGATGTGGCCGTTCGCCTCGGTTTAATCGGTCTGGGGTTGTTTGTTTGGATTCTTTTTACGTTTGCGGGAATGGTCTGGGTGATGATCAGGCGGACACGGGACCCCGCCCTCAGGCGGTGTGTCATCGACGTGGGGATAGCGCTCGTAGCCTATTTCATTATCGGCTTAGCGGAGCCCGTATTCCTTTTCAGTGCGTCGGCCATGTATTTTTATATTTTGGCGGCCATGCTCAGCAT
>SBEK01000074.1 GCA_009668925.1 Deltaproteobacteria bacterium
ATCCGGTCATCGTCAAACCTTCGGGCGGCGGCGGTGGCATCGGCATCATGATCGCCCGCAATGAAGAAGAACTGGGCAAAGCCATTGCCGGAGCCGAGACGCGGGGCCGCAAGGCCTTCGGCACCTCCTCTTTCTATATTGAAAAATTTCTGCACGGCATGAAGCACGTGGAATTCCAGGTTCTGGCCGATCAATACGGCAACGTCGTTCATCTGGGCGAACGCGACTGTTCGGTGCAGCGCCGCTTCCAGAAGCTCGTGGAGGAATCCCCCTGCCCGATTGTCAGCCCGTTCTGGCGGATGAAAATGGGCGCGGCCGCCATCGACGTCGCCCTGGCGCTGGATTACGTGGGCGCCCTGACGGTTGAATTTTTTTATTTTCCGGAAGAACGGAAATTCTATTTCAATGAAATCAATTCCCGCCTGCAGGTGGAGCACTGCGTCACCGAGATGGTGACCGGCATCGACATCATCCGCGAGCAGATCAGGATTGCCGAGGGCGAAGAGCTGAGTTTCAATCAGGACGACATCCGCCTGCGCGTCCATGCCATCGAATGCCGCGTCAACGCGGAAGACGCGCTGCGCAACTTTATTCCCTCACCAGGCGTCATCCGGAAACTGCACTTGCCTCATGGACCCGGAATCCGCATTGACGAAGGGATATACGAAGGCTATCTTTTTCCTTTTTACTACGATTCGCTGATGATGAAAGTCATGAGCGTGGGGGCGACGCGGGCGGACGCCATCGCCCGCATGCAGCGCGCACTGGGTGAAATCGAGCTTACGGGGCCGAAAACGACGCTGCCCTTCCACCACGTGATTCTCCGGGAGGAGGATTTTATCAGCGGCAGCTACACAACCGATCTGGCGGACCGGCCGGATGTTAGAAATAAGCTGAAGCAGGCTGTTAGGCTATAGACTTTAGGGTTACAATGAATTAAAAAGCCCCGTCGGTCCGGCGGGGCTTTTTGTTATACATTCTTCACTGAAAGACTTAAGCGAAATCGCCGGGAGGAATGACTGATTTCCCCGCCTTTTTCTTCGCCGCGATCAGGCTGTTGCGCAGCAAGGTCATCATGGCATGGAATTCTTCGGGAATGTTTTCCTCTTCGTTATACGCTTTTTCCACGCGGTCGAGTTTCTCCAGAAATTTATCCACCCGGATGGAGAACAGTTTATCATACATATCACGGCTGAATTTCTTGCCGAAAATCTGCACAAACAATTTGGCGATATCCTCGTATTGCGGGATATAGCCGATCGGCGTTTGAATGGCGCTGTATTCGCCGTGCACCCGTCCTTCCATCCACATCAGCCAGACTTTCTTGTCCACTTTATCGTTCAGGAATTTGCCCTCTTCCTTCAGAAAATAGTTCGTTGCGAAGACCAGCGGCTTGGCGATCAGCCGGTTGCCGAATTTAATGTGGTTGGACAGATACGTTCCCAGCGGAACGACCAGGAAATCGAGGTTCGCCATCGGAGAGAGCTCCCGCACACCGACGGCACCCAGCGTCGCTGCCGTCGTCTCCGATTCCAGGGAGGCGCCGACAAACATGCCGTGCGCCCAGTCGAAGCTCTGGTAAACCGGCACGGACGTATCGGAATCGCGACCGCCGTAAATGATGCCGCTTACCGGAACCCCCTCGGGATCGTAGAGTTTGGGGTCCACGTTTTTCAACTCGCTTAATCGAATCGTGTAGCGCGCATTCTTATGGGCCAGAGGGATCTCATTGCCCTTGTCGTCTTTCTTGCCTTTCTTCCACTCGCCGGAAAAGTTGGTTCCCTCTTCCGGAAGAATCTGCCCCATACCCAGCCAGTAAGGTTTCCCGTCATTCACGAGCACGTTGGAGAAGATCAGTTCGCGCGGCGTCGTGAGCGCTTCATAGATGACCGGGTCATCGACCGGGTTCACGTCTTCAATAATGCCGAAAATGCCCTGTTCGATGTTGACCGCATAGGCCCTGCCGTCGTCGCTGTGGCGGATATAGGCGATATCATCGCCGACAATCTGCTGGCCGGGAACCATCGCTGTAGACGTCTTGCCGCAGGCGCTCGGGAACGCGCCGGTGAAATAGGTTACCCGGTTCTTTCCCTCCGGCTTCACGCCCATGATAAACATGTGCTCGGTCAGCCAGTCTTCCTTGTTGGCCTTGTAGATCGCCAGCCGCAGCGCCAGCTTCTTCAACCCCACGCTGTTTCCGGCGTACTGATTGTTGACCGTCAAGACTTTTTTCCCGAGGACATCAATGTAAATTCTGCGATCCTTGATATTCCTGGTATTGCCCCGTTCATCCAATTCGCCCGCGGAATGAATTAGATAGAAAAAATCATCGGCGCCCTTCAGTGTCTTAAAGTGCTCGTAGCCGACGCGGTAGAGCAAATCTTCGCTGTGCGAGACATAAGCGGAGTCCGTGATCTGCAGCGCGGCGATGGAAAAACGCGAGTTGAGCGGCCCCAGGCAGAAGAAGCGCACAAAACATTCCTTGCCCTTCATGATGCCGTCCATAATGCCGCGCACTTCTTTGAGCCCTTCCTCCCGGTCCTTGACGTCGATGATCTTGGAGACTTTCATATCCGGCGTTACGAGCAGACAGGTGTTCTTTTTATCGCGCCCCTGATCGTAAAAACTGTCAAAATGAACTGTGTGACCGGGCATAGCCAGCTTCTTCTCCTCGGCCAGATCCACGGCCATTTGGCGGATATATCCGACGTCCGTAAAGCTGTCGGTAATTACAGATACTTTGGCCGGCTTGCATAAATTCACATATTCCTCGACAATTCTTTCCACGTGCGGATTATTGAGGGCTTTGATTTTCTGCAGGTTTTCATCAGTCAAAATTCTCTTATCAATGTTCAATTGGAATTCCCCCTGTTTTATTTATTTCTTCCCTGCTTCCACTCACGATGACGCAGGTATAGTTATAGGCACATCAACTTCGGCAGTTTATTCATTGGAGAGACCGCAATAACCGGGCATCTTGAAAAACTACGGTAACCGGGTAGAAAAACCCTTTTACTGCCGTGACTTTAAGGGACAATTCCATAAAAATCAACAGATATTTATGAGCCTGTCCGCCGGCCGCCTTAAGAGCGGCAATCTTCCTCCGAACATCTGAACACCTGAATATTCTTGACGAAGGCCGCTGTCTCCAGTAGAGTGGCGTATCATTTTTATCAGTCCGATGAAAAATCCCTGTGAGGAGGTTAAGCACCAATGAAGAGTAAATATTTTTGCACTCTCGCTGCTTTATTCATTACCGTCTTATCACTGCTAACCGGCTGCGGATTGAATTTCACCATCAAGGATCCTGTCCCGTCAACCATCACTTATGACTCCCAGGGTGCGACGCCGGCCACCTTGACGATTGTTGATGGCCGAACAGGGATGGACTCGCACTTTCTTCTGGGACAAATTGGCACGGGCGCCGCAATGTCCGAACGATCCCTTGTCAAGTTCAGCAATGTTGAAGATCCACTTGTTTTCTTAGCCACAAATCTCGAGAAAGAAATGACCGGCCGCCAAATCCCGGTCAGATGCATTGTGGCCAAAAATAAAACGGACGGTTTGACACTGACTGTTCATCGTTATCAAATCGCCAGCATCAGGGCAACCAGCTTCTCCCCATGGGAAGCCCTGCATATATTTTCCGGCACGCTTTCCGACGGCGGCAAAAAGACCATGATTAAATCCTATTTTTACAATGGGAAAGTGCCGGTCTGGAGCATGGATGAAATCCTCGACCCCTGTTTCAACATTCCCATGTCCGTCATGATTAAAGACATAGCATCCAAAATCAACCAAGCTGCTTTTCGTCTCAGCGCTTCCGATCAGAAAGTTGCAGCCCTCTCAGAGCAGATCAATGGGCGGATCAGCGGGAAAGATTACACGGATTTCTGGAAAGTGCTCGAGCTGGGCTATTCCAATAACCCCAGGGCGGTCGAACAGCTGAAAAAATTCGCGCAAACCGGTGATGAATTCTTCAAGGCATGCGCTGTTTCATCGATCGGTACGCTGGGAGCTGCAGGCGAATTGGAGTTTCTCAAAAAGGCCTATACGGATGGCTGGTACAATGATCGCTATATGGCCCTGAAGGCTATCGGCGACCTCGGCACGGTCGAATCCCTCCAGGTCCTGAACAATGTTAAATCCGACGCGAGATATGAAAAAGAAGGCGGCATAAAATACTGTGTCGATTTGTACCTTCAACAGTAGGCTCAGGCTGAAATCCGGCCATAATCCATTCAATAGAAAAGCGCAGCCCTGAGCAGCGGCTGCGCTTTTTTTAACATTTCCGTATGTCCTATCGGCGATCGCCTCTGCCCCCGTCATGCGGGCCTCTGTCGCGATCGCCCCGGTCTCCTCTGTCGGGCCCCCGGTCACGGCCTCGCTCCGGACCGCGGTCCGGTCCCCGATCCGGTCTGTCGTCGCGGTACTGTCCACGGTCATGGGGTCTGCGGTCCATCCCCCGCACGCCGTAGTAATCTTCCTTTTCCCAGTGTTTGTCTCTTTTCCATTTGCGCCAGTTTTTCTCCGCATCACGGTGAGGAATGGGACGATGGTCCCACTCGTAACCTCTCCAGCGCCGGTCTCTGTAATCATTTCTCCAGCCGCGGGGCACTTGCCTGTAAAAGGGCGGAGGGGTTTTATAGTAACCCCAGCCCCGGTCATAGTATCGCGAACGATACCAGCGTCCTTCCCAGGGCCGCCACCACCATCCTCCATAAAAGAAGATGTCGACATCGACATCGGGAACCGCGTACACATCAGTCTCCGGAATCACCACCACATGCGGCGGCGCCGGAAAAATAATGGGTGGAGGCAGAGGAATGTTCACGCGCACATCGACGTCGACCGCCGCCATAACGGTTGCCGGCGCCAAAACCATTACGGTCAGACACATTATTTTCAAAAGCAACTTCTTCATCAGGGTTCTCCTTTCTTCATCTCTACGCAAACAGCACCAGTCAAAGCTGATGGCTAACAATAATTTATCATGGTCCGCTGCAGGGCATCGCCCCGCTTCGCGGGCATACGAATCGATTCCTGACGGCCGGGGTGTTCCGCACCTATCGTTTTTGCGGGACGATTTCAACCCAATAATCATCCGGATCGTTGATGAAATAAATCCCCATGGCTTTATTTTCAAAACAAATGCAGCCCATTTTTTCATGCAGCCGGTGCGCGGCGGCGAAATCATCCACCTTGAACGCCAGATGGAATTCATTATCGCCCAGACTGTAGGCTTCCTTGCGGTCTTTCATCCAGGTGAGTTCCAGCTGATGCGGCGTCTGCCCGTCGCTGAGAAAGACGAGGATAAAGCTTCCGTCCGGCGGCTCATAGCGCCGCACCTCTTTGAGGTCCAATGCTTCCTTATAGAAGGCCAGACTTTTTTCCAGATTCAATACGTTGAAATTGTTGTGGGCGAATGTAAACTGCATACTCATGTCTCCTTTTATTGACCGGATCGTGTCTTTCTCACGGATCATTGTCGAATTCTCAGGTCACATATACCAAAACCCGTTCATTTTACAGGTCAGGAATTAACTCCCATTAATCTGGCAAAATACTACCATGTCTTTTGCCGGATTCGTTCATATAATAATGAACAATAAAACACATCTTGTAAATGACGGGCGTCACAGCTTGTCGCCCCTGACGAAGGAGGAATCATGGCTGCAAAAATCGGATTGTGGATTGACCATCGCCGGTCCGTGATCATGGCGCTCACGGATCAGGGAGTGAACAAAACGGTAATAAAATCAAAAGCCGAAAAACACGCCCGCGCCGCCGGCGACCCCAACCTGAAGGGGCCCCACAAGGACAGGATGATTCCGGCAGACGACAGGCACGAACAGGAGTTCGCCCAACACTTGAAAATTTATTACAACCAAATCGCCGACGCCGTCGGCACGGCCTCGTCTATTTATATTTTCGGCCCGGGCGAAGCCAAGAAAGAACTCAAAAAACAGCTGGAGAAGAACCATCTCGGCTCGCGCATTGCCGCCGTGGAAACTGCCGACGAGATGACCGACAACCAGATTCTGGCCAAAGTCTGCAAGTATTTCAATGTCCCGGTTCCTGCGGACCAGAACGTTGTGGAATCACCGCACCAGAGAATGAAAACATCGCCATCCGCGTAGCCCGGGCAGTCGGGCCAGGGTGCTTCCTTTATGGAAATCACCTTCCTCATCATCATCCGTGCGGATAGAGGACAGCAGAAATGAGTCAGCATGAGGAGAAAATAAAGGACTATATTGCCGCATTCTCGAGAAACAAGCTCCGGACCGGTGATTCTATTCTTTACGCGATTGTCGGCGTCAGCTTTCTCGTGGCCGCTCTGGTCGCTCTGGCCTACAGCTACTGGGACTTCGTTTCATTTATCTTGAAAGTCCAGGAACCGCGAAAGGCTGCGGAAGCCATCATCCGGTTTGTCTCCGACCTGCTCCTGGTGATTATCATCGTGGAAGTCATGGGGACCGTCATCCACTACCTGGAAGAGCACCGGACCTCGCTCAGGCCCTTTCTGAATATCGGCATCGTCTCCGCCACCCGGGGCATCCTGTCGATCAGCGCCAAACTCTCCGTGGAAACGCTTCAGGGAGAGGCTTTCGTGAATGCGATGATCGAACTTGCCGTCAACGTCTTCGTTATCCTTGTTCTGGGCATCACACTCAAATTATTATCCAATATGCTGACCACGGACGACCGGCAGAAGAGAACCGATGCCCCGCCCCCGGGTTAAGGGCAATGCGGGCGCATCCTCGGCTGCGGGAGGTCGCGCCCCGAATTCACGCATCCCTGGCCTCAGCCGATCCGGCAGGCCAGCATGGACACGGAGCCGCCGTCGACCCCCTCTACCGGGAAGCTGATCCTTTCACCGGGGCGGCGCGTCGCAATCACATAGAGCAAAGGCAGGTAATGATCCGGCGTCGGAATAGACAACAGAGCATCCCGGCCCAGTTTCTCATATTCAACGAGAGGTCCGTCAACACCGGCCTCAAGAAATTCCCGCGCTTTTGTCTCAAAACGGACCGCCCAGTCGTAAGCTTCAATATTCCCCCGGCCCCAGGCATAGGCATGCAGATTATGCACAAGATTCCCGCTGCCCATGATCAACACCCCGTCGTCTCTCAGGCAAGCCAGTCTCTTGCCGAGCCCGTAGTGAAACTGCGGCGGCTGCCTTTCATTGATGCTCAATTGGACGACGGGAATATCCGCATCCGGGTAAACATGTTTGAGAACCGACCACGTTCCATGGTCGAGCCCCCAGGTTTTGTCCGGTTTCACAACAACCGGCGCCAGGACGCTCCTGACCTGCTTCACCAGTGCGGCGGACCCAGGCGCACGGTATTGGACTTCATAAAGTTCTTTCGGAAATCCTCCGAAATCATGGATCGTTTCCGGCTGGTCCATCGCCGTGAGAGCCGTGGACGGCAGGTACCAGTGCGCGGAAATTGAGAGAATCGCCCGGGGACGGGGCAGCGCCCGGCCGATGGCCGCCCAACCTTCCGTATAGACATTGTGCGACAGGGCATTCAGCGGATTGCCGTGTCCGAAAAATACCGCCGGCATTCTTTTGGTCATGAAACCCTCCTTATTTTATCCCGCCTCCGGCTTCCGGCAATTGCCTGAAGCCGGAAAACACGGTTGGATTAAGCCCAACGGCGCCGCCTTGCTTCCTGTAATTTAAATAGAGACTTGCAGAAATCAACAGCCGATACGGCGCCTGTTCCCGAGCGATCGGCCCCGCCTCTTGACGGATTCCTAATCACCATTAAACTAATAAAAATTCTTTGAATCCGGCGTTGCCGGTTCGCATCAGCAACGGAAAACACATAATTCGGGATGAAATTTGATGAATCTCGCCCAAACGGAAAGTGTGCTGTTTTCTTCTTTCGCCTTCAACTCGCAGGCAGCGGCGAAGCCGTTTTTTCGAAAAACAGCATTTGGATTTGAATTACCGGTGAGAACATAAAATCGACCGGGAGTGTCCGACGTTATGCATGTGCTGCGACCTTTTCTCGTCATTGGGGCCTTCGTGGCGATCATCTTGATCGCGAGGACCTTTTTTGTGCCCGCTGATTTCGGCATTCAGGAGCAGGGCTACATGTACGGCTGGCACCGGCAATCCAATGTCGAAGAGTGGAAAAAGATAACGGTGAAGTACCGGGGACGGGACGTCTGCGCGGCCTGCCATGCCCCGGAAGCCAAGAAGGTTGCCGCTTCGCCGCACAAGATCATTGAGTGTGAAAACTGCCATGGACCCGCCAGCGCCCATCCGGCGAATCCGCCAAAACTCACTCTGGACAAGAGCCGCGATCTGTGCCTCAGGTGCCACGCCGAGCTTCCCTATCCGACCAGTCAGCGTTCACAGATTCGGGGAATCCATCCGGATCGCCATAACCCCGGCATAAATTGCGTATTGTGCCACAAACCGCACGAAGCCTCTAAACCCCGTTAGGAGCCGCAGATGGACCGAAGAGATTTCATAAAACTGGCCGTCAAGGGAACCGCCGCTGTCCTGCTGGCCCGGGGGCTTGATGGAATCTACCGGCCCGCCGATGCGCGGGCCGCCGCTTCGCCGCGCCGCTATGTCTTTCTCGTCGATACGTACAAATGCATCGGCTGCGGATTCTGTGTCAAGGCCTGCAAACTCGAAAACGAAATCCCCTTTGACGCCGACGTCTCCCGGACGTGGGTGGAGAGGTATGTGGTAACCGGAGACGGCAAGGTTTTTGCCGACACACCGAAAGAAGCACGGTACGGATTTACCTCCGGACGCATCGACCTGGGCCACGGCAAATTCAAAGATGTTCCCCGCGAAAATATCAGGAAAGCTTTTTTTGTTCCCAAACTCTGCAACCAGTGCGCGAAACCCTCCTGCGTCCAGGTATGCCCCGTCGGCGCGACGTATCAGAACGCCGACGGCGTGGTGCTGGTCGACGGGAAGTGGTGCATCGGCTGCGGTTATTGCATCATGGCCTGCCCCTACGGCATGCGGTTTTTTCATCCGGTCCACCACGTGGCGGACAAATGCAATTTTTGTTACCACCGGATCAGCCAGGGTCTGCGGCCGGCCTGCGTTCAGACCTGCCCGACGGGCGCAAGGCAGTTGGGCGACATCAAAGACGCCAAAGATCCCGTGGGCAATATCATCCGGACCCAGCGGGTCGCCGTTCACAAACCGGAATACGGAACCAATCCCCGGGTCTATTTTATCGGGCTCGATGAAGAAGTGAGGTAGCTATGGTTCTGGAAGCCTTATGGACCGTCAAAGAATTATTCGTGTACCCCAATGAATACATCTACTGGAGCATTCAGATCGTGATGTACCCTTTCATGACGGGCCTCGTCGCCGGCGCTTTTGTCCTGTCCTCTCTTTACCATCTCTTTGACATCAAACCGCTCAAGGATATCGCCAGATTCGCCCTGGTATTTTCGTTTGCGCTCCTGATGGTAGCGCCAATGCCGCTCCTGTTGCACCTCACGCATCCCGAAAGAAACATGAACGTCATCCTGACGCCGCATTTTACGTCGGCCATCGCCGCGTTCGGCGTTGTCCTGTTTCTCTACGGGTCGGTTGTGGCGTCTGAGCTATGGTTTATTTTCCGCAGAAACCTCGTGGAAGAATCTCTGAGACTCAAAGGCCGGATGCATAAGACGCTCGCCGAAACGGTCAAGTATTTCGTCTGCACGATCCTGACTCTGGGGGCCATGGACTTAAGCGAAAACAGTCTGAGGCTCGATGCCAAAGCAACCCGCATTCTGGCGGGCATCGGCGTGCCGATCGCCTGTTTTTTGCACGGCTACGCCGGGTTCATCTTCGGCTCCGTGAAAGCCAATGCCCTGTGGATGACCCCGCTCATGCCGGTGATTTTTATTATGTCGGCTGTTGTTTCCGGAGTCGCCCTGTGCCTGCTCGTTTACATCATCATTATGGAAGTCAAAAAATACCGGGCTTCCCGGAAGCATACACAGGCGGGAGCGGACGCCTTCCAAAACATCAAAGGGATGGAAACCGAAGCCATGCAGACGACCGTCCGGTATCTGATCTTTTTCATGGTCTTCTCCATCAGCCTGGAGCTTCTCGACCTGGTTTTTCGCGGTTACACCGCCGTCAAATCCTGGGACATTTTGCGGAATGTCATTTACGGCAAAGACTTTATCAATATTTTTCTGCTTCAGTATGTCCTGGGAAATCTGGTGCCCTTCATCCTTCTCTTGCTCCCCGGCATGACCCGCCGCCGGACCGTTTTGTCTCTCCTGCTCGTCCTTTTCGGCGTCTTCATGATGCGCTGGAATGTCGTCATCGGCGGCCAGTCCTTTTCTCTGACCTTTTCGGGCTATATGGATTACAATCTGCCCATTATCCCGCGCAGCCTGGAAACCTTCAAGGAAGGGCTGGGCGGCGCTCTGCTGATCGCTGTGCTGCCCTTTGTTATCTTCTGGATCCTCAATAAGATCTTCCCCGTGCTGGAAGCGAAGGAGTGAAGTAAAAATGTACCGGAACACGCATCATGATGAGGCAAAATATTCAGACAATGATCCGATGAACATCAGAGGAGGTCGTATGAAGCAAACCATTTGGTTTTTGATTCTTTTGGTCATCGCTGTTTCAGTCGTGTGTGGAATGACCATGATCCTTTACCGGGGCGTGTCCGTGTCCGCGCCGAGCGGGGCTGACCTTTATGCCGCGCATTGCGGCGGCTGCCACGCCGGCGGCGGGAATGTCATCAATCCCGCGCTGCCGGTTACGGGCTCGGCGAAGATGAAAAGTCTTGCCGCCTTTACGGCATTCAACAGAAATCCCCTGAAGGCTGACGGAACCAAAGGCACCATGCCGGCCTTTCCGAAAGATAAGATTTCAGATGCCGAGATGAAGTTGATTTACGAATATTCCCTGAAACTGCCGGGATCCAAGAAATAACGGCCCGGCCTTATTAACCGGCTGATTCATCCGCGCAGACGCGCTGAGCGAGGCGTCTGCGCATCATCCATTTTTCCCGCCAACGGCCGGCAACTGCATCAGGGGACGGTAAAGGTGGATGTTTTGCGCCCCCACATATTGCATATGGCCGTAATCTCGAAGCTGTCTCCTTTTACCGCCGGAATCTTGTAGGTGTAAGTGAACAGCTCATCCGTCGGCTGAGAGCTGTATTCGTTTTTGCCCGAAGACACGCCGTTCTTCTTAATCTCGACATATTTGATGTGATGCACCCCGCGCGTCAGCGTCGAGTGATCGATCGTGACGGACAGCGTCTGCGTCCCCGCATCGTAGGCCAGAACGACCGATTTCGGCGACGTGGCCTGAGAGAGTTGCGCACCGCAGGCGACCGCCAAGAGAACGAAAAGAACGACTTCGACATATTTTGCAGCGGATGGATATTTTTTCATACTGTGCTCCTCATCAGTGATGCTTTCAATCAGCCGCCTCACAGCAAGCTGTCGAGGCAGGAAATGAATGTTATTATTGCGCAGCAGCTAGGAAAAATCAGCGTTCATCCCGCAGTCGCGGGATTACGTTTCCCGAGTCTGTCTGCCTTCCCGACTTTGCCTTACTTCCTCTTTCGGCCGTCCGCCGGAATCATGCGGCACGGAAGATGGCCCATTCTAATGGTTATCCGGTAATATTGCAAATGGAGAAGAGGATGACTATTGGACGGCGAAACAGAGCCGCCTGACCGGTAAAATCCTGCAAGGAAACAGCCGGCGCGCACCGCCGCTCCGGCATCCGCCAGATCCTTCAAGCGCAACCGCTTACGAAAGGCTAATGAGTTTCCGGTCTCGCCGAATTCCGATGATTTGCGCCTTGCACCGGGTTCGATTGAATCGCCTTCATTTTCGCTTCATCTCTGAATACTCGATAGACCCGGCCTCTGAAATCCGTACATTTCCATCCATACGCGGCAGGTTCAACAATGCAGTCGTCGGCATTTTTCTTTTTCAGAACCGCTTCCAGATAATCTATTTCCGATAGGGTCATGGCCATCTCCTCCCGATATAATTTGTGTTCCTTATAGTGCAGACCGACTGCTCCAACTGCAATAGCGACGATGGTCAGCAGCACCGCGCTGATTATGACTTGCCTGAACATGGGGCACCCCCTGCCGGACGTGAACCGGTCGGCCTCAAAAAGTCAGCACCATTTTTCTTTTAATTTGATTTTAAATATTTGAAGAAAAGTCACAATACGGAATAAACGTCAGGCAATCGACAGGTAAATACTACCGGCGGCGAAATCATTTGGTTTGCAGGAAATCCTCACGGGGGTTTCCTTCATGGAATGACCGCGCAGCCTTGAACGCCGCGGTTAAGACGCGGTGCTGATTTTCCGATGCGTGAGAATTTCAGTTGAACGTCCGGACGTAAAGTTTACGGCAAAGACCGGGCGGCGCCCGTAAAAGATGGACCGGCATTGCGATTTCGTTGGAGCGGACCGGCCGTCCGCTCCAACAGTTTATCTTACTTTCCCCTGAAGACGGGCTTTCTGCGCTCCATCAGCGCTTCGATCCCTTCTTTAAAATCATCCGTCAGGCTGGCCAGGATATACTGGTCCGAATCCATGTGCATGATCGGTTGATCAAGCGCCTGAACCAGGGTATTGACGCTGCGCTTGATCATCTGCGTCGTCAGGGGCGCCTTTGCGGCATACGTTCGGGCCATTTCCAGGGCGCGCTCCGTAAGCTGGTCGGCGGGCGCAACGTCGTCGAGCCATCCCCATTCCTGGAGTGTCCGGGCCGGTTCATTCTGACTCAGGATTACAAACCGTTTTGCTTTGGCCGGGCCGATCAGGTTCACGATCAGGGGCAGCGCGAGCCAGCTCAAATTCATACCCAGATTGTTTTCGGGCAGTCCACACTTGCAGTTATCCGCGCCCAGGCGGAAATCCAGCGCCGACGCGATGCAGGTCCCGCCGCCCAGACAAACGCCGTTGATCGCCGCAATCGTAATCTGGGGGATCCCATTGAGTTTGGTGATCATCCGGGGGCCGATGGAAAAACCGCGATACCGCTTCAGGACCGGACCTGTGGAAATCGAAAGCTGCTTCGGGTCCAGAACATCGGCGCCCAGGCAGAAATTCTTTCCCGCCCCGGTAAAGACAACGGCTCTCGTTTCCAGATCGGATTGAAAGTCATCCGCCAGGGCCTCCAGTTCGAGCATCAGATCAACGCTCAGGGTGTTATTGGCCGCGGGCCGGTTCAACGTGACGACCGCCACGCCATCGTTTCTTTCCACAATCAGGTTTTGATATTCCACAAAATCTCCTCTCCGGATGGTGAATCAACGTCCATTGCTTTTTCAGGCGCTGTCCTCATACCGCCTGACCCGCGCCGCCTTTTGCTCTGCCGGCGGAAATCAGCAAATCACTGCGGATAGCCCACGGCCTGCACCAGAATAATCTTCTGCTGGTCGCGAAGCTTCATCTCCTTCGCCAGAGCATCCCGATCCACCATGCCCCGCACGACGGATGCCAGTCCCGCGGATGCGCAATACAGATAGACATTCTGGGCAATAAAACCGGTGTCGGCGGCCGAATAGAGTTTTTTGTCGGCGTCGCTCGCGACAAAGCTCATTCTGGCATAATCCGCGACATAGATCAATTGCAGGGGCGCACCCGCCACCGAGCCTCTGGACGGTTGAATAAGAGTCGTCGTGCTCCGGCGCAGATCATTTTTCAAAACCGGGTCGAGTGTGTGCGTCTTGGCGTTATAGAGATAGAGGCCTTCTTCCATCGCGGCATAAACATCGACCTCCTGCCAATTGACGGCGGAAGGCGCCGTGCGTTTGCCGCTTTCCGGACGGTTGATCCCGGCTGCGGCCCACAGCAGATTCGAAAGCACCTCGCCCGGCAGCTTCTGCGGACTGATCGCCCGATTCGTGTGGCGTTCGGCCAGACACTGCATCAGCGGCTTCCCGCCCTTTTTATCCGGCGGCACAAGCTTGATTGGGGTTAAGTCGGCGGCCGCAGCGGCGGCGGCAAGACTCATGATCAGAAAGACAACCGCAAACATTTTTTTCAGCATAAAAGCCTCCAGTGATTTTCGGGTTACGAAACCGGTCAATTAACACGTCAAGAAAGCAGATAGGCGAAATATACCCAAAACGGTTCACCGTTTCAATTGGAAAGAAAGAATTCATCACCGCAATCAAAAAGGCGGTTTATTCCTTCTTAACCGGCTGCCGCATCCCTTTGAAAGATGCCCTGACTTTTTTGCGAACGATCTGTTATAATCAATAAAATGACCATGGAAGAACGCTCCGTGGCGAAAGGACGGACCTCATGACCACCAAAATGCTGTTGATCATCGGTTTTTGTATTGTCGCGTCGGCTTTCATCGTCTATTTTTTTCTGCCCCTCTTATTGAATCTTCTGGGTCTTCATCCGCACTATAGCGGACAGACGTTCACTCTCCCCGGCAAGAAAGCTTTGATCATCACGACCAGCCAGGGGGTCCTTGGCGACACCGGGAAGAAGACCGGCGTCTATGCCTCCGAAATGACAGTGCCCTATTACGCGTTTTCCGATGCCGGCATGAAGGTTGACGTGGCCAGCATCCGGGGCGGAGAAATCCCCGTGGAACCGATGTCCCTGAAATGGCCGCTTACCACCTCCGCGGACAAGCGGTTTCTCGCGGATGCGGCTTTCCGGGCCAAAACCGCCAATTCTCTGAAGATCGATAATCTCGATTTCACCGGATACGACGTCGTTTACCTGGCCGGTGGCTGGGGCGCGGCCTATGACCTCGGCACGTCGGACGCGCTGGGCAAAAAGATCAGTGAAGCCTATGCCGCCGGAGTGATCGTGGGCGGCGTCTGCCACGGCCCGCTGGGATTTTTGAAAGCGAAGGATCAAAACGGCAATCCGCTCGTCAAAGGGCGCCGCCTGACCGCCGTCACGGACAAACAGGTCAAGGAACTGGATATCACCATAACACCCCTGCATCCCGAAAGGGACCTTCGCGCCGCCGGGGCTCTCTTTGAAAGCAAAACCGCTTTCCAGGACACCTTCGCCAATCACGTCGTCACCGACGGAACCCTCGTCACCGGCCAGAACCAGAATGCCGGCGCCGAAGTCGCGCACAAGATGATGGAGCTGGCCTCAAAGAAATGAAGGCCGGGTGGCGGCCCGCAAACGCCGGGAAACCTGGAATTCCGGGAGCGTCCTTTCGGGTGCACGAAGGAGGATCGGATGATGCCGGGTCTGGAAGAGCAGATTAAAGATTTTGCCCGCAAAGCAGGCGCCTGAGAAGGAAGAGGATTTCCTGGGCCATTCTCCAGGTTTCCCCCTGCTGAAAACAACATCAGGAAGAGAGAACAGCCATGAAGAAAAATGTAAGGCGAGCAGCAGTCATCATGATGTTTATCCTCCTCATCATCGGTTGCACTAAAGATGATGATCCGGTCACCCCGCGCGCGGGCTGGGCCATCGGCTGGGATGTAACCGGCACGGCCGTCATCGTGCACACGGCCAATAGTGGGCTGACCTGGCAAGTGCAGGGCGACTCTTCAGCATGGACGGGCCGGGATGGCTGTGACATTAGCGCGGTGGACGATCAGATTGCATGGGCGGCCCTTTGCAGCAGCGACGCCGCAGAAACGAACGGCTTGATCCTGCGCACCACCGACGGCGGTGCCACCTGGGTCGCACAGACCGTCCCGGCGGGTCTCGTGGGCGGGATCAAAGCAATAAAAGGCCTTAGCCGCAATGAAGCCTGGGCAGCTTCGCTCGGCGGCGTCATCCTGCACACCACCAATGGCGGTGTAACCTGGAACATCATGCCCCATCCCGCGGCGCCAATCACCCAGGTGAACCGGATGGATGCAATAGGCACGAACGTCTGGATTGCCGATGCCGCCGACGGAGGCGCCGTGGTCCACACGCAGGACGGCGGACTCACGTGGCGGACCGAGTCCCTGCCGGACGGCGACAGTCCGCTGACCGTCCATGCCGTAAGTCTGCTGGCCGTCTGGGGATCAGGAAGCGACCTTAACCTCAATCCGACTTTTTACAGAACGGTGAACGGGGGCAACCAGTGGATTAAAGTTGTTACGACGGGCGCTTTTGATCATCTGGATGATGTCTGCGCAGGCGGTCCGGACGACGCCTGGGGCGTAACGAACGGCAATGGGGTCAATGGCCATATCTGGCGTGTTCACGTGTCCGCAGACGGGACGCCGGAGGCGAAGAACGTCTCACCGCCCGAACTGACGAGCTACACGCCGGGCGGCATCACTTGTCTGGATGCCAACGTCGCCTGGGCTGTCGCCCAGAAGGGAGCAACCGCCGACCCGACAAAGCCGCTGGGCATTATCCTGCACACGTTGGACGGCGGCGGGCACTGGGTGCAGCAGACGGCACCCACGCAGGTCAGGTACTGGAAAATGTCTTTCGCCGGCGCGCGAAGGTAATCAAACGAATTATGTGTTGTGTCCCGGGAATTCCCCCCGGAATTCCCCAATGAAAGTAATGGTCACTTCGAATCCCTTGTCTCGGATAAGGAAGATAATTAAATGTTCTGTTCGACGAATCCCACGGAGCACTTTCGTCATTCCCGCGCAGGCGGGAATCCAGGATTTTTAAGCGGTGGCAGTTGAAGCGGGGCATGCCTTCGCTCAATGTCCTCGCCTGTGGCGCTAATTCCATTCCAGCTCAAGCGCTGCCTTTGTTGGCACAGCGTGCCCCAGCGAAGGCCGGGGTTGTCGGCATCCTCAGCGTATCATCAATACGCTTACGGTGCCTCCGCCTTGCGCCGCGGCATCATCTTGATCTGGCATGGAATGCGGCTCATTGCGCGACTGCTAAAAACTCGCCCTGTGGGCTCAGACAGTTTGGCTGTCTGATACTTCATTTCGCTAAGGGCCACAACATCTCGGCCATGATTCACCCGAGTCACGCCCCGCTTCAACTGACGTATCTTCTTTAATTTTCTGCAATTCATTCTTCACATTCACTAATTACTTCTTGCATTCTTTTCAACAAGTTGTATATTGTGCCCCGAATTTCAAAAGCGTTCCATCCTAAAATTTGTCTGTTGTAGCACCCTCAAAGCGAAACGCGGGGGATTATGACACATCCAAAAAAGACTTCGTTAATTAAGTATCAACATATTGCTTTGGCAATGAAAGTGATATTTCAAGAGCTGACCCTGGTCATGCTGCATAGTTCAATCCAAAATAGCAATTTAATAGGTGAGATATGGATGAATCAACTTATGTGGACAAAGGACACAAAATACTCACTACCATAACAGCGAAATATGAGAAATTAAATTTCGCTGATGCTAATGAAGCAGAGACACGATTAAAAGTTATTGATGAGGTGATATTTACTGTTCTTGGCTGGAACAAAGATGATGTTACGGTAGAAGAAAGCGTATCGGAGGATGGTCAAACGAAGTTTGCTGACTATATCCTTAGAACAATTTCTACCGCAATATTAATAGAAGCAAAAAGAATAGGTGCCTCATTCTCTTTGCCAAATAATAGAACAAAGCTAAAATTAGGTGGCGTGCTTCAGGAAGGTGGAGTGGGGGCTGCAATCAGACAAGCTCGTGACTATTGTCGCACAAAATCCATACCGTTTGCCGTGGTGACCAATGGTGGGGCTTGGATTATATATCCTGCAATTAGAACAGATCAAATCACCTTTGAGGAGTCAGAAGCGCTTATTTTTAGAGATCTTGATGACATAAAAAATCGCTTTGTTGAGTTTTGGGAAATCTTGTCACGTGAAAGAGTAATTGATGGTAACC
>SBEK01000272.1 GCA_009668925.1 Deltaproteobacteria bacterium
ATGATCATATCCATTATTTCGGGGCAAAGTCCGCGGCCCAGATGACCGTCGGCTTCGGCCGGCAGGGGCACTCCTATGATCACAATCACCTGGCGCCGGCACCCACGGCGGGATTGCCCTACGAAGAATCGTTCGACAAAATATTGAAGTCGCCCTTTCTGGAATATGAAATCCTGAAACAGGCGGAAGCTCTGAAATCCGGCCTGTATGGAACGATGACCCGCGAAATGAGCATCGATGAAATTCATCACGAGCAGATTGAATTCGCCAAAAGCTGTCAGCTCGCCGTTCTGGCCGGCTTCGATGCGATCGAAATCCATGCTCCCCACGGGTACCTGGAACACGAGTTTTTATCCCCGCTCTCGAACAAACGAACGGACATGTATGGCGGTGAATGGCGCAACCGCAAGCGCTTTCTCATTGAAGTGGCCGAACAGGTCCGCTATGCCTGCCCCGGTGTTCCCGTGGGCTGCCGAATCAGCGCCGAAGAGCACATGGAAGGAGGCTTGACGGAAGAAGAAATGATCGATCTGGCCCGCGATCTCGAAGCCGTCGGCCTGGACTATGTCAGCCTTTCCGATGGAGCAGGCTATGAGGAATCCGGGCATCTGATCACTGATATGGATCGTTCCAAGCATATTCCGGAACATGGAAAAGCCTTCAAGGCGGCCCTGAAAATTCCCGTCATGGTGTCCTCGCAGCACGATCCGGTGAAGATCAACAACAATCTCGGAGAAGGTATGTATGACATTCAGTGCATGGGAAGACAGCTCTTCTGCGATCCTAACTATGTCAATAAGCTGGAAGCGGGAAAACTAAAAGACATTACGCGTTGTACCCGATGCAACTTCTGCATGGTGAGATGTCTTGCATTCATGGCGCCGGCCTGTCCGAACAACCCCATGCTGGGGAGAGAATACACCAGCGACGAATACCGGATCGGTCCGTGGAAGCCGGAAGAAGCGCTCTTCCCCGAGGGCATTACCCGAGCGCCCATGCCGGTCATCGGGCATCGCTGGTGGTGGAAAAAGGAAATTCCGATGATTGACAAAAACTGGCGGAAGCTCCAGGGGCGTACGCCGCGGTAAATCACTTGTTCGAAATAACGGGTTTCCAAAGAATATGTACAGGCAGTGTCCATCATATTCCTTCCAGTGTTTCCCGCCGTTTGTTGAAGTCTCCCTCCTGTGAAGGAGGGGGATGCCTCCCCGGCGGTTGGTATCAGCATTGGATACAGCCACGGAAGAGCTGCAATGATGAATATGCCGCGGCTTCAGGAAAGACTCAGTCGTTTACGAGGCGGACCGCCCCGAGTGAACCAGGCAAGCACAGAAAATAAGAGGGAAGGCTGACTATGAAAATTTGGAAGAAATTTCTGATCGGACTGGTGTGTGCCTTGATGCTGATATTTGCCGTGACAGGCGCCATCAAAATCAACTGGTTGAGCTTGAAGACGCCGACTGAGGGAGCGCCGGTTCCAATTACCGTTGCCAAGAATAAAATGCAGGTTATTCTGCTGGGAACCGGATCTCCGATCGTCAATGCGTTGCGATCAAAACCCGCGGCAGCCGTGATGGCGGGCGGCAAACTGTTTTTGGTTGATTGCGGCGCAGGAACGGCGACGCAGCTTTACCGGGCCGGCATAGAATCGAAAGATGTCGACGGCATCTTTTTCACCCATTTTCACAGCGATCATACCGCGGGACTCCCCGACTTTTATGTGTCGAGCTGGGTCGGCGGCTCCAAAGAACGCAATAAGCCGCTCCATGTATTCGGTCCGGCAAAGACCAGGGAGAATGTCGGTAAAATAATCGCCGGATTTGAGTACGACATAAACATTCGGCTTCTACAGGCCCATCATGAAACGCTCGGTCTGCAAATGAATTACAAAGAAATGGATGAAGGCGTCATTTACGACGATGGTCAACTCAAAGTAACCGTTTTCCCGGTGGAACACTGGCCGGTGAAAGAAGCGGTCGGATACCGGTTTGATTACAACGGGAAGAGCGTTGTCCTGTCGGGAGATACGAAGAAACATCCGAATGTCGTGAAATACAGTCTCAATGCCGACCTGCTGGTCCATGAAGCATTCAGTACTTTCCTTTTGGAACAAGCCAAGAAGAAATATCCGGGAAGAGCCAAGACCATAGACGCCATCCAACGCTATCATACATCCACACTGGATGTTGCCAGGATAGCTCGGGACGCGCATGTAAAGCATGTGGTGCTGACACACCTGATGCCCGCCCCCTCTCAGACCTGGTATTTTGAAAAGTTATTCACCAAGGGAATGGGCCAGTACTACTCCGGTATCATAACCGTCGGACGCGACTTAATGGAATTTTCACTCTAATCAGCCTGCTTGGATAGGAAGGCGATTAGAACTTTAGAAAACAAATGCTTTGGAAAGAACCGGAAAATAAACACACAATTGATGATGAACGAAGCTCGGCACATAATCTTGAGCATTGTTAAGAAAAACAAGGAGAGTT
>SBEK01000075.1 GCA_009668925.1 Deltaproteobacteria bacterium
TGGGCAGCCAGGTTTACGGCATTGAAAATTACCGCGAAGCGTTTTTCCGTCCGGACCTGGTGAAAATGGCGCTTTCCGGCGGATCGCTTGCCGACTTCCGGAAGCTGGCGGATGTGAAGGAACCGCCGATTGTGGAAATTGTGGGCACGCCTTCGGCTGTCGGCAAAGATGAAGTGTCCGTGAAGCTGCAGCTGATGGATCTGGGCGGCGGGATCGGCGACATCCGCCTCTATCTGAACGGCACGGCCGTGGTGATGGACAGCCGGGCCGTGGCGATCCGTCCGAAAGTCGGGCAGGCGATCGAGAAGAGGTACACGCTGAAGCTGACGAACGGAAAGAACATCATCAAGGCCGTGGCCTTCAACGCCGACAACAGCATGCACAGCAAGGAGGCGACGCTGGAAATTACCGCAACGTATGCAAAGGCGGGTAAACCTTCTTTGTCCGCCCTGGTCATCGGCATCAACGAATTTAAAAATCCGAAGCTTAAGCTCCAGTATTCCACGGCGGATGCCGACCTGTTTGCGGCTACGCTGCAAGAAGGTTCGGCGGAACTGTTCGACAAAGTCACGATTAAAAAAATGATAAAACCGGAAGAAACGACGAACGAGTCAATTTTACGCGAGATCAAGGCGTTTCAGACGCTGCGTCCGGACGATCTGTTTGTCTTTTACATCGCCAGCCACGGGACCGTGGATGGAGGCGAATATTTTCTGATCACCTCCAATGTTGGGTCCTTGCGCACCGAGAAGCTCAAAACCGACGCCATTTCCCAGCATCAGCTCAAGGAGGCGATTGCCAACATTCCGGCAACCAAAAAGCTCATCATCATCGACACCTGCAACGCGGGCGCTTTAGGCGAAGCCATTCAGATCGCGATGCTCACGCGCGGCATGAGTGAAGATACGGCGCTCAAGATTTTGAGCCGTGCGGTGGGCTCAACCATTCTTTCGGCTTCGACGTCGCTTCAAGAAGCGCTGGAAGGCTACAAAGGGCACGGCCTGTTTACGTATGTTTTGATGGAGGGTCTCAAAGGCAAGGCGGATAAGGGAAAGACCGGGTTCATTAAGACCACCGATCTGGCGGATTATGTGGATAACGAAGTGCCCGTCCTGGCGGAGAAGGTGTTCAAGCGCGCGCAGTACCCGACCATCTCCATCAGCGGCCAGGCGTTTCCGATCGGAAAAGTGAAGTAGCGAAAGTGAAGAGATAAAGAAGAAATCCAAGAGAAAGGCCCGAATCGAATGAAACATATCGCTGCAAGAATGATTATCCTATCTCTCCTGGTTGCCCTGCTGGTCCCCGCTGTGACGCTTGCGGCGAGCAAGACCTTCGTCAAGGAATACACCTACACGGCCGGGGACGAGGACAGCAAGAACTCCAGTCGGGTGATCGCCCTGCGGGAGGTGAAGCGGCTCCTGCTGGAAGAGCTCGGCACCTACCTGGAGAGCCGGACGGAGGTGAAAAACTTCCAACTCACACTGGACCAGATCACGACGCTGACGGCTGGCATTGTCCAGACGGAAGTCATTGCGGAGAAGTGGGACGGCAGATCCTACTGGCTCAGGTCGAAGATCACTGCGGACCCGGAGGATGTCGTAAAATCGATCGATGCAGTGCGCAGGGACCGGGACAAGACCCGGGAGCTCGAATCCCTCAGGCAGAAGTCGGACGAGTTGCTCAAGGAGGTCGAGCGGCTGAAAAAAGAAATGGCCTCGAACGAGGGAAGCCGGGATTCAAAAAAGGCCGAATACGACCAGTCGATCAGGAAGCTATCGGCGGCGGAATGGATCGAAAAGGGGCATGCCCTCTTTGTCCCCGACGAAAAATCCAAGGCGGCATTCGATGCGTACAGCCGGGCCATCGAATTGGATCCGGACAACGTCAACGCCTACTACTATCGGGCGCAGGTCAGCGAAAAAAACCAGGCGATGTCGGATTACTATAAATTGCTGTCGATCAAGCCGAAGGATTCGGAAGCGCATTACGCGCGGGCCTGGACATACATGGTGCTCGATCAAATCGATCCGGCGCTCCAGGAATTCGGGAAGGCCATCGACAGGGCGTCCCTGAAAAAAGAGAAAGCGGCAGCGTATCAAGAGCGGGGAAGGATCTATACACTGTCGCGTGTGGTCGAGGCCCGGGGCATAACCAGGGCGAAAGCGGCCGAGCTGCAGATCGCGGACTTCAGCAGCGCCATCGCGCTCGACCCCGGAGAAGCGGTCAACTATTCCTTGCGTGGAGGCGCCTATTTCGACCTCGGGAAATATGATCTCGCCTTACAGGATCACACGGCTGCCGTAACAATAGATCCAAAAAACCCGGGATTTTATTCGTCCCGGGCGGACGTTTACCGAATGCTTGGAAAGCGGGAGCTGGCCGTTGCCGATCTGACCCGCGCCATCGAACTGGAGGGTCCGAATAATATTCTTGCGACGAACGACTACATGATGAGGGCGTTTGATTACGAGGATCTTGGGAAGCTCGATCTGGCGATCCGGGATTGGACCAGGCTGCTCGACATGAATCCGAATGATTATTCTGCCTACAAACAGCGGGGCGATCTGTACAGTAAAATCGGCAAATACGATCAGGCTCTTAAGGATTACAATCAATCGATTGCCCTTGATCCAAAGGACGCCGCAGGCGCTTACTATGGCCGCGCCCTGGTTTACGCCGTCAAAAAGGACGTTGGCAAGGCCCTCCAGGACTTGAGAAGCGCCGTTCAACTCAACCCCGTTCTTAAGGACCACGCAATAAGCGAAGAAAAATTCGGAGCAGTGAGGCAAAATCCCGAGTTCAAAAAACTGGTACAGTAAGAGAATAGCGGATGGTTTTCAGCTTGCGGCTTCTGGCCGGAATACATGAAAGGGTGGATATGACGAGGAAGATCGCTTTGAGCTTTAGTCTTTTGTGGGTGTTGATTTTTGCAGTCGCTGCTTTCGGTGCCGAGCGGGCATCGTTGGGTCTGATGGTCAAAGCGGTGACGGCGGAGTATGCTCAATTCATCGGTCTTCCAGCGCCCGAGGGTGCCACCATCGTTTCAGCGTCCGCCGCGGGCGAGTTGCGGCCGGGCGATGTCATCTTAAAGATGGATGACAGGGACATCAAGACGCCCGCGAATTTGCAGGAGGCCCTCAGGCTCTATCGGGCCGGCGATCAGGTGCAGTTGCAGATTGCGCGGGGCCGGGAGCGCCTGGCGATCCGCTTCACCCTTGCGAGCGCTCCTGTTCCAACGGGCAGGGTCCGTCCCGGTCCGCCGCCCCGGGGTGGAAGCATATTAGGCGATTTCCCGACGGTGGAAAGCGCGCGCTTCGAAGAGGAAGTGTTGAAGTTTGACCGGCCGGTGCTGGCTTATTTTTATGCGAACTGGTGCGCGCCCTGCAAAATGTACCTGCCGATCCTGGAGCGGGCCAGGCAGAAGCATCCCGATGTCAAGATCGTCGGGATCGACATCGATAAAAGCCCTGATATCGTCACTCGCTACGGCGTCTCGGGAATTCTGCCGACGGTTATTCTGTTTGCCGGCGGCCGGGAAGTGGACAAAGTGTCGCGGCCGTCGCGCGACGAGCACATCGAAGAACTGCTGGCCAAGACGAAGAGCGATAATAAAGACATCGAAGTCTTTGCGTCCCTCGGCAAAGGGAACTGGATCTTGCAGGTGGCCTTCATCCCGGAGAGCCCGCTCCTCGCGGCCAGAGATGCCTCGGGAGCAATTACCGTCTGGAACCATCAACTGGGCGCCCTGGCCAGAACCTACCGGGGAGCGGTGTCGGGCTTATCGCCCGATGGGGCCTATGCGGCCCTGACCGATTCCCAACGAACCGTTGTTTCCATCGTGGATATCGTTCATCAGCAGCAAAAAATCGTTCGGACAAAACAGTTTATTGAAAAACTGGCGGTGTCGCCGTTGGGAAATGCCGCGGCCGTTTTCGGAGCCGACCCAAGCGGCAGGTTTAGTGTCGACATCTGGAATCCGGAGAGCGGGCTGGTCCAATCCCTGCCGGTAGACCCGGCAACGAGACAGCAGTCGGTGCAGTTTGCCTTTTCGCCGGACGGCGCTCACTTTGCGCTGGCCACAGTGAACAAACTGGAACTTTTTTCGACGAAGGACTGGGCGCGGGAAACCGTTGTGCCTATCCAAGGTGCGGCGGCGGTTCTGCAGTTTACGTCCGACAGCCGGGCGGTTTTGATTTCGGGGAAAGACGCAGGACTGATTGATCTCCGGGGACATAGGGAGCGCACGGCGGACAGCCGCGTGGTGGCGGGCAAATCCGCAGAGCGTTTGGCGATCGCGGATAACGGGGATAACTCCTTTCGTCTGCTAAGCAGCGCCTCCGCGGAAAAGGGGCTTCGTTTTGCGGGTCATCGGGCGCCGATTAATGCGGGAGCGGCGACGAACTCGGTTCCCTGGCTCGCGAGCGGCAGTTCGGACGGAACCCTGAGGCTTTGGGACCAGGCCAGCGGAAGGGAGGTCGCGCAGTTCGTCGCCTTCGGGAACGGCGAATGGATCGTGATCACGAAAGAAGGCTATTACAATTCCTCGGCGCGCGGGCACGAATATCTCAACATCCGCCGGGGCGGCAGCGTTTTCGGGATTGACCAGTTCTATGATGTGTTTTACCGCCCCGATATCGTTGTGGCCAAACTCAAAGGCGAAGACATTTCGGGTCTGGTCACCCTGACGGTGGAAGAGGCGGTCAACCATCCTCCGCCGGCGGTCAGGTTTGCCGCGGTTCCCGGTGAGACCGGCGACCCTCATGTGAAAGTCTGTTATCAGATTGCGAGCACCGGCGGCGGCATCGGCGAGGTCCGTCTGTTCCAAAACGGCAAGCTCGTCAAGTCCGACGGGTTCTATCGGGAAGTTGCGGCGCAAAGCCAGACGGCATCCCTGACGCTCGCTTCCGTCGACAGCCGGACGCTGTACCGGGATATGCGGTCGCTGTCCATTAAGGAAAAGCAAAGTCCCGGCGCCCGCCTGCTTTCGGCCAAGGGCGATGTGTTTGAGGAATGCGTGGGCGTGGAAACGATATCCGGTGAAAATGAAATCGGGCTTACCGCCTTCAATGCGCCCAACACCGTCCAGAGTGCGATGGGCACGATCCGCTTTATGTCTACCCGGGCTTCGGCGGCGCCGCATCTCTATATTCTGGCGGTGGGAATTGACCGGTATCGCGACGCCTCCATCAATTTAAAATATGCGGCCAAGGACGCCCGGGACTTCCTCACGGGGCTTTCGGACAAGGCCAAGACCCTCTACCCGCCGTCCAATATCCACCTGACCGCGCTCATGAATGAGCAGGCCGGCAAGCAAAATATTCTGGCCGCCATAGACAGACTGGCCGCCGTCGTAAAGCATGGCGACAGCTTCGTCTTTTTCGACGCCTCCCATGGGTTGCTTCTGCAAAGCCAGTACTACATTGTTACCGCAGGATTTGCGGGCGCGCTGGATGCAAACAAAAGCCTGATCAGCTCCAACGAAATTGTCGAGATGTCCAAGAAGATCAGAGCCCTGTCTCAGCTTTTCATTTTCGACACGTGTCATGCGGGCGGGGTGGATAATATTATCAGCGGCCTCTACGATGCGCGGATGTCGGTCCTCGCCAGGAAGATGGGGCTGCATATCTATGCTTCGGCGGGCTCCGTGGAGAGTGCTTTGGACGGCTATCAGGGGAACGGTCTGTACACGTATGCGCTGCTCGCCGGATTGAAAAACGGCGCACAGGTGGACAAAGACAAAAGCGGTTCCGTAACGATGAAAAGTCTGGGCGTCTATTCCCGCGAGATGACGGCGGATATTTCCGCCCGGCTCGGCCATCCCCAGACGCCGGTGATCATCAATTTCGGCAAAGACAGCCGGCTTTTTGACGTGCGCTGAGACATGAAAAATGCCAGGAGGATGATATGTCATTTAAGAAGTTGATTATCATATTTTCAATATTATGGATCAGCTTCATACCGTATCCGGCGATGGCGCAGACAGGTTACGGGGTCCAGAAATCGCTCGCGGTTCAGGAGATCATCGATGTGCTGGTTTCTCTTTCCAACGAAAAGGCATGGCGGGTTACAGGAAATTGCAGTCCTTACCTTATTGATTTCAAGAAAACGTATGCCGGGGCAAGCGCGTCGGTGGAGGCCAGGACGGGCTTTTTCTTATTTCGCACCCCGGAGCTTAATTATGCATCCGTCCCGGTCAGAGGGCCTGTGCTGCAATACAGCTTTTTCGCCAATACCTGTCCGCCGGGCGAGGCATCAAAGGGATGATGATTGTTTCGGCGAGGCGGTGCTCACGGTGGAGATTATTTCACCCCGGATGGTAAAGATCAGACAGACGTCGCCCCGGCAGGACCCCAACCATTATATTCCGAAAGGCGAGCGATCCTGTCTGTTTGAGAAAAAATGAAAAATATTTCGGCAAAAGGTTTGTATCGGGGATTGCAGTTCAGAGGAAACGGGTTTATTTTTAAAGGGTTCGGCGGACACAAAAGCAGTTACCGCCGGGGCGAAAAAATGCTCCGCAAGGGGAACAAAAAGGCATTCGCCTTTGTCTAAGATGTATATTACAGACGAACCGCCCGGAAACCCGCGGAAAGTCGTCGACTGGAGGAAAGAAATGAAAAAATTATTGGTTCTGTTGTCCATGATTCTGTTCGGCGCCGTCTTGACGGTGCCTATTTCCCCGGTGGTTTACAGCGGATCCGGCGTGGCCTGGGCATCCGGGCTTTCATCTCAGGAAACGCTTGTGCAGGGGAACACGGCTTATGCCGTGCAGCTTTATCGGGAGCTGGGCGCGAAAGAAGGCAACCTTTTTTTTTCGCCGTACAGCGTTTCGTCCGCTCTGGGGATGACCTACGCCGGCGCGCGCGGGAATACGGAAAAAGAAATGAAGGACGTTCTGCACTTTTCATTGGATCAGGCGGATCTGCCTTCCGCCTTCAAGAAGTTGAACAGAAAGCTTAGCGTCGCTGCGCAAAAAAGCGGTCAGAAGCTGAACATCGCCAATGCGCTGGTGCTCACCGGCGGCGACGTGGACCGGGCGTTTAAGAATATCCTGAAAGACAAGTATGACGCCGAGATCTTCAGCGGCGGGCTCGGGGCCATCAACGGCTGGGTCAAGAAGAAGACGGAAGGAAAGATCGAGAAAATCCTGGAAGAGCTCGACGCCAATTCCGTCTGCGTGCTGCTCAATGCCATTTATTTCAAAGGGACTTGGGCCAGTCCGTTTGAGAAACGCCGTACAGTGGACGCACCCTTTAAGGTGTCCAATTCCCAACGCGTCACCGTCCCTTTGATGTATCAAAAGGACAAATTCAAGATGCTCACCGAACCTGATTTTCAGATGGTGGACGTTCCGTATCGGGGGCAAAATCTGTCCATGGTCATCCTGCTCCCCCAGGCGGTCGAGGGGCTGGCGGGATTGGAAAAGCAATTATCCATCGAGAATCTGCAGGGATGGCTTTCGAAGCTCGATGCGAGCGATGCTGAGGAGATCAAGCTCTATCTGCCGAAATTCAAGCTCGAAACCGGTTATGATCTGGTGTCGCCCAGTCAACGCATGGGTATGAAGGACGCGTTTGATCTGGCGAAGGCCGATTTCAGCGGCATGGGGTGGCGAAAGGGTTCCCTTTATATTTCACAGATCAAACACAAGGCGGTGGTCGAGGTGAACGAGGAAGGGACGGAAGCGGCGGCCGCGACGGCCGTGGAGATGGCGACGAAATCGATGCCGTTTCATCCGGTGTTTCGCGCCGATCATCCCTTCTTCTTCATGATTCGCGATAAGACAAGCGGCACGGTTCTGTTCATGGGGCGCATGGTTGACCCTGGGAACAAGTAAAATGAGCAGCGGGCCGCTCATGGTACCGATGGAGAGAATAATATGAGCAAAGCGACAATGAAAATCAAGCTGCGTGCGGCAATCCTGCTCGTCGCTTTTTCGATCAGCGGCGGGGCTGCCGCCCAGGAGATTAAAATAGAAGACGCAAACCAGGCGTATGTGACGAAGAGGGTCACGGCGGAAAATGTGCAGGGGGTGGAGGTCCGGCTCTTCAAGGAAATATTGGCGGGTGACTGCAATACGCGCACGCTTTCTCTTTCGAGCGTCCGGGTTTTCGGAGACGGCAGCGGCTGGCATGACCGGTACTTTTTCGATGCGGGGATGCTGCAGACGGCCATGTTTTGTCCTTCGGATAAACGGGTCCGGGAGACCATTTATTCTCAGCCGGTTTTCCTGAAGTCCTTTACCAACGAAAATGTCCATCGGAAAGTGGCGATCTCCATCGTTATCCCTGACGGCTATCAACTGGATGTCCGTGCGGTGAAGTAAGTGCCGCCTTGAGCGCGGCCTGAAGAGGTGTGGAAAATTCCGTGCAGCCCTATTGCCAAACCAAAAAGACGCCGGCGGCGGTCATCAGCATTCTGGCGGTCCTATTCGCCGTGATCAGCGGCACGGCGGCCGGGGAAACCTATCAGCGCTTCGTCATGGATCAAAATTATTTCACCTGCGACATTCCGGCGGACTGGGAACTGATCCGGGACAAAGATAAAGACGAGGACTACAAGATCTATGAGATTCAGCTGGTGAAGGGGTCCGTCTCCATTTATGTTTCCTACTATGCCGCGGACAATGCGGATTTCGCGGGCTACGAGGATTACATCAGAAGAAATTCCACGAACGTGCTCGGTGAGACGAGGAGCGCGCGGGAAATATACGAACCGGTGAAAGACATCATGATCGGCGGGCGCAAAGGCTTTGAGCTTTCGCGCGAGCGCCTGGTGTATCTCCATCCGCAGAGCAAGTCGGACGAGAGTCTGCAGCTTGCGGAAAAACAATACGTCCTCCCGGCGAAAAAAGGATTTTATGTGCTGCACCTTGCCGCGCCCAAGGCGGTTTATCCGGAAAGCTTGCCGGTACTGGAGAGGATTGCCGGGAGTTTCCGGCCCGGCGTGGATTAGAGGAGCCTTGGATGACATGGCGGATTCAACGTATGTGGTAAAGCGCCGGCTGGACCGGACGCCCCTGTGGAATAAGGCCGGACCGCGCCTGGGACAACTGGACGTGGAATTGACCGAACGGTGCAACAATGATTGTCTTCATTGCTGCATCAACCTGCCGGCCAACGATGCACAGGCCCTAGCCCGCGAAATGACGACGGAACAAATCGAGGGGCTGCTCAGGCAGGCCGCCGACCTGGGCTGCCTGCAAGTGCGGTTCACCGGCGGCGAACCCCTCCTGCGCAGTGATTTTCAGGAGCTGTATATCTTCGCGCGCCGGCTGGGCCTGAAAGTGCTCTTGTTTACAAACGCCTGTCTGGTTACGCCGGGACTGGCCGATCTTTTCGGGCGGATGCCGCCGCTTGCCCAAATCGAGATCACGGTGTACGGGATGCACCGCGAATCTTACGAAGCCGTGACCCGGTCACCGGGTTCGTTCACCCGCTTCCAAAGGGGCATCGAGCTTCTGCTGGCGCGTCATGTTCCGTTCGTCGTGAAATGGGTGATCCTGCCTCAGAACAAACAGGAAATACCTGAATTTGAAGCCTGGGCCGCAACCCTGCCGGGAATGGCCGGACGATTGCCGAGCTACGTCGTGACGCTCGATTTACGGAATCGCCGCGGCGATAAGGAGCGCGACGCCCTCATCCGCTCGCTGCGCCTGACGCCGCAGGAATCGCTCGCAATTCTGGCCCGCGATGATGTAAAATACAAGCAAAGCATGAAGGAGTTTGCGTCGCAGTTCTTGGGACCGTCCGGCGAGAAACTCTTCACGTGTGGAGCGGGATGCAGCCTGTGCATTGATGCTTACGGACGCATCCAGCCGTGCATGGGCGTCCGAGCCCCGGAATGGACGCTTCGCGCGGCCGCGGCGCCGGGGGGGCCATCCCCGTCGGGCGGATTGAGGGACGCTCTCCGGCGATTTTCGTCGCTTAGCGACCTCCGGGCCGCCCATCGCGAATACCTTCGCCGCTGTGCGCGATGCTTTCTCAAAGGCGTGTGCGAGCAATGTCCGGCAAAATCCTGGGCGGAACACGGGAC
The DNA here is from genome assembly GCA_009668925.1 of Deltaproteobacteria bacterium. The sequence goes on from SBEK01000075.1 coordinate 10,036, forward strand.
CCTGGACACACCGGTTGAGTATTTGTGTGAAATAGCGCATGCGCAAGCGCGTTACATCGGCTGGCTTGACCCAAACGAATATGGATGGGAGGTGATGAACTGGCGGGAAAGAATCAATCGTCAACATTCGGCAGAGTAAATGTTTTCGTATCAACCAACAACCGTGCGTATCGAAAATGAGCAGGAAAAGGTGGATCAAATGAAAAAAGACAGTAAACAGTGGCACAGGCCCGAGCTTGTCGCCCTAGTGAGAAGCAAACCCGAGGAGACGGTGCTGATGGGCTGCAACGCCTGTACGAATCCGCCGTCATCCGGTCCGTCGCGGGGTTCTTACAATTGCGTAACGGGGCCGCAGCCGTCCTGTTATAATTGCTACAGTTCATAACCGTTGGTCCGCGGTATGCCGCGGGCCGGACGGAGCCGGCGTGCGGCAGCTGCGGATGTTTCTGAACGTGTGATCGTCTTGGCGGAGAATATGTGTATGGAAAGAAGTGAGGGGGCGGCCGTAAAACTTAGCCTGGATTCTGTGTGCGCCTGTTCGGAGAATGTCGTGGCCAGGACCATCGATGGTGAAGTGATTATTATTCCTCTGGTCGCCGGCATCGGCGACGAGGAGGATGAACTCTATACGCTCAATGAAACCGGACAAGCCATCTGGCAGGAATTGGACGGGCAAAGGACGCTGCGCGACGTGGCGGCCTCACTGGCCCGGAGGTTTACAGGCCCGCCCCGCGAGCTCGAAGACGACGTGCTGGCCTTTGCCGCCGAGTTGACCCGGCGCGGCATTCTGGTGGCGAAGTAAAAAAGCATCCGGTCCGCTGGAGTCGGGCCGCTCTGAAACCCGGCAAGGGCAGGTTTACCGTTTATGTCTCATTCTCTTCTCAGGAAGCGTCCGGCCGGCAGCCTGGCCGAAGCCTCTCTGGATATCGGCCGGGTCCTGGCCGACCGCGACGGCGTGACGTTTCGCGCCGACGGGACGTGCATGTATCCGACCATTCGTCCGGGCGACGTTCTCAGCATTCAATCCCGTCTTGCCGCGGATGTTTCCGTGGGCGACGTTGTGGTGTGCCGGAGGCCGGCGCATCTGTTTTGCCACCGCGTCGTGGCCAAGGGGTTGGAGGAAGGACGGGCCTTCATCGTCACCCGGCACGACCGGACCGAGGAGGGAGGCGACGGCCCCACCTTTGATGAAAATCTGCTGGGCGTGGTGGTTGACGTTCGCCGCAAAGGCATATCCGTTCCGCTCAGGGCGGCGGCGCATTCCCGGCCCCTTCGCTTTTACTTTGCCCTGCGTCTCACGCTCATTGAGCTCAGGCTCCGGATCATTTTGGGGCGGAGGATTCTGGCGGCGGCCGTGCAGACGAATGCCGTGTATCGGAGAATGATGAGGACGTGGCTGAGACTTTCGCGACCCGATATCTCCTACGTTGTGCGTCTGCCGATGCCGGCTTTGGGCGATGCCGTCTATCGGGAGCTGGCGCCGGAAGATTTCAATGTGCAACGAGATTGGCGCGGCAGGCCGGTTGGGCGCTGGACATTGGTGATGCAGCTGGACGGCTCCCCGAAACCGGCGGCCTGGCTCACGCTCAGGCGCGAGGCCTCGGGGGCCTGGGTGGTGGATGAATCCTTTGTGAGGGCGCGATACCGGGGCGCCGGCCTCACCACCCTGCTCAAAGAAAAGGCGCAAAGCCTGCTGCAAAAAGACCGGCCGGTAGAAGGAGAAGGCGCGAACCTTCTGTGGACCGCCCCCGCTCAGCTCCAATAACCTTTTAAGGAAGCACCCTATGTCTTTGCCCCAGTCCATCGAGATCAAAGAATTTCCCCTCTGGGAGAGGCTCAAAGCCAAGAGCGTCCCGCTTTCGTTTGATATCGAAATCACCGCGCGCTGCAACTGCAATTGCCGCCATTGCTACATCAATTTGCCGGCCGGCGATGCGCAGGCGCAGGCGCAGGAGCTTTCCGCGGACGAAATCGATGATATCGCTAAGCAGGCGGTTAAGCTCGGCGCCGTGTGGTGTCTGGTGACCGGCGGCGAGCCGCTCCTGCGCCCGGATTTCGCCGAAATCTACGTCAGGCTCCGGCGCCGGGGCCTCCTGGTCTCCGTATTTACGAATGCGACGCTGATCAATGAAGAGCATGTCGCGCTTTTCAAAAAGCACCCGCCGCGCGATATTGAGGTCACCGTGTACGGCGTGACGCGGGAAACCTTCGAGCGCATCACGCGGCGGCCCGGCACTTTCGATAAATTCAGACAGGGTTTGGACCTCCTGATGAAGAGCGGCGTCCGCGTCCGTCTGAAGGCGATGGCCATGCAATCGAATTTTCAAGAGCAGGACGCCATCGCCGATTTCTGCCGCACGTACACGAAGGATTTTTACCGCTTCGATCCCCAGCTGCATTTGCGTTTCGACAGGAACCCGGATTGCAACCAAGATATTATTGCGGAGCGGCTGACGCCGGAGCAGATCATTGCCTTGGAACAGGCCGACGGGGAGCGCATGCGGGTCATGCGCAAGAATTGCGCCACCCTGATCAATGACGAATTTGCGCATGTCGGCTGCGACCATCTGTTCCACTGCAGCGCGGGCGGCGTGAGCTTCAATGTCAGCTATGACGGCCGATTCCGGCTGTGCTCATCTTTGTGGGCGCCGCCGGCGCTTTATGATCTCAAGGCGGGCAGCCTCGATGACGCCTGGAATCGTTTCGTGCCCCAGGTTCGGGATTTGCGTTCGACGCGGCCCGAATTTCTCAAAAGCTGCCGCGTGTGTCCGCTTGTGAACCTCTGTTTGTGGTGTCCCGCCCATGCTCATCTCGAAACCGGTGAAATGGACGGCGCCACCCCTTACTTTTGCCAAGTCGCGAAATTAAGGGCCAAGACCTTGCAAGGCCTGAATAACCAGAATGTCCCCGAATCCGAAAGAACCTGAAAAGCTTTACCTCTGGCGGGCGCTGTCGCTCTTGTGGAGGGCGGCGCCGGGGTGGGCGCTCTTAAGCATCGCGCTCCTGGTGCTGCAGGCCGCGCTGCCGCTTGCGCAGCTTTATCTCATGAAGCTGACCGTGGACGCGGTCACCGCCGGCATGACGCAGCCGGGGAAGGAGATTGTCCTCGGTCACGTCTTCACGCTCATTGTCCTTTTGGGCGCGTCGGCCCTGGCCTCGGTACTCCTCGCGTCGGCGGCGAAAGTCGCAGGACAGGCCCAGGCCGAGATCATTACCGACTATGTTCAGAATCTGCTGCACACCAAATCCGTTGCCCTGGATATCGAGTATTACGAAAATGCCGGCTTCTACGACACCCTGCACCGCGCTCAGCAGGAAGCACCTCACCGTCCAACCAGTATTCTGAACGGCCTGCTCCAGGTCATCCAGAGCGGCGTCACCCTTGTCGGCATTGCGACGTTATTATTTTCCGTCCACTGGGGAATCGCGGCGGTCTTGTGTGCCTCCCTGGTTCCCGGTCTTTTCCTGCGCCTCAAGTACGCGGACAGGATGTTTGAATGGCAATCCGACAGATCCGCAACAGAGCGCGCGGCGATTTATTTTAACTGGCTCGTGACCAGTCCGTACTATGCCAAGGAAGTCCGCCTGTATGACCTGGGTCCTCTGTTCATTCGGCGTTTTCGCGATCTGCGCCGGCTGCTCCGGCGGGAAAAAATCGGCATCGCCTTCAAGTATGCCCTGATGGAACTCGTCGCCGAGATTTGTGGAATCCTGGCCATCTTCGGTTCTCTGGCCTTTATTGCCTACCGGACGGTGCAGGGGATGATGACTCTGGGCGACATGGTGATGTACTATCAGGCCTTCCAGCGGGCGCAGGGCTATCTGAAGGAGGTCTTGAGCGGTTTGGCGAGTCTCTATGAAGACAACCTGTTTCTTTCCAATTTCTATAAATTTCTTGATTTGAAGCAGACCATCAGCGAACCGGCCCGCCCCGTGCCGGTTCCGAGACCCATGAAGGAAGGCATCGTGTTCGACGCGATCAGTTTCCGGTATCCGACGGGGCACGCGCCGGTCCTCAAGGAGGTCAGTATGACCATCCGTCCGGGCCAGGTCGTGGCGCTGGTCGGAGAAAACGGATCGGGAAAGACGACGCTGGTCAAACTGTTGTGCCGGCTTTATGACCCGACGGCCGGGAAAATTATGGTGGATGGAACCGATCTGCGCCATTTTGAAACGAACGCCCTGCGCCGCGAGATCGGCATTATTTTTCAGGACTACGTCCAGTACCAGATGACCGTCCGCGAAAATATCTGGATGGGCAACACCAGGCTTGCGCCCGACGATGAGAAGATCGTCGCCGCGGCCAAAACCTCGGGCGCCGACGACGTGATCGCCGGGCTGCCCGAGGGCTATGAAACAATGCTCGGCAAATGGTTCGGCAGCGGCGCGGAGCTGAGCATCGGCCAGTGGCAGAAGGTGGCGCTGGCCCGGGCCTTTCTGCGCGACGCGCAAATCATCGTGCTTGACGAACCGACGAGTTCCCTGGACGCCAAAGCCGAAGCGGCGGTTTTTGAACATCTGCGGGAACTGGCCCGGGGCCGCACCGTCGTCTTCGTGAGCCATCGGTTTTCCACGATCCGCATGGCGGACTGCATCTATGTGCTGGCGGACGGAGGGATCGCCGAAACCGGTACGCATGAAGAACTGGTCGCCCAAAACGGAATCTACGCCCGGCTGTTTGAAATCCAGGCCCGGCACTACCGGTAAAGGGCGGGGTCTCCGTGGAAGAGAAGTTGCCGGAAATTGCAAAAAGGTATAAACAGATATCCGATGTTCCAATGCCGATTTCGGTGAAGCGGATTGTATTTTTCCTGAGATCATTTTCAAAAAAATTAACCGGGAGGTTCTATGCGTAAAATCGTTTATTTTCTAATCGCTGGTCTTTTATTAATCGGTGCGCCGCTTCATGCCGCGCAGTCCACGATTAAGGTTGCGGAAGGCTCGGCCTGCATGGGAGACGACAAATCGCGCAAGCAGACGGAAACGCTGGCGCTGGCCGATGCCAAAAGGAATGCCGTCGAAGCGGTTAAGACCTATGTGTCGTCCGCAACCGAAGTGAAGGACTTCGAACTTCAGAAGGATCTCGTGGCCGCTTATGCCCAGGCGACGGTGACGGTGATCGAAGAAGTGGAGAAGGGGTGGTATAAGGATTCGGCGGCGGGCGACTGCTACAGGATTAAAATCAAGACCGAGGTCGTCCCGGATGAAAAGGCGATGAAGAAGGCGGCGGCAAAGGCCAAAGAGGCGGTGATCGATGATCCGTCTTTGCCGCTGACGGTGAAAGTCTGGACGGATAAGCCCGACTATCGCGCCGGTGAAAAAATCAGGATTTACCTCAAAGGGAACAAGCCGTTTTTCGCCCGGGTGATTTACCGGGATGCGGCGAAAAACCATTTACAACTCCTGCCCAATCCTTATCGTCAGGACAACTATTTCCAGGGCGGCGTCGTTTATGAGATCCCGTCCGGAACCGATAAATTTGAACTCGAAGTGAACCCGCCCTTTGGAGAGGAAAACATCATCATCTATGCCAGCGTTACGCAGTTGGGTGACTTGAAGTTGCAGGAGGAAGGCGCCGTCTTTGCCGTGAAGACACGCTCCAAAGACATCGGCCTCAAAACCCGGAGCATCAAGATCCAGGCGGCGTCGTCAGGACAAACCGACGTTCCCGCGGAATTCTCCGAAGGTCAGACGGTTGTGAAGACAAAAAAATAGACGACAAGGAGTGATATCGAAAAGTGAAAAAAATCCTGCTGGCTTCCCTGCTTCTTCTGGCTTCTCTGGTTGCGGTGCCGGAAACGCCCGCCCAAAGTCCCAAGCCTCTTACGGTGACGCTCATCTTCGATATCGGCGGTCGGGGAGACGGCGGATTTAACGATGCGGCATACCGGGGATTGGAAAAAGCCGTTTCCGAATTGGGCGTCAAGGCCGTCTACGTTGAGCACAAGAGAAATCTGGAATTGGCCAAAGCCGTTCAGGACGCGGCAGCATCCTCTGCGGGGATGGTGATCGGCGTCGGATTTGCTTTTTCCGAAGCATTCAACGCGCTGGCGGCAAAATATCCGGACAAGAAATTTGTCTGCATCGACTACAGCGTAAAGGATGACGGCAAGGGCCGGAGAATGGCGCCGCCCGCCAATCTGGCCGGGATTACCTTCAGGGAAGAGGAGGGATCGTATCTTGTCGGAGCCCTGGCGGCCCTCACGACCAAAACGGGTAAGATCGGTTTTGTCGGCGGCATGGACAACCCGCTCATCCGCAAATTTCAGGCGGGCTATCAGGCGGGCGCCGAAGCGGTCCGCCCGGGCGTCCGCGTATTTTCCAGGTATGCGGGAATCACGGGCCACGCCTTTAACGATCCGGCCCAAGGCTACCGTCTGGCCCTCCGCCTGTATCAGGACGGCGCGGATATTATCTACCACGCCTCGGGCGCGACGGGCGCGGGCGTGTTTCGGGCGGCGCGGGAACTGAACCGGCTGGCCATCGGCGTGGATGTTGATCAAAGTCCGCAGGCGCCGGGATTTATTCTGACGAGCATGACGAAAAATATCGATGTGGCGGTTCTGGAGAGCGTCCGGGCTCTGGTTCAGGGGAGCTTCACCGGCGGTCTGAAAACCTTAGGGTTGAAAGAAAACGGCGTCGGTTTGGTCTATAATGACCAAAACAGGAAAATGATTCCCGGCGGCATCTATGAAAAAGTGCTCGCGTTGCGGGCGAAAATTATGACCGGAGAAATCTCTGTACCCAAGACCACCGCGCACAAGACCCTGCTTGGCCGGAACGACCTGCAGGTGATCCTGGAGCGGGTGCACCAGGAGATCGGGGCGGTGCTCCAAAAAGTGGACGCTGATCTTCGGCAAAGCGCACGCGATTTATCGGGCCGGGACCTCGAAGGCCGCGAGGCCCGAGCGGTGCTCAAGAAACTGTACGCGGCGAATCCTTACATTATCGACTGCGAAACCGTGAACAGCAAAGGGATCATGGTGGCCGTGGAACCGCCCGCCCATCGGGCGTCCGAAGGAGCCGATATCAGCGGACAGGCGCACATGGTCAAATTGTTCACGACGCATCGGCCGGTGCTCAGCGGATCATTTCGCTCCGTCGAAGGGCCTCAGGCGGTGGTCATTCATCACCCCGTCTTTTCCGCCGGCCGGCGCTTCGGCGGCTCGGTAGCGGCGCTTTTTGCTCCGGAATATCTGCTCGCCGGCGTTGTTGGACCGATTCAATCCCAACTGCCCATCGAAATATTCCTGATGCAGACCGACGGCCTGCTCATCTATGACGAGGATGCAAAACAAATCGGGCGCAATGCCTTTACGGACCCGCTGTACCAGCCTTTTCCGGCCGTAACGGCTCTGGCCCGTAAGATGGCTGCGGCTCCCGACGGGAAGGATTCTTACGACTTCTACCGGAAGGTGGGGGAAGCGCCGATAGCGAAAGTCATCTACTGGCGGACGCTAACCCTGCACGGGACTGAGTGGCGTCTGGCCATTACCTGCGCCAAGGACAGTCTCGAAAATTAATTCCGCAATATGATGAACTATTCCAGTGGAGGTTGCATGCCCGATCAGGTGCGAATCGTTTTGAAAACCGCTTTGTTCTTCTTTGTCATTTTCATCTCCGGTGTCGTCGCCGGCTGCGGTGGGGGCGGGGGTGGAGG
>SBEK01000273.1 GCA_009668925.1 Deltaproteobacteria bacterium
AGATCTGCTTGTCATGGTAAGCCAGAAGTTCGCGAAGCGCGTCCGGGCCGGGGTTCGTTTCCAAAAGCTTGGCAATGTAGCGTTCATGTCTTTTGATGTAGTCAATCATGATGGACCTTTCCTTTCAACCTGGGGAAGAACATCGGCGTCCTTTCTTTATACTCGAGATAGGCCAGACCCAGCCTCAAGGCCAGCTCCGGTTCTTCTATCGCCTTGAGTTCAAGCACATTGATCAAAATGAAGAGCGGCGTAAAAATGAAAATAAGCGTGACGGACTGAAACAGAAAGCCCAGCCCGAACAGCAGGAAAAAGACTCCGCTCAGCATGGGATTGCGGATATACGCATAGGGGCCGGTCGTAATGAGGACCGGCGGTGGATTGAACGGAACGGGAGTGCCTTTCGCCTTAAGAAAATTGTACAGACACCACAGCGCCAGCGCGAGACCGGTGCCCGCGAAGAGGACGGACAACCAGATGTTGACGGGCGCACCGGGGAACCGGGGCAAATGAAACCAGTGGTCGATTAATAAAGAGACGATCACAAACGCCGTTGAAAACAGGAAATAGGACAGGCCGACGACGGGGGTGAGGATCAGCCGGATCTTTCTGCTTCCGGTGGCCACGGTGCAGATGAGGGTAATCCAGTTTGCTTTGATGTTCATCGTATGATCCTTTTTCAATCGGCGGACCCTTGAGCAGGCGAGGGCCATCTTCTCACCGCGGCAACCGCTGATCCGGCGGCTAGGCCTCTTCGTCACGGCTCGGGTCACCGTCATCATAGCGAAAATGATCCCTGATCCGTTTGGCCGGGTCCTGCTGATAGAATTGTTTCAATACACGATAAAGCTCCGGCGCGGATTTGATTAAGCGGAGCGGTTGATCAAAAAAATGCTCCGTCGCCACGGCAAAAAATTCGGCTTCGTCCGTGGCTCCATATTCATCCAGGAAGGTGCGCTTCCCTTTTTCCACGTCCCGGAGCAGCCGCCGGAATTCGCGCGCACACGTCCTGGCCCAGTCGCGGTATTCGGCGCGGTCGCGCAGGCGGGGGATGCCGTCGGCCGCGCCGGACAGCATATCGAGCTTGTGGGCGAATTCGTGATAGATGACATTATAGCCCGAACCTGCATGACGGATGCCGTCCTGGATGGCGTCCCAGGAAAAGATGAGCGGTCCCTGTTCAAACGCCTGGCCGGAAACGGGGCCGTCGGGTTCCAGGGGGGCCAGCGCCGTTTCGAAAAAGCCGAGCTTGCGTTCGGGCAAAACAAGATCGGACGGATAGATGATGATGGTTTCCACATTCTCGTGATAGTTGTGGGCCAGATTCAATAGGAGCAGGCAGGCCCCGGCGGCGACCGTCACGCGTATTTCATCCGTGAGGACGAGGCCTCCGCAGCTTTCCCAGGATTTTTCGGCAATGAAGATCTGAATCAGCGAATGCAGCCGGGCGCGTTCGTCGCCGGTCAGCAGTCTGTATTGAGCCATGTGGCGATGGAGGATGTCGCCCCATTCGGTGGGAAAAGGCGTGCGGACAATATTCCGGCGACGTCGCTTTGCAAACCAGTTAAACATGCCGATCCTTTTTGAACGTGTCTGATGACGCAATTTGTATCATAAAAGCCCTCTGATGAAAAACATCATTTCGGGATCCGGCAGGCGCAATTTACGTTGAAACAAAGCCGTATTGACGCTAAATTGTCAGAGTAAAGCATCATCGGGGAGGATGAGAAACGAAAATACTTTTTTCGGCAGCCGGCATTTTGACGGCCATGTTATTCGCGATAAACGCATCGGCTCAAGATCATGATCAGGTTCGTTCCTATAGACCCTACAGCTGGACCGGTTTTTATTTCGGCTTTCAGGGCAGTTACCTGAAGGGGACCAGCGATTGGGCGCCGGAGGGCACTGCGCTGCGCCTGAAGAATGATACGGAAGGGGGGATGGGCGGATTTTATATCGGCTACCTGTATCAGACGCCGGTAAAAATTGTCGTCGGCGTGGAGGCGGAAACAAATTACGGTCGTTTATCAAACTCGTCAGCCTGCCCCAACCCCAGCTATTCCTGCCATACGGAGGTCAACTGGATCGGTTCGTTGCGTGGCAGGCTCGGTTACGCTCTGGGCCGGTTTATGCCTTACGTTGCGATCGGGTGGGCTTACGCAGGCGCCGACACGTATGTAACCTATTTGCCGACCGGCGATGACTTCGGCAGCTCGAATTCGTATCTGGGCTTTACGCCCGGCGCCGGGTTGGAATTCGCCGTCACAAACAATTTCCTGATCCGCGGTGAATATGCTTATTACGATTTCGGAAGAAGAAGTGCGACGATTCAGGGCGACGAGGTGGACATCCGGCTGGCGAATCATGCTTTTAAATTGGGAGTGGGGCTCACGTTTTAGTTGAGGCGGCTGTGCCTCGGGCTCTCCGATGGCCGGCCTTTATCCGGCAAAGCGAAGCCTTGCCGGTCTCTTTTTGCGGAGGTGCTGGTG
>SBEK01000076.1 GCA_009668925.1 Deltaproteobacteria bacterium
CATAATAAGATATATCAAAATAATTGGTTAAAGATAAGGAGAGACGCATGTTCAAGACTAAAATGACGGAAATGTTCGGCATTAAGCATCCCATCATGCTGGCCGGGATGAACTGGATTACGGAACCCAAACTGGTATCGGCCGTTTGCAACGCGGGGGGGCTGGGCATCCTGGCCATTGCGCGCTGCAATCCGAAAGAGACGCGGGATACCATCCGGCAGATCCGGCAGATGACGGACAAGCCCTTCGGCATCAACCAGATCCTCGTGGGCCCGGGGGCGAAAGAAAATATCGCCGTCGCCATCGAAGAGAAGGTTCCCATCATCAATTACTCACTCGGGAAGCCGTGGTTTGTCAACGACGTGCATGCCTACGGCGGAAAAGTTGTCGGCACGATTGCCATTGCCAAGCATGCGGCCAAAGCCGTGCAGCTGGGCTGCGACGCGCTGGTGATCACCGGGCACGAAGCGGCGGCGCACGGGGCGGCCGCCACCTCGATGGTTCTGATCCCCCTGGTGGCCTCGATGGTCAAAGTGCCGCTCATCGCCGCCGGCGGATTTTACGACGGCCGGGGCCTGGCCGCGGCGCTCGCTCTGGGCGCGGACGGCATCTCCATGGGCAGCCGGTTCATGGTCGTCAAGGAAAGCATGGTGCATGACAACTTCAAAAGGCTGTGCATGGAGGCCACCGAACAGGATACGCTCTATGACAACGTCTTCGACGGCATGGACGGCCGTGTGCTGAAAACCAAGGAAGCGGAAGCCATGACGAAGCGCGGATTCCCGGTCGTGGAAGCCATAAAGGGAGCGCTTCTCGTGAAGCGTCTCATGAACCTGTCCTTCGCGAAATTCGTCGGGGCCAGCATTGAAATGCTCCGGGCCGAAGAGGGCCATCCGTTGATGGTGCTGGCGCGCCAGGCCGTGGGCAACATGAAACACCTCAAAGCGCTCAATGAAGGCGACATCGAAGGCGGCATCCTCTTTGCCGGACAGTGCTGCGGCGGCATTGCGGACAACCCGACCACAAAAGATCTGATCGACCGGATTATCAGCGAAGCGGAGGCCACGATCGCGAAGCTCACCGGTTATAAGGCTTAGGACAACCCCTCCGCGGCACGCCGCGGAGAATTAACGCTCTTCCCTTCGAGAGCGGGAATCACTCTTTCCGGCGGCCGGAGGCGCTATAGCCTTCCGGCCGCCGCGGTAACGATATGCAACTGATATTGATTCGTCACGGCGAAACGCTTTGGAATAAAGAAGGCCGGATCCAGGGGCTAAGCGACATTGAATTAAGCGAGACGGGCATCCAGCAGGCCCGGCGTCTGGCGCTGTCTCTGAAGGATGCCGATGTCGGCGCCATTCACGCGAGCCCGCTCAAGCGGGCCTATCGGACCGCCGAAATCATCAACGATTTTCACGGGAAGGTGATTGATATTCATCCCGGTTTGATGGAGATGGACCAGGGCGATTTTGAAGGTCTGTCTTTCAAAGAATTGATGGCCCGCGAAAAGGAATTCCTTAAACGCTGGATTGCCGATCCGGCGTCCGTCCGGATGCCCGGCGGCGAGACGCTCACCGAGCTGCAGGAACGCGCCTGGCAGGCCATGGAGAGGATTATCGCCGCCTCGCAGAGCGCCCTGGTGGTGGCCCACAATTTTACCATCGCCGCGATCCTGTGCCGCGTGCGCAATATCAGTCTTTCCGAGTTTCGCAGCACGTGCGTGGACACCGCATCCAAAACAGTGCTTCGGGTAAGCGGCGGACGGGCGCATATCGAAGCCATCAACGACCGCAGTCATCTGCAAGAGCCCGATATTTAGAATGGGAGTGAGGGTCCATGAATGACCAGCTGACCTTCATATTGCCGGAGGACCTGGATTGCGGCCGGCTTAAAGCCGCCTATGAGGAACTCTATCCCGTCTACGACGAGATTCTGCGGTCGCTGAATCAGCAGGTGATATCCATTCTGGAGAGCCATGGCGCTTCTTTTACGGTCAAGCACCGCGTCAAACGGTTTGAAGCCTACTTTGATAAATTGATCAAATTGTCCCGTCATGAGCAGGGCAGCGATGCCGCGGCCATTACGGACCTTCTGGGTTTAAGGATCGTCTGTCCTTTTCTGGAAGATCTGGATGTCGTCGAAGCCCTGATTAAAGCCAATTTCAATGTGATCGAACTGGACAGGAAGGGAGCGCGCCACCTGGTGGGAGAGTTCGGTTATGACGCCGTTCATTTCCTGATCCGGATCGATCCCATCTACCGCAAACAGGAGCTGCCCTTCACGGCGGATGTTTGCGAAGTGCAGCTCAGGACGACGCTTCAGGATGCCTGGGCGGAAGTCGAGCATGAGCTCATCTACAAGTCCGACATTACCCTGCCCAACGCTTCCATCCGGCGCAAGATGGCGTCGCTCAACGCCACGCTCACCCTGTCCGATCTGATTTTTCAGGAGATCCGCGATCTGCAGAAGGAAATCCGCGAGCGCGACCGCAAGCGGCGCCAGAGTCTGGAAGTCTCGTCCGCCGCTCAGTTGGCCATCGATTCGGATCTGCAATTCCTGCCGGAAGAAACCCTGGAGCCCGTTTTGGTGAGTGATGTCGATTCCGTCATGGGCGAGGCGAATCTGGAAAAGGCCCTCCTGGCGGCTCTTTCCGCGCACAGCGGCGGGCAACTGGACAAAGCCGTCGAAATTTATACGTCCATCCTGCGCCTGAAAATAAAGGATTCGGTGCGGTCGCTCGTTTACAACCACCGGGGGATGGCTTTTTTCGGTCTCGCCGATTACCTGCGGGCGATCCGTGATTTTTCCAAATCGTTGGGCTACGATCCGGAAAACGTGCGCTGTTACAATAACCGGGCGCTGACCTTCCGGGTGTTGAAGCGCTATGACCGGTCGCTCGAGGACTATGACCGTTCCGTTGCGATCAATCCTTCGCAGATCGACGGCTTCTGGGGGCGGGCCCAGACGCTTTATGAGATGAAGCTCTATACTCAGGCGCTGGCCGACTGTGAGAAGCTATTGACCATCCGGAGTGATTTCGCCCCGGCCCAGTCGCTCATCAAGCGGCTCCACAAACTGATCTTCTGATCCGCTCTCGGATCAATACCGGAAACTGATCGCTATGATGAAAACCCTTGTGCGCTTTGCCGGCTTTCTGATGCTTCTGGCGCTTTGCGCCGCCCGGGCCGAGGCAATCGACATCCTGCCTTTTCAGTCGCAAAACCAAAGCCCGCTTATCGCCGTTTACGGTCTGCCGGCTCTGGGCAGCGCCAAGGTTGTCCCGGGATCAACGGGCACTCTGCGCCTGACGCTTGATCAGGCCAATAACTACATAAATGAAATAAACGCGGCCGAAAGCCTGGTCCTGGACGGCGAAAGCACCAGACTTTCGTTTTCCGGCCGGTACGGCATCGGCCGTTCCCTGGAGCTGGGCATCACCATTCCGTTCGTGGTGGCCGGCGGCGGCTTCCTTGACAACTTCATTGAAACCTACCACGCGACATTCGGATTCCCCAACGGAGGCCGGGAACTGGCGCCGAGAAACCGCCTGCTGTACCGCTATCAGAAAAACGGCGTCACGCTGTTCAATATGGAGTCCTCCGGCCAGGGGCCGGGCGACGTGAGCGTGAACGCCGGCTGGCAGATTTACCAAAGCGCCGCGAGCGGGCGGAATCTGACCCTGCGCGCCAGTCTGAAACTTCCGACGGGCGACGCGGGCAGCCTGCGCGGGAGCGGCAGCACGGACCTCGCGGCCTGGATGATCGGCGATTGGGGGCGGCGATTTTCGCTGGGGCAGGTAACGCTGTTCGGCGCGGCCGGAGGGATGGGGATGACGAAAGGCAGGGTGCTTGCCGACCAGCAGCGTCCGCTGGTCGGTTTCGGAATGCTGGGCTTTGGCTTTGCGCCCGCCGACTGGATTTACTTGAAAGTCCAGACGAACGCCCATACGGCATTCTATTCGGACAGCGATCTGAAACAGATCAATGCGGCGTCCGTCCAGCTGACCATGGGAGGGGCACTCTATTTCACGCCGAGAACGTCGCTGGATATCGGGGTTACGGAAGACCTCCTTGTCGGAACGTCACCCGACGTGGTGTTTCACTTCTCCATGGCGCACACGTTTTGATCTCGTCCGGCCGTTCGGCGTCGAGACAAGGGATAGCGCGCTTCATCAAAGAAAGTGTCCCCTGCCCCCCTCCGGGGGCATGATTTGCCGCAAAAAAATCACTGACCGGCCGGTCACATGATGTTTCGGCTTGACAGGCGGACGGCAGGTGCCTTAGGCTCACGCGGACAGTACGTCATGATGCGGTTTCATGAGTGGCGTAAAAGAATCACTCCCCGCGGTTTTTCGGCGTCGGAGAGAGTTCTTATCAAACCAAAGGAGGGTCAAATATGCATCGATCATTTTTGTGGAAGAGTCTCATTGTTTTCTTCGGATGTGCGGTGGCCGTTTTTGCAGGCGGATCGGCAATCGCGGCGCAAGTGGGCCAGGAACTGACGAATCCTCAAATCCGGGACGCCAACGATCAGCCGGCATCGCTTCCGGATTTTGGGACTCACGTCATTGCGTTAACCTACGCCGACTCCAGCGTCGGTGATTTGGGCGATCCGCTGAACGATGCCATGAAAGCGAAGAAATACGCCAAGGAAGTATACCGGGGAATGGGCGTCGCCAACATGAAGGACTCCACCGCGCCCAACTTCCTGATCCGAAAAATGGTCCGCAGCAAGATTGAAAAATACAAAAGCACCATCCTGACGGATGTTGATCTCACCCTGGCCAAAGCCTGGGGCCTGGGCAACTGTAAAGGGAAGTCGGTGTTTGTGCTGATCGGCAAGGACAAGAAACTGAAATACATCCGGTATACCGATAAAAACTCTCCATGGACGAAACCGGAGATCGACCACGTGATTAAAATCACGGATGAGTTGGTGGCGATGAAATAAAACGACGCGGCCGGCAATCAAAACCCTCAGCTTTTCATTGGCGGCTGAGGGTTTTTTATTGGACTCATTCCCGCAAATCATGCGGGCCGCGGGTGTGCTTCACGGCTCCCTCAGGGCTTGCGGCGGTTTAGGCCGCTTCATCCTCAAAGACCACTTCTCTTGGTACTTTATAGGAAGACAGATAACCTCGGCAATGCTGGATAATTTCCTTATCGTCCGCGGTTGAGCCGGCTTTTTTCACAATGATGGCTTTGACCACTTCGCCGCGCATGAGGTCTCTTTCGCCGACGACGCGGGAATGCGCGACGGCGGGATGCATATCCAGAACCAGCTCCACCTCTTTGGGATAAACGTTGAAACCGCTCGTGATGATCATACGCTTCTTCACCCCGTCGAGAAAAATGTAGCCCTCCTCGTCCCTGTGGGCCAGATCGCCCGTATGCAGCCAGCCGTCGCGAATGACTTCGGCCGTGGCCGCTTCTTCATGATAATAGCCCTGCATCACGACCCGGCCGCGGATGAGGAGCTCGCCGGTAACGCCCGCCGCCGCTTCCCGGCCGGCATCGTCCACAATCTTCGCTTCGACGCCCGGCAGGACGGTTCCGATCGATCCGGGCTTCTGCACCCGGTCCGGGTGGCTGAAAATGCAACAGGGAGAGGTCTCCGTCAGGCCGTAGCCTTCCAGCACGGGGATGCCGAAATGCTTTTCGTATTCGGCAAAAAGTTCGGGCGGCGTGGCTGCGCCGCCGGTGATGCCGAAGCGAAGCGAACTCAAATCGTAGTCTTTCCGCTTTTCGGAAAACAGCATGGCCATAAAAAGCCGGGGGACACCCGTGATGTAGGTCACGCGCTCTTTCTGGATCGCCGCCAGCAGCCCCTCCACGGTAAAGCGGTCCATCAGCACGACGGACGCTCCGACGGCGAGCGGACTCAGCATATTGACGGAGGCTCCGAAGGAATGGAAAAAAGGGATCGCCGCGAGAGCACGATCGGCCGCCGTTCCACCGCAGATGGTGCGGAGGAGCTCCGCCTGCGTGGCGAGATTTTGATACGTCAACACGGCTCCCATCGGTTTCCCGGTCAGGCCCGCCGTGTAAATCATCACCGCCGGATCTTCCTCGCCCAGCTCCGGCGGGCGCACGGGGTGTCCATCGCTCTCGATGATTTCGTAAAACGCTGATCCGGGTTTCAGACCGGTCGTCGTCATCAGGTGCCGGCACAGGGGAAGTTCTTTCCGCACGGCCGCGAATCGTTTGGCCAGGCCCTCCGCGGTGATCAGGACGCGGGCCTCGCTGTCTTCGAGGAGATGCTGAAGTTCATAAGACGTGGACATGACGTTCAGCGTCACGGCGACGGCGCCCAGTCGCAAGGCGGCGAAATAGGAAATGACAAACTCGGGGCAGTTGCCAAGCAGGATGGCTATTTGGTTCCCTTTCACGACGCCGAGTTCCTGCAGATGGCGGGCCAGCGCCTCGACGTACCGGTTGAGATCTTTATACGTTATCTGTTGGCCGTCGAAAATGACGGCCGGATTTTCCGGATAGCGCTCGGTGGTTTCCTGAAGCATCCTTACCATGTTCATGTGTCGCGTTTTACCCTTTCGATGATTTCATTGCCTCAGAACCGCTTTTGAGACGCGGAAGTATATAAGGGGCGGTTTTGGCTTGTCAAGCAAACATTCGGGGCCGGAGGAGACAGACGGTCCCGGCGGAGAGGGACAGGGGTGCGCGAAAAAAGCTTTGTTTTGGTAATTGTTCATTTTCTTCCTCACGATCCCTGTTCAGACGCCATCGCCATGAAAAAGGCATCGTCCGTTTCCTGACCTTGCGGCAAAGCGGACGATGCCTTTTGCTGAGACATTCTTACGCGGCGGCCGGTTTCCGGCGCAGATAGACATTAAAAAATATTCTGCCGGAGGACTTCCGAGCACCTCCCAGTAAATTATTTGCTGCCGGTATTTCCGGGCAGTCGTTAATGCTTCAGGAATAGTGTCTTCCTGAGAGGCTGCCTGAACTGTCCTATTTGATGTTGCGCAATTCCCGGCGCAGGATCTTGCCCACGGCGCTTTTGGGCAAGCCGTCCAGAAACTGGATGACTTTGGGCCGCTTGAACGTGGGCAGATGCTTCTTGCAGAACTCCAGAAGCTCGGCCTCGGTGACCGTCCCGCCGGTCTTGAGGGCGACAAACGCTTTGACGGCTTCGCCGTACACGGGGTCGGGAATGCCGATCACGCCGGCTTCCAGGACGTCGGGGTGCATGTAAAGAATGTTTTCGATTTCTTTGGGGTAAATGTTTTCTCCGCCCCGGATGATCAAATCTTTTTTCCGGTCGGTGATATAGAAGTAACCGTCTTCGTCCATGCGGCCGACGTCGCCGGTGTGGAGCCAGCCGTCGCGCAGCACGGCCGCCGTCTCCGCCGGTTTGTTCCAGTATCCCTTCATCACCCCGGGACCTTTAATGACGATTTCTCCTGTTTGCCCCTGCGGCACTTCCCGGTCCTTATCATCGAAGATTTTGATGGTATTGCATTTCTGGTAGCACTTGCCGATGGAGCCGTACTTGGGCGGCCGTCTGCCCGCGACATTGCCGCAGTTGACGGTCGTCGCTTCGCTGAGCCCGTAGCCTTCCCAGATGTCATTGTGATATTTTTCCCGCCAGCTGCGGGCCACTTCCAGCGGCATCGGCGCCGCGCCGCAGATGCAGGTTTTAAGAGAGCTCAAGTCATACTTCGCTGCCGCGGGGTGGTTGAGGATCTGGATGTACATCGTGGGCACGCCGCGAAAATCGGTGACTTTGTATTTTTCAATGGATTTCATGGCCTCTTCGGGATCCCAGCGGTTGATGACAACGAGTTTGCCTCCCGTCAGAAACTCGAGATTCAAGGCGAAAACACCATAACCATGGAACAGGGGCAGTGTGATGAGCGACACCCGGTTGCGGCTGACGCCGAAAACCTCACCTTCCTTTTCTTCTCTTTTGGCCTGTCCGCCGTCCTTTTCACGCATCAGACCCGTGACGGAAATGCCCCAGGAGTCCAGGAGCACCAAATCGTAGTATCCCGTCACATGCGAATACCAGTTGTAGTGCGTCAGCATAACGCCCTTCGGGTTTCCGGTGGTGCCTGCGGTATAGATCATGACGGCCGTATCGTCATTATCCGTCTCGGTAAGGGCCAGTTGATCCGATTCCCGGCCGGTGATTTCAGCAAAGCTAGGGCCGCCTTCCGGGATTTTGTCTCCGCAATAAATCACCTGTTTGAGCCCGGGGGCTTCGAGGCGGGCTTCCGTAATGTTGGCGAGATAGTCGCCGTGGCTGATCAAAGCCGACAATCCCGCGTCTTTATAAATGTAAGCCAGCTCCGAGACCCGGAGGGATGGATTGACCGGGACCAGAATGGCCCCGATTTTGAACGTTGCGAAAAAGGTCTGAATGAGCTCGGGGCAGTTGAGCAGCTGGACACCAACCCGGTCGCCCTTTTTGATGCCCAGTTTTTTCAAGGCATTCCCCAGTTGGTTGGTGGTTCGGTTCAGCTCGACGTTCGTATGCGCTTTGCCGTTGAAATAAACAAAATCGTATTCGCCGAATCTTTGGATATTATCATCTGTCAAGCGTCCGATGTTCATGGGTCTTCTCCTTTTCTTAAGAATCATTGTCTGCACCCGTAAGAGCATTTGTCCCGCCCGCACGGACTTTGTTTTGACCATCCTTTCCGGTGCTACCGCCCCGGCGGCTGCCGGAGCATAGCCTGCATCACCTGCTTTGGACCCGGCGCCATCTTTGTACTGAAAATGCCGGGGCCTCGGGACGATTATCAGATGTGAGACGCCGGGCTGACAACAACTGCATACTCTTTGGAAATAATCTTTTGACGTTCAATGACTGTTTGTACGGGACGGTTTCGACCGGTATTCCTGATCGCTTGCTGCTCCCTTCCGGACTGAAGAACGGCGGCAGCACCGCCGGAAAACAGTCATTGAAAAAAGCAAAGTGCATACCAGGCGTTTAAAAAATTTTTCTGTATGTTGCACGCAAAGAAGAATATTGTCAAACGCGAACAGGAGCTGATTTTGCTAATAAATAAACTCGTGTGAATACGTACATTTACAAATGCAACCGAACTCTCTGAGAAAGGCGATGCGGTGTACAATATTGCACCGGAGCAGGTCTTCGGCCTCCGAAGCGCGTCGTTGTATCAGCCTTTTTTCTATAGAATGTATACAAACCTGCGGCGCGCCCGGTCCGCGGAAACGGCGCCGGGAACATAGAGGTGCAAAAGAGGTTAAAATTATTTATTGTTTTTTAATGAAAGGCGGTTCGGAAAGGCGGACACGGGATCATCTCCTGAGAAAAAATCAGAATCTCGAAAAAAATACCAAAGTCAGATAGAGCCGCCGGGAATGGAATTTCCCAGATATTTAAGATGGATATAGAAACAGCTCGTTTAACGGTTCGCCATACCGCGGCCGGATCGCTTGTCTACTTTGTATATATTGATAAATCCTGTCCTTCATCGCCGATCTTCATCATTAGGGACTGGTGAAAGAACGGACGCCTTTCGCGGACATCCGCCGGTTAGAGTGCCATTGGGATTTGCGCGTCCGGTGCGCCGATCCGGAGCACAGCCCGTCCTTCCGGGGTGTCAGCAAAGATCGCTCAGGCGGAAAAGAACGGTCAAGTGAAGATTCCGGATGCCGTATCGATCCAGAGGAATCTCAACGGCCTGATTTTCTTTGAGCCCGGGCTGAAAGGAGATCAAGACCGGGACTTCTCCGGCCAGAGCGCCTTCTCCGGCGCAGCGCGTGCACTCATAAGGCCCCACACGGCCATATCCCCGGCACGTCCGGCAGACGGCCCTCACGGGAACCAGGACCTTGACATTTCCGCCCCAAAGCGCCTGGGCATAGGAAAGGGGCACTTCTATGGTCAGGTTTTGCATGTGCCCGGATTTGGGATACCGAAACGTGGAAAAATTGTTCCACAGCCAATCGAAAATCTCGTCGAATGACGGTGTAAAAGTCTGAAACGACCGGACGAGCGAGATATCATCCAAATCGGCCGGCTGCATCTCCGGCGGGGTCGCCGCCGGCTCCGGAGACGTCTTATTCCCGGAGGGGACGCTTGTCCTGGCAAAGAGCAGATTGTGATCATACTGCCGCCGCGCATCGCTTTGGCTCAAGACGGCGTAGGCTTCCTGAATCTGCCGGAAGATATCGTTTCCGCCCCCATAGGTATCGGGATGAAATTCTTTGGTGAGCCGGCGGTAAGCCGCTTTGATTTCTTCGGTTTTCGCGCCGGCTGAGACGCCGAGAATCGCATAATAACTTTTAGCCATCGCGAGCCTCCTTCCCGAATGCCGGAGTTTCTCCTCACTTGCGGCCGCCCCGGAAGACGGGTTTGCTTCCGGGCTTCAGTGCTTGAGGGCTTCCGAAAATTTCTGTTTCTGTTTTTCCAGCGCGTGCTGGCCCTGTTCCAGGGTGGACATGATTTCCAGCTTGGCCTTGTCGGTCAGGTTCCCTCCCTGTTCGGCAACATCAGCCGCCCTGACCTTAAGGTCCTCGATAAGGCCGTTGACATCGTCAATGGTCTCCTCGATCAGAGCCGCTGCATGGTGTCTGGCACGGCGCGCCGCCCTGAAAATCGTAAGCCGCGTCTTGCGGCCCGACTTGGGCGCCGCGAGAAGCGCTATGCCGGCGCCGATTAATCCGCCTATCAAAAGCGCGCCGCCGATCTTTGCAGTGTCCTCGTTCATGATATTCCCCCTCGTGACGATTTGGTTTGCGGGTATAATCGTCAACAATTTGAAATGATTGACGGTTATTTAATTTTTCCTTGAGAGCAAGCCTATACAAAAGGTAAGAAGCGAAAGGGGGTGTGTCAAGACTATCGTGGGCTTTGACGTCACTTCAGGGATTATACCGGTGCAGAAAGCAGGGCAGGTAATCCTTGCCGGCGGCGCGCTTTGCTTCCCGGTAATTGCGGGGCCACTCGCGGCAGACCCGCGGCTTGTGTCCGGAAACGTGCAGCATGCAGCCGCGTTCATCCTGCAAAAAGACGCATCCGCGGGGCCCTGTCCGGGTTCGATACAGGGCCGTTCCGGATTTATCAAATTTCGGCCCCAGGAAATCATCGGCCGTGGCCTTGCCGGCGGAAATCAGGTGATCCCTCTCGTCCGCGAATACATCAACGCCGTATCGGCAACAGGAATCTCCACAAGGGAATGAAAAACAGTCCCAGGGACTCACTTCCTTATTCTTTGTCTCCTTCTTCATCTGCTGCTCCCCAGGCGAAAGACACCCACCGGCTCTCCCCAGTGTCCGCCGGTGTAAAAAAGCCGGACCGGTATAGATCATGTTCACCTGTCATATCCCGCCAAGACCGGATCCGTGATCAATTTCTATTCTCCGACGGCTTCCCGGATTTTGGCCGCCAGATCTTTTAAAGAAAACGGTTTGGAGATGAATTGCACCCTTTTATCCAGAATCCCCTGGTGGGCGATGACATCCGCCGTGTATCCGGACGTATACAGACATTTCAGACCCGGCTTGACGGCGAGGATCCGCTCCGCTAATTCCTTGCCGTTCATGTCCGGCATAATCACATCCGTAAGCAGCAGGTCGATCTTCCCCGCGTATTCCCCGGCAAGTTTCAGCGCCTGATCCGCACTCTTCGCCTCGAGAACGTTATAGCCCAGTGTTTCCAGCATGGCCCGGCCGAGCTTCAAAACCGTCTCTTCATCTTCCACGATCAGGACGGTCTCCGTTCCCCCCGGTATTGGCGTATCCGATTCATCATCTGTTGCTTCCGAGCTTGTGTCCGTATAGCGCGGCAGATAGATTCGGAAAATCGAACCCTGCCCGGGTTCACTGCGGACATCAATGAATCCGCCGTTCTGTTTGACGATTCCGTATACGGTAGCCAGACCCAATCCCGTTCCCTGACCGTTTTTGCCCGTCGTATAGAAAGGCTCGAAAATATTGGCGAGGGTATGTTTTTCCATGCCGCAGCCGTCGTCCCGTATGGACAATTCGACATAGTCCCCCGCCGTAAAGTCCGCAAAGCCGTTGCGATACCCTTCATCACAAGACGCATTGGACGTTTCGATCGTGATCTTTCCCTTCTGGCCTATGGCGTCGCGGGCGTTGACCGTCAGATTGACCAGAATCTGGTCGACCTGGGATGGATCGATCTTGACTTTCCACAGATTTTGTCCGGGCATCCATATCAAATGGATATTTTCACCGATGAGCCTCTGCAGCATTTTGAGCATGCCGGTCACCGTATCGCTCAGGTTCAGCACCCTCGGGCTTGCGGTTTGCTTTCGGGCAAACGCCAGCAATTGACGGGTCAGGTCCGCGGAGCGCAGCCCCGCGCTCATGATATCCTGCAGGGTTCTGCGCAGGGGAGACGCGGGATCAACCGTCAGCATGGCGATTTCCGTGTTCCCGATGATGACGCTGAGCATGTTGTTGAAGTCGTGCGCAACGCCTCCGGCAAGACGGCCGACCGATTCCATCTTCTGGGACTGGATGAGCTGCGTTTCCAGGTGCCTCCTTTCCGTTAAGTCGACCAAAGAAACGACGCTTTCATTGGTTTTGGGGATGACGGCAACGCTGACGAAAACTTCCCTGACCTCGCCGCTGCGGCTTGTAAACCGGAATTCATTGGAGGAGAGTGCCGATCCCGGGTCAAGTCTGCGCATTTTATCGTAGCTCATTACCCTGGTCAGGTCATGCCCATCGGCGAAAGCGGTCAATTTGATTTTGCCCTCGAGTTCCTGCTTCGAATATCCGCTCAAACCGGCAAAGTCGTCATTCGCCATGAGGATGGTCAAGTCCTGGGCCATCAGGATATTGGCCGTGGCCGTACTCTCAAAGATGGTTCGATAGCGTTCCTCGCTCTTCCGGACGTCGTCTTCGGACTGCTTGCGTACCGTGATGTCGCGGTCCGTCCCCTGGAATCCGTAAAGGCTTCCCGACTGATCCAGCATCGGCACCGCCGAGCTTTCCAGATAACGATAGGTTCCATCCTTGTGCATCCAGCGCGTCACAATGTTCGACCAGCCCGTTCTTAAAGCAATGGAGCGGGACAGCAGCTCCTTCGCGAGGAGAAGATCTTCTTTGTGCACCAGGGAATTGGCCGCAGCGCGCCCCAGGATATCGTCCGGGGAATGGCCCAGGATGTCACGGACGGCGGGATTACTGAAGGTGTAAACGCCGGTTAAATCTTTGGACCAAATCCACTCCTGGCTTGTGGAGACGATGGAGTTGAGCTTCTCTTCGCTGGTCCGCAGGGCATTTTCCGCCAGGGTGCGTTCGGTAAATTCCTTCTGGAGTTTCAGGTTTATTTCTTCGAGATTGAAGTATCTCTTCATTAAATAGATGACCGGCGGAGCAATCAGAGTGGTCACCACAAATGAATCAATGCAACCGATCAGGATGAGATCGAGGTCTATCCGTTTCCACCACAGCAGGCTGTTGATGATGTTCATGCCGGCCGTAAAAAATTGAGACATGACGGTGATCATGATGAAGAAGTAAAGCGGCCATCTGGGGTTGGAAAACATTTTGTTGGAAAAAGACTGTATATTCAAAGGAAACGAGCCTCCGGATACCGATGGTCTTGGAATCGACCTGTCCCGCGAGCTATCGCTTTTCAGGTTTCTGATCTTAGGAGAAAAGATTTTGTATGTCAAAGGATTTTGGCGGATCGGGCAAGACCTGGGGACGCCCCCCGCGAATGTTCAGGATAACGCCTCAAAGCTGCCCGGCGGCCTGTTTTTAGCCCCCGGGGCCGGCGCAAAACGGACGGCCGCTGGGGGACGGTTCCTGCGCCTGGCGGCCCCGGCAGAGGATCTTTTAGCTCCGGGAGAATGCCCGAACCGTGCCTTATTTTATTGAACCCGACCACGGGCGGTGGTATTGAATCATCCGGTGCAAGTGCGCAATTATCGCCGCCGGTGCTGCGGTCCTCGGCCGGCGGCCTTCATCCGGAGAAAATGGAAATGGCTGTTCACATCATCCCGATAAAGAAACTCAGCGCCCGGGCTCTGCGGGGCGTCATCGAAGAATTTATTTCCCGGGAAGGAACGGACTACGGCGCGGTCGAAGTTGCGCCGGAGACAAAATTCCGGCAGGTCTGGGAAAAACTGGCGGGCTCTCTGGCGGTTCTTGTTTATGATGATGAGACCGAAACCACCAACATATTGATGAAAGATGATCCGCTCCTCGCGAAGCTTGATCGACCAAATGAGTAAATAAAAAAAGGCAAAACAGAAAGGGGTCAAAACCTAAGGGAGATAGGTTTTGACCCCTTCACTGAATCGCTCAGCTTTTCCGGGGAAAAGACTGAGTGGAGGGTCTATTTGCGCTTTTTAGCGAGCGCTTCCCGGTCGCCGCCGCTCATGCCGGCGATGTATTTCACCAGCTTCTTGCGGGACTCGATGTCGTACTGCGTCGTGATGGCGATCTGCTCCATGATCGGCGAGCCGCCGCCGTGGTAGTTGCCCACGTTCGCGATGCCGCCGGACGCGGAGCACAGACCGTCTCCCAGATATCTCCAGAACTGGGCCTGATCTTCAGCCGACATATTGGGGTTGCGCTTCGTGTATTTCAAAAGCGCTTCGCCGGTGGCCGGATTGGCAAAATCCTTCTCATGCGGGAAGGTCGCCGTGACGCCGCCGGAGATGTCGCAGAGGATTTCCGCTTCGCGCCAGACCGCTTCACCCGACAGGCAGCGGCCGACGTTGCAGTAAATGGAATGCGGAATGTAGGAACCGGGTCCGTAGGGAACAAACCCGACACCGGGAACATAAACTTCCGCCTTGCCCAGATCGGAGGCGGTATACCCCGCAGCGTAACCCAGCTCGATGACCATAATGAGCTCGGCCAGTTTCTCGCGGACATGCGATTCCTTGTGGATGTTGTTCACTTCGGCGGCCAGAGCGGCCGTTCCCAGAATCATGTCGCCGATGGCGGGCTTGCAGCCGGAGTAGGAGTGGCGGTGGAACAAAGCGAACAGAAGCGCGCAGGCGCCGCCGTGCTGATATTCGCCGGCCAGGAAAACGCGTTCCCACGGAACAAAACAATTCTCAAAGATCATGTAAGAGTCGGTCGCACCCGGCATAAAGCCGCGTTTGTAATGCTCACGGGGGCGCAGGTTGTGGATCGTCGTCACCTGCTTCAAACCGTCCCAGTCGCCCGGTACGGCAAACGCCACGGCGTAGTCCTTGTCTTCCTTGCGCAGCGCGCGGGTGGGAACGACCAGAACTTCATCGGCCACGGAGGCTTCGGAAATGTGGACCTTGCAGCCTTCCACCACGATGCCGTCCTTCAGCCGTTCCTTGATGTGCACATAGGCGCCGGGATTGGGCTGTTCGGCCGGACGCAGCATCCGGTCGCCCTTCACGTCCGTCTGCGCGCAGCAGCCGATTAAATCTTCCTTCTGGAAGCGGGTGAGCCATTTCTTGAAGTTTTCATGATACTGGGTGGCGCCGTTGTTCAGCTTGTCCGCTTCGTAGGAAACATTGTAAATCGCGTTCGTACCGTCGATGCCCATGCAGCGCTGAATGCAGCCGCCGACTTTCTGGCACAGCATGCGGGTCATGTCTTGTTTCTTATGCAGATCGTCCGTGTTCTGATGAATGTGCGTGTAGCGGTTGATCCGCTCGCCGGTCAGGTGCGAAATCGCCGTGCACAGGTCCTGGTTTTCGGGTTTGGCCGCTTCATCATAGGTGGTGCCGATGGTGTTGAGGCAGTCCATCTGCAGTTCGTCGTCGCGGTCGATCAATTGCCCGTCAAAATAAATGTTCCGTTTCATTTTGGAGAGGCCTTTAATGTAATCTTGCTTTGTTCTCATGGCGCCATCCTTTCTCTTGAATGATTTCGATAATTAAAGAGGCCTGAACATTTCAGGCCTCTTTCTTATCGTTTACCTTATTTCGCTTTCTTGGGAGCCAGTGCTTCCCGGTCGCCGCCGCTCATGCCGGCGATGTATTTCACCAGCTTCTTGCGGGACTCGATGTCGTACTGCGTCGTGATGGCGATCTGCTCCATGATCGGCGAGCCGCCGCCGTGGTAGTTGCCCACGTTCGCGATGCCGCCGGACGCGGAGCACAGACCGTCTCCCAGATATCTCCAGAACTGGGCCTGATCTTCAGCCGACATATTGGGGTTGCGCTTCGTGTATTTCAAAAGCGCTTCGCCGGTGGCCGGATTGGCAAAATCCTTCTCATGCGGGAAGGTCGCCGTGACGCCGCCGGAGATGTCGCAGAGGATTTCCGCTTCGCGCCAGACCGCTTCACCCGACAGGCAGCGGCCGACGTTGCAGTAAATGGAATGCGGAATGTAGGAACCGGGTCCGTAGGGAACAAACCCGACACCGGGAACATAAACTTCCGCCTTGCCCAGATCGGAGGCGGTATACCCCGCAGCGTAACCCAGCTCGATGACCATAATGAGCTCGGCCAGTTTCTCGCGGACATGCGATTCCTTGTGGATGTTGTTCACTTCGGCGGCCAGAGCGGCCGTTCCCAGAATCATGTCGCCGATGGCGGGCTTGCAGCCGGAGTAGGAGTGGCGGTGGAACAAAGCGAACAGAAGCGCGCAGGCGCCGCCGTGCTGATATTCGCCGGCCAGGAAAACGCGTTCCCACGGAACAAAACAATTCTCAAAGATCATGTAAGAGTCGGTCGCACCCGGCATAAAGCCGCGTTTGTAATGCTCACGGGGGCGCAGGTTGTGGATCGTCGTCACCTGCTTCAAACCGTCCCAGTCGCCCGGTACGGCAAACGCCACGGCGTAGTCCTTGTCTTCCTTGCGCAGCGCGCGGGTGGGAACGACCAGAACTTCATCGGCCACGGAGGCTTCGGAAATGTGGACCTTGCAGCCTTCCACCACGATGCCGTCCTTCAGCCGTTCCTTGATGTGCACATAGGCGCCGGGATTGGGCTGTTCGGCCGGACGCAGCATCCGGTCGCCCTTCACGTCCGTCTGCGCGCAGCAGCCGATTAAATCTTCCTTCTGGAAGCGGGTGAGCCATTTCTTGAAGTTTTCATGATACTGGGTGGCGCCGTTGTTCAGCTTGTCCGCTTCGTAGGAAACATTGTAAATCGCGTTCGTACCGTCGATGCCCATGCAGCGCTGAATGCAGCCGCCGACTTTCTGGCACAGCATGCGGGTCATGTCTTGTTTCTTATGCAGATCGTCCGTGTTCTGATGAATGTGCGTGTAGCGGTTGATCCGCTCGCCGGTCAGGTGCGAAATCGCCGTGCACAGGTCCTGGTTTTCGGGTTTGGCCGCTTCATCATAGGTGGTGCCGATGGTGTTGAGGCAGTCCATCTGCAGTTCGTCGTCGCGGTCGATCAATTGCCCGTCAAAATAAATGTTCCGTTTCATTTTGGAGAGGCCTTTAATGTAATCTTGCTTTGTTCTCATGGCGCCATCCTTTCTCTTGAATGATTTCGATAATTAAAGAGGCCTGAACATTTCAGGCCTCTTTCTTATCGTTTACCTTATTTCGCTTTCTTGGGAGCCAGTGCTTCCCGGTCGCCGCCGCTCATGCCGGCGATGTATTTCACCAGCTTCTTGCGGGATTCGATGTCGTACTGCGTCGTGATGGCGATCTGCT
>SBEK01000077.1 GCA_009668925.1 Deltaproteobacteria bacterium
CAAACCGTTTGCGCGGGTGACGGTGACCTTCTGCCCGCTCATGAAGCTGCCGCCGCACATGGAACATGCCGATTTTGAAAGGCAGCGGCAAATCCTGGAGAAAACGCTTCAGCCGCATCTGAGGGGTTTTGGGGACATTCGGGCAGCGTCTCCGCTCAAGCGGGACGCGCCTTCCCGGTAGGTTACCGCAGGGCTATTTTGTTTCCTTGAAGAAGTCTTCCACTTTCCTGAAGTTGTCGTCGACAACCGTTTTGAAATCGCCGCAGCCTTTTTTATAAGCCGCCATCCAGTCGGAAATTGCCTTTTTCCCTTCTTCGGGAAACATCGGCGACTTCTCCCAGAATTTATTCACCAGTCTCTCGGTCTGTTCCTGAAGGGCCTGCATGGCGCGGAAATTATTGTCAAAGGCCGTCTTATTGAAAACGATCATCTGTTTGGCGATTTGTTTCGGGTCCATTCCTGCCTCCTTCCCGACGCCCCTACGTCGTTCTTTTTTTCCCTGTTTTTGTCGTCTTCTTTTCCGGTTGCGTGAAGGATTCGACCACCTTCTGATAGCTTTCATCGGCGGCCGCCTTAAAATCTTCACGACCCTTCTTGTAACTCATGATCCAGTCGCTCATTGCTTTTTTCCCCTCTTCGGGAAACCACGCCGCCTTATCCAGAAAACCCCAGAGCAGGCTTTCGGTCTGATCCTGGATCGCCGACATGGCGCTGAAACTATTATCAAAAGCCTTTTTATTGAATTCCATCAATTGCTTGGCCAGCAGGTTTTGTTCCATCGCCGTTCCCCTCCCTTGATGCCGCAGTTATTTAGATTTAAAGTTTGAATCTGGTTGGTATTTTAACCATCAAATTGTTTTTGTAAAGTCATTTGTTTTTGTGATGAAAATAGTTCTTTCAGGCAGCAGACGGCTTTGAGGAGCGAACAGTAGCGATGCGTCGAATTTTACCTATCGTACTTGAAACGCTTGCGGCTATGTCAAATCCGCAGCGCGGCCGGTTACCGTTTTGCAGATACCCGAGGAAATCCTTCAGCTCCAACAGCAGCGACATTTCCTCGCTGATGGGTCGCTGTTCATTCTCATGGCCGTCTTTTCTAATAACGATTGCTCCGGCATAAGCATCAGGCAGGAGCGCCGCACCTCGGGAGCATAGGACAGTCACGGACATGACTTTTGACGGATACCTGGATGAAAGAGTGATCGTCACCGGCAGGGTGTTGCCCAGTGTAATCGATGCCGCCGTTACGATTCCATCATGTAGTGAAACACTCGCCATCTCGGGCTCGGGAATATACCCCAGCAGACGCTGGACGATGGATAGTTGATGGACGCCCGCGAGCCAGAGACAGTCTGTTCCCTGAAAATCATCATCCCAATTCAGGCGCTGAAGTATTATCGCTGCCGCCGGGCCGAGTTCCTCTGAAGCAATGATCGCGCGCAAAGCTTCGATTCCGGGATGATAGCAAAATTTGTACATGGCAAAGAGGCGTTCTGTCGCGCCTGCCGCCTTTAGTCTTTCTTTCTCCTCATCGGCCGTAAAGACGGGCTTTTCGCAAAAAACGGGCTTGCCGCAGCGAAGCATCATTTCCGCTTCATTGGCCAGCGTCAATATCGGGGACGCTATAACATAGCCGTCACAACCATAGCGATCCATCGCTGAACCACTCTCAATCGTAAACTCCGCGCCCATTCGAAGAGCCGTTTCACGCGCCTGACGTGATGGATCGGCGACGATCACCCTGCATCCGAGAGAAAGCAGGTCTCGAAGGATGTTTCTGCCCCATTTGCCGCAACCGATTAATCCGATGTTCATGCTCGTCTTAAAGAATGTACGGATGGATCAATTTGCCGGAAAAAGAACAAACCGTATCCAGGTTTTCTCGTCCGGTCCTGATGCGCTCTATCAGGCCGTTATACAGCACCGTTCGATGTCTGCTGTCGATACAGACATAGTCTGTTGAAGAGTAATTCATGCGTTTTAATCTTTCTTCCTGCCATAAAAAATCTTCCTCCAGGGAATCACTCAAATCCGCCAATACATAATCCGAATTATATTTTGTTTCGGGACTGAGATAATTTTTCCCATCCGCTCCAATGACTAAAAGAAAATTTGCGGCATGATAGGAGCTAAAGTGAATGTCCTCATTGCTATACCGCTCATCGCCTATAAATACGGGGAAAATTCCGGAATAAGCATTCCGTAATCTTCCAATTTCATCAAGCACGCCGGTCTGATTAGTGATTCTCGGCTGTCCCAAATCCCAATTTTCGCAAAAGGGGTGGAAATATATCCAGTGAGCACCGCACTCTGAAATAACTTTCACCATTTTCTCCAGGTCGGGAACACGGGCATGATCGGTGAGAACACTTACCCCGATAGAGAGGCTGCTGCCGGTTTGCTCTATGGCCTTGCGAAGTGAGAGAATATTGGCCAGTGTCGCCGCCAGGGGGCCGCGAGCGTCTGATTCCCAATCGTAAAGCGAAACCCGCAGCGAGGTAACTTCTTCATCAAGGAGGGATCTGATCACTTTTTTTTCATTCAGGCACTTGCCGTTGGATACCACTGCCGTCTGCCCGAATTTATGTTTGCGTGCCAGCTGCAGAGATTTAGAGAAAAGCGGGGCAATGGTCGGCTCGCCTCCGGTAAAAAGCAGTCCGTGAGTCTGTCCTTCAAGAATACCCAGCAGCCGGTCAATGAACTTCAAAGAGAGAAAATGCTTCGTGGTTGCCTTTACGCTCGGGCAGCCGGGGCAAGAGCGGTTGCACGCATCTGTCAGATCGAATTCGACCGACAGAGGAAAAATATTCCTGCCCGCAAGATAATCCGCGAGCCGGCTGCGATCACCGGCAATTTTGTATGAAGAGGTTATCAGTCCGTCATAAGGCATTGTGTCGCCGTCCGCTATCATATCGGGCGCATATAGGAGTGACTGATCGGGCATGACAGTATTCCTTTTAATCTAATAGTTTAATAGCAGCTCTCTTTTCGCGATAGCCATACAGGATGTAGTGAACAAGGGGGTTGATACCGGCCTCCAATACATCCGGATGGGTTTCCAAGTAATAATTGGCATCAAAATCGGCAGAGGGATTCATCCCGGTATTCCATCCCTCCCTTAGGTAATGCCGTACAGGATCGAAGTCTTCCGGTGCAATGCCGCCGAAATATCTCTCCAGATAAAATGGCTTGTTGAAAAGGCCGCTCCTCTCAATCATCCGTTCAAGGATAGGCTCTTTAAAGGCTGTTAGCTTGTCCACTGCAAGGGTGTTGATCAGGGCATACAGTCTTCCCCAAAGCAGACTGAAAACCGAAGGGCGGCTTGCCCGGCTTGTGGGTGATTTTCCGGAATCTGCATTGGCCTTGTTTTCAAGACGGGTTATTTCACCCTGCAAATCTCCCGCGGCGCTTTGAATGGCCTCCATGCTGATTCTCTGCGCCTCGCCCGGCAGGCTGAGCCGAGGGAACCATTTGCCAATTTCAGCTTCACGTTGTGGAGCGGAATATTCCTGTCTTAAAGAACGCGGGAAAGAAAGAGTTGTTGTTCTGGGCAGTCCGGCAAAACGGCAGCCAGGATGAGAAATGAATTGCCTCCACATGTATAAGTCGGACCACATGGTGAAAGGTGCCGGACGCCAGCCGTAAGGCAGTTTAAAGTAGATACCCCGGGTATGCGCCGAGCAGGTTGGTCCGAAGGTATTCCAGTGATGGTGTAACATACGGGAGCGACATAAAGGATCGGATATGAGCGGGAGATGGCCATGGATTGTTCCGTCAACGGCGATATAGGTGTGGATGGTGTGTCCGAAGTCGGCGTCTTTCAGAAGCAGCAGCAGAGTTTCCACATGTTCAGGAAACCACAAATCATCGTGGCCAAGGTAACAAATGATTTCCCCTTTGGATTGCCGGATGGCCTGATGCCGATACAGCTCTCCGTTTCGTTTCCCTTTGGGGTTATCAAAAAAGCGTACGCGGGGATCTTTGTTGGCGGCTTCTTCAACAATGTCCCTGGTTGCAGGGCTTGCACCATCACCGACGACAAAGATTTCGATATTTTCTATGGTTTGCCGTTGAGCGCTTTTCAGCGCCCATATGATGAAGTCGGCACGCCCGAAGGTCGGCATGATGACGGTAGCCTTAACCCCTGGCGTTTGCGATGAATTATTAATTTCCATAGAAGGTTTGATAAGTAAATTACCTTTTCATGTGGGATATGCAACAAATCATGTAAGATATGCAATAAAAAATCTTGTTGCCCACCGGTCAGGGGTATAGTTTGGGTGATGATTTTTGTCTTCACGATCCGGTCGTTGATACCCGATCTGTTTCTCTGTCTTGTGCTTTGTGACCCTCACGCGCGGTATCGTGCGATCTTACCGTTATCAGACGGCAGGAGATCAGTAACTTATTCCCGTTCCTTTTTCAGCCACTGGGTCACGAGTTGTTTTTCCTTTTGGGCCCAATCGGTGGAAAAACGAACCGCCAGGAAAGATTCATAAAGCTTCTCCATCGTCTTCACGGCGTTTTCAATCAGATAGATGCGCTCCAGGAGGCTGGCCGTCGGATCTTCCGGCGTTTCCTGCCAGTCCGCCACGGGCATTTTGAGCGACTGAAAATAAAAGGTATCAGCCTTGAAATTGAATTCCCATTCGTTTTGATCCCGATGAAGTTTGATGCCGGTCTCTTTGACTTTTTTGCCGCGGCGAATGGCTTCCTTGCCTTCGATGAGCTCCGCGTGGAGTCCCGAACAGACGACGCCCTGCGAATACTCTCCCTCACCCGCTTCGAGCGCGATGCGTTTCTGCAGGTTTAATTCCACTTCTTCCGTTTTGGAAAGGGCGATATGGCCGTTTCTTTCTTCCGATTTAAACCACAGCCAGGTGAGGAATTCACGCCCGATCAATGAAATATCTTCCACCGCGACGTCATTTTTCGTCTTGGCGGCCATTGCCTGCGGGTGCTCCTGGGGGAGGATGCGTTTGAGGCTAAGCGAAAACGTTTTTTTGAATAAGTCGACAAAATCGTCGGCGACCTTGTCGGACAGAGATGAAAAATACACCTTATTTTGCCCGACGGCCCATAAAACGTCATAGAAAGAAGGGACGGGGTCGCTTTTGGTCATGAGCTCCAGTTTAACTTTTTCCTTGAGGCCTTCATTCATCGCCTTGCCGATGCGGGTCTGCCCGTGCTCGGCCAGAAAGCGCCTCTGCTCTTCCAGGAGGCGGACCTTCATTAATTTGGGCGCAATCACTTTCCGGTCGATGCGCAGGGAAAAAATCAGATAGTCGCCCAGCGCATAATTTGCCGATTCAAAATCGGAGTCGAGGATGTCCGTTATCGAGACCCAGCCCATCCGCTTCTCTTCGGTGGAGTGGCGCGCCTCCCGGAAGGCGTTGCCCTTGATCCGGGTGTTGATAAATGCGGTGAAGGCCTGCGGCAACTGGCCTTCAACTGAAAACTGCATAAAAGAGAAATTGCCCTTGACGAGACCCATGTTCCTCACCTCACAGGCGCGCACCGTACCGTATCGCCACCGCTCCTGTCAAGGATTTATACGCTGGGAATATCTTTAGAAATCAAATGGTTTCCACTGAGTCCAAAATAAATTATCCATAGACAGAGACATTTTTTTATGTTACGAAACGACGTCTTTTTGAGGCAATCATTATGAAAATTAAGAAGGTCGGCATTATTGCCAACATCGAAAAAGAAAATATCGCCGTTTTCGCGGGCGCTTTGAAGAAGTGGCTGGAGGCGAGACGGATCAAGGTATCCCTGGAAGCGAATCTGGCCGCCGCCGTCGGCGGAAGCGGCGGATTCAAACTCGAAGACCTGGCGCCCAAAGTGGATTTGATTGCCGTTTTGGGCGGCGACGGGACCATGCTCCGGACGGCCCGCTATGTGGCGCAGCACCCCGTTTCCATCGTCGGTATCAATATGGGAACCTTTGGCTATCTGACCGAAGTCAATTTGAATGAAACCTATGAAGCGCTCGAACTCATTTTGAAAGGTGATTTCCTGACCGAAAAAAGGATGATGCTGGATGTGAAAATCCGCCGCGGCAATAAGATCATCGGCTCGGGCATTGTGCTC
Organism: Deltaproteobacteria bacterium; assembly: GCA_009668925.1. The sequence continues at coordinate 6,094 of SBEK01000077.1, forward strand.
AACGACGTGGTGATTAACCGCGGCAACCTGTCCCGCATTGTCGAGCTGGAAACATCCATTAATAATCAATATCTGACCACGTATAAATCGGACGGCCTCATCATTTCCACGCCCACCGGATCGACGGCTTACTCGCTTTCCGCCGGCGGCCCGATTGTTTTTCCCGGCAAGGAGCTGATCATTATTAATCCGATTTGTCCCCATACCCTGACGAATCGGCCCGTGATCTTTCCGGAGGATGCCTCGCTGCAAATTACGCTGTGGTCGAAGGAAAGCGGCGCAACGGTAACGCTGGACGGCCAGGAATCCTACCGCATCAGCTCCGGCGACGTCATGACGATACGAAAATCAAAATATTATACAAGGCTGGTTCTTTCACCGCACCGAAGTTACGGAGAAATCTTGCGATCCAAACTGGGTTGGGGCAGTATACCTTCAGGGGCCGGGAAAAGAAAAAATGCTTCATGATCTGAGTATCACCAACTTTGCCATCATCGACGAACTGCATGTGTCGTTTGATGGAGGTCTGAACATTATTTCGGGGGAAACGGGCGCCGGCAAATCCATTTTGATCGGCGCCGTAAGCCTGCTTTTGGGGGACCGGGCGACGGCCGACATGATCCGGTCGCAAACGGATACGGCCACGGTGGAAGCACTCTTCAACATCGAAGACAACATTCCTCTTCAGGAAAAACTGGCCGAGATGGGATTTACGGCGGACGGGGAGCTGGTGATCCGCCGCGTGATTTCCCGCACCGGCAAGAACCGGGCGCAAATCAACGGGCAGATGGCGACGCTCGCCAATCTGGCCGCGATCAGTGAATCGCTGATCAATATCTGCGGGCAGCACGAACATCAGGTGATTCTGTCTGCCGAAAACCATATCGACATCCTCGATGAATTCGGCGGCTGCCTGGAATCGCGCGAAGCGTATGAAGCGGTTTATGTGCGGTATCAACAGATTTGCGGCGAAATGGAGAGACTCGAAACGCTGCGCCGCAGCCGTGCGGAAAAAACGGATCTGATTCAGTTTCAGCTCGCTGAAATAAGGGATTTGAGTCCCCGTGCGGATGAAGACATTGCGCTCGCGGATGAAAAGAAAGTGCTCGGAAACGTTCAAAAGTTGGCGGGGTGGGCCAACCGCGCCTATGCGCTGCTTTACGACGAAAAAGGCTGCATCAACGACCAGCTTAAAGAAGTCCTTCTGCAGATCAGGGAAATCCAGAAAATCGACGCGGGACTGAATCTTCCGGCAGCCGATATGGAGGGCAGCCATGCCGTCCTGCAGGAAGCGGCGCTGACGCTGCGCGATTATGCGAAGCGCCTGGTTTTCGATCCCGAACGCCTCGCGGCCATCGATGAGCGTCTCGATGCGCTCAACCGCCTCAAGCGCAAGCACGGAGGAACCCTAGCCGCCGTGCTGGGGCGCAAACAGGAGATGGAAGAAGAGCTCAGGCGCGTTTCGGGTGTGGAGGAAGAGCTGGCCGGGCTGGCGAAAGACAAAGACGCCGCGGCCTTCGAATTGCGCAGCAAGGCCCGGGCGCTTTCCGGGCAAAGGCGGCAGGCGGCCCAGCTGCTCGCCGCTGCGGTCGATACGGAAATCCGCGATTTGAATATGCCGCACGCGTCGTTTTCCGTGGCCTTTTTGAAACCGTGTTCGGAAGACGAAAATTCATATGGCCCGAAAGGCGGCGATGAGATAGAATTTTATCTGGCCGCGAACACCGGTGAAGCACCGAAGCCGCTGCAGAGAATAGCGTCCGGAGGAGAATTATCCCGCATCGTGCTGGCGCTGAAAAATGTTTTGTCCCGAACCGGATCGGTGGCCACAATTGTATTTGACGAAGTGGATCAGGGCATCGGCGGCGCTACGGCGGAAATTGTCGGGCGTAAGTTAAAGGAAGTTTCCGCCGATCATCAGGTGATTTGCATTACGCATCTGCCGCAAATTGCCAGTTTCGGCGGCCGCCATCTGCGTGTGGCCAAGCACATAAGCGGCGGCCGGACGGTAACCGTGGTGGATCAGATCGATGAGCGGGAGAAGGTGGAAGAGATCGGCCGGATGCTGGGCGGTGTGGACGTGACGGATACCGCGAGAGATCATGCCCGGGAGATGATTGCCGCAGCGGGCGCGGCCCGCAACACCGCTGATACGGGGAGGAGCAAGCATGCTAAGAAAAGCACGCATCGGTGACGTCAAAACCATACACCGCCTGATTAATCTGTCGGCGGGGAAAGGCGAAATGCTGCCCCGGTCTTTGATGGATATCTATAATTCCGTACGCGATTTCATCGTGTATTATGATGAAGACGAACAGAATATCGTGGGGATTTGCGCCATGAATATTATCTGGGAAAATCTGGCCGAAATCCGTTCTCTTTACGTGGCGGACGCTCACCGGGAAAAAGGCATCGGCCGGAAACTGGTCGAATTTTGCATTTCCGAAGCCATTACGCTCGAATTGTTCCGCATCTTTTCGTTGACCTATAAGAAAGAATTCTTTGCCCGTCTGGGCTTTAAGGAAGTGGACCGCTCCACACTGCCGGAAAAGATCTGGTCGGACTGCTTCCGCTGCTCGAAATATCCCGATTACTGCGACGAAGTCGCCATGATCATCGAACTATGAAGCTTCTGCGAAACTTCGGTCTCCTCCTGCTGATTGTCGCCGCGGTGCTTGGCGGTTGTGCGCGCCGGACGATGGACAGGCCCGATACGACCACCGCGCCTTCCGAGCGCCCGCTTGCCGATGCCGATGCCGGGAGTCTGGAAGGCGTGGATGACCTGGACAACGCATCACTCATTCTGGCGATCGATCGCAGCCTGCAGTTTTACGACGGCGCCGGACGCGATCAGACGTTTTCCCTGGCCGACGGACAGGTCGGCGCGGACCGGATGAAAGAAACGCTCCTGGCTTTCCGCGCCATCGTGCAATCCGGTAAAAGCCTGGAGGAGAAGAAAAAAAGCATTGCCGAAGGTTTTTACCTGCTTCGTGCGGCCGGGCAGACGGGTGCGGGAGATGTCCTGTTTACCGGCTATTATGAACCGCTTCTGGAAGGGTCCCCCGTGCGGACGGACAAATACAAGTATCCCCTGTACAGACCGCCGCCCGACATCCTGACGGAAAAAATTTCCCGGAACGAAACACGGGTCGGCCGGATGGAAAAGGGCCGGATCATCCCCTATTACACCCGGCGGGAAATCGATGTGGAAGGCGTCCTGCAGGGCAGGGGACTCGAATTGCTCTGGGTGTCGGATCCCGTGGAACTCAATTCCCTGCACACCCAGGGATCGGGAAAAATCCGGTTCGAGGATGGAACCATTGTTACGGTCGGCTATGCCCAGAACAATGGCCGGCCCTTTCGCTCCGTGACCCTGAATATGCTGGCGCAAAATAAGATCGGCAAGAGCGATTCATCCTATCGCGGATTCAAATTATGGCTCAAAAGCCGGAGCGAAAAGGAAATCCTGGAAATCTTGAGCCACAACGAGCGCTATATTTTTTTCAGGTTTCTGGAGCAGGAACCTGTCGGATGTTTGGGGCAGCCGGTAACGCCGGGGCGCACGATTGCCACCGATCCGGATTTTTTTCCCCAGGGCGCCCTGGCCTTTATCCGGCTGCGCAAGCCCGTCCTCGATGATCAATATAACGTCGTCGGCCGCGTCGATTTTTCGCGCTTTGTTCTGAATCAGGACAAGGGATCGGCCATCAAAGGGCCGGGGAGGGTTGATTTATTCTGTGGGTTCGGCGAGGAAGCCCGGGCCACCGCGGGCTCCCTGAAAGAAAAAGGTGAACTGTATTTTCTGCTTGTCAAATAGTCTTCAGCCGCGGCGAAGGACCGCTTCCCGGCGGCCCACCCGCAGCGGGGACAAGCCGGATCAGGTTTATGAAATGACCAATGAAGAAACCGTCGATGAAATCCTTGGCGGCCGTTTAAAAATCCGCCAGTCGAAACGCGGCTATCGCTTTAATCTGGATTCACTCATCCTGGCGCATTTCGTGTCTCTGAAATCCAGAAGCGTCGGTCTGGATCTCGGCTGCGGCAACGGAATCATCGCGCTGGTTCTGGCGGGGCGCTTTGCGCAGTCGCGCTGGCACGGCCTCGAGGTTCAGCAGGGCCTCGCGGAACTGGCGAAAACGAACGTTTCGCAAAACGGTCTTGGCCGTCGCGTGATCATTGACACGGGAGACGCGCGGGATATCAAAAAAATATACACGGCCGGATTCTTCGATGCCGTTGTTTTTAATCCGCCGTATCGGAAAATGGATTCAGGCCGGATTAATCCGCTGCCGGAGAAGGCCATAGCCCGCCACGAAATCAGTGGATCGGTGGGTCACTTTCTTTGGGCGGCAAAGTATGCGCTCAAACCGGGAGGCCGGGTGTTTACCATTTTTCCGGCGACCCGTCTGGTCGAACTGATCTCGTTTTTTCGCAGGAATGCGATTGAACCCAAGAGAATGAAACCGGTTTATTCAGATACCGTGTCCGACGCCGAATTTGTTCTCGTCGAGGGACGCAGCGGCGCGCGTGAAGAGCTGAAGCTGGAGCCGCCGCTTTACATTTATGCGGAAGGCAGGAAATATACCCGGGCCATGGAGCAAATATTCACCGACCTGGCTTCTCCTCCAGCTGCCTCCGGCGGCTGATTTCCGCCTTCATGACGCGTTTCACGATGGCGGCCAGTTCCGGGTCGGCGAGCGCGTCCGTGCATTCGGCGATCATCCGCTTATCTCTTTCCCGGAGCGTCACCTTCGGTGTGCCGGTCGCATCCCGCTTCGCCTTCTGGCGCGAGGGGGTGTATCCGACCGTAAAATGAATATCCCTGATTGCCGTTTTCCCGGCCAGTTCGTTCATCTTCCGCCGAATGTCTTCTTTCATGAAATGCAGCTGCTGCACCCAGACCGAAGAGGTTGTCTTTACGAACAGGGTTCCGGACCGCAGAGTTTCCGGCGCGGTTTGCGCGGCAATTTGCGGGCCGACTGCTTTCGGCCAGAGCCTGATGAGGGCGCTTTCGGCAAGCTTATCGGCCATGCCCCTCTTTTTCAGCGCCGAAAACAGGATGTCACCGATGGACTGCAGATGCCTCTGCGTGTATCTTCTTTTCATGGTTCCCCGTGTGGCACAATTTCCAAGGATGATCAAGGTGAATCAAAAATCGGCAAAGGAATCTGCAGCGGTTCTTGTGATTTGGGCTGGGCCGGGGACTGCTCCAGAATTTTGCGCAGCTGCCTGGAGATGTCGCCGATGGTGAAAGGTTTCTGAATGAAGCCGCTGCAGCCGCGTTCAATGATTTTGCCGGCCTGGCCGTTTAGGCTGTACCCGCTGGACAAGAGGACCTTGACGCGGGAGTTTATTTTTTTAAGTTCGTTGAAAATTTCTCCGCCGCCCATGTCCGGCATGACCATATCCAGAATCACCAGATCAATATCTTCTTGTCGCCGCCTGTAAATGTCGAGGGCGGTCGGGCCGTTCTGGGCGACGATGACGGTGTAGCCCATCGTCTCGAGCATTTCACCCGCCACATCCAGAATGATGGCTTCATCGTCGATCAGCAGAATGGTTTCCTTGTAAAGCATCGGCGCCATGGCGGAGTCCGAATCCGAAATCCTGTCCTTTTCGTCTTTTTTCACGGAGGCGGGAAGATAAATATTGAATGTCGAGCCCTGGCCCTTTTCCGAATAGACGTTGATAAAACCGTTGTGGTTCTTGATGATGCCGTAAACGGAGGCCAGACCCAATCCGGTGCCCCGCCCCATTTCCTTGGTCGTAAAGAAAGGTTCGAATATTCTTTCCTTGGTTTTTTCATCCATGCCCACGCCGGTGTCGGTGACGGAGATTTTCACATAGCGGCCGCTCTTGCCGTTATAGGATCTAAAGCGGCTTTCGTCGATCCCCACATTCTTTGTTTCGATATAGAGATCCCCACCGCCGGGCATGGCCTGCCAGGCGTTGACAAACAGATTCAGAAGCACCTGCTCGATTTGTCCCTGATCGATGTCGGTTGACCACAGATGCGGTTCAAATTCCCGGTGGATGTGTATTTCCTTTTTGGTTCGGCCGATGGTTTCTGATGTTTTGTCGATTAAGTCGTTCAGGTCGACCTGCTTGACTTCGTACTTGCCGCCGCGGGCAAACCCGAGCAATTGTCTGGTCAGACCCGCGCCGCTCAGCACGAGCGTTTCGATGGTTTTGATATGTTCGTACGTCGGATCGTTTTTGCCGAGTTTCAGGAGGGCCAGGGAGGTGTGCCCCTGAATCCCCATCAGCAGATTATTGAAATCGTGGGCGATTCCGCCGGCCAGGGTGCCGATGGATTCCATCTTCTGCGCCTGCAAAAGCCGGGTTTCCGTTTTCTTTTGTCCGGTGATGTCGTGCATAAAATTTAAAGTGGCCGGTACGTTTTCCCAGAGAATGGGCACGCTGTTGGTTGCCACCCAGATGGTTGCGTTTTCTTTATTCACGATCCGGAAACTGATATTAACGGCCGGGGTGTCGCCCCGGAGGATGATTTTCTGCTGCTCGAAAACCATTTCCCGGTCTTCTGAAATGACGAGGTTAATAAAGGAAATCAACTTAAGATCGTAGGCGGTGTATCCGAGCATTCGTTCCGTACAGCGGTTGGCGTAAGTAATTTTCCCGTCGGTGATAATGAAAATGGCTTCATTGGAATGCTCGATCAGTTGACGGTATTTTTCTTCCGATTTCAGCAGCGCTTCTTCATTTTTTCGTCTTTTGGTGATGTCCTTCGAAACGATGCATACGGCATTGATCTTTTGCGGGTCGGCGGGATCTCTGACCGGACTGATCGTTCGGAGAAAATATTCTCCCTTGCGGACGCCCTGATGTTCGTCATGGATGGAGATGCCCGTTTCAAAAACCGTTCTGATCTTGGATTCAAATTCGGCGCTCTGTTCGGGCGTATGAAAATCTCTAAAGGCCAGGCCGGTGGTCTTTCCTTTCGGGATGTTCAGCCGCTGGGCATGGTTGCTGTTCATGAAAAGGTAGCGGCCATGGATGTCGACAAGATAGAGGGAATCGCTGGTGGAATCGACGAGATTGCGGTATTGATTCTCGATCCCGATTTGTTCTTGAACCTTCTGGGTCAGTTCCGTAATTTTGTGTTCGAGTTCTGCGTAAGTTAGCTTTGCTTCCATCGACGCACCAGGTGTTCGGCTACACGAATTTCCTAAACTCCTCGGCAAAAATATCAAATGTCCGTTGATCAAATAAAACGTGGCGCATGACGCCGACCACCGTGCTGCCACCCGCAAATTCAATGCAGGTCTTAAGGGCCAGATGGGCGGCTTCAGGGATTGGATAGCCGTAAACTCCGCAACTTATAGCCGGAAAAGAGACGCTTTGCAAGCCGTTCTTTGCGGCGAGCTTCAAGCTGTTCTCATAAGCCGAGACGAGCAGACGGGCTTCATCGTGAGCGCCGCCCCGGTAAATCGGTCCCACGGCATGAATCACAAAACGGGCTTTGAGGTTGCCGGCCGTTGTGATGACGGCCTGGCCCGTCGGGCAGCCGCCGATCTTGCGGCACTCGGCCATGATCGCGGGTCCTCCGGCGCGGTGGATGGCGCCGTCCACTCCGCCGCCGCCCGCCAAGCGGCTGTTCGCGGCATTGACGATGGCGTCCGTCGTTTCCCTGGTGATATCCCCCAGAACAATCTCAATCTCGGTTTGATTGAACGCGGCTTTCATCGGTCTCCTCCGGCTCGACGGGGGTTCCTTCACCGTAGACCAGCATCCGGTAGGTTTTGGCGATGCGGTCCCAGTTGTCTTCGCGATCCATCGACCAGTAGCGGCCGATGACGGACACCACTTGCCCCAGCTGCAAAGCGTGACATTTTTCTTCCACCTGACGAATATAGCGGGCGCCGCTTTCCGGCAATTCGCCGCGTCTGCCCAGCATGCCGTGAATATAAAGACGGGAAACACCCTGTTGTTTAGCCAGGTCCAGCAGCGCCAGAAGATGTTCAATGGATCCGTGGGAGCTGAAAAAAGAAACGATCCCCATGAGGTGCAATGCTTTGCCCTTTTGGCAGGCCTTCCGCATGACATTGATGAAGGCCTTGTTTTGATAAAACTCGCGGCCGGCGATGGCTTGATCGATCTTCAGGCGGTCGGAGTAAATCCGGCGGCCCGCGCCCATGTGCAAATGCCCCGCTTCCGAATTGCCTACCGTTTTCGGCGGCAGCCCTACGGCCAAACCGGATGCGGCAAGCAGCGCCGAGGGATAATCCGCAAGCAGTTTGTCCATAACCGGCGTCGAAGCGCTGGCGATTAAATTGCCCGTCCGGTCTTCGCGGTAGCCCCAGCCGTCGAGGATGATCAAGAGCAAACGCACCACCGGCGCCAAGGATGTCTTGCCGGACGTGATGAGCGAAGCGCCGGTCATCGCGGGGGGGACGGGCAATCCCAGCAAGTCGAGAATGGTGGGGGCCACGTCCGTCATCTCGCCCGCGGGTTTCAGGGTCAGCGTGCCCTCCGGGTGCAGCAGGATGAAAGATACGGGGCTGTCGGTGTGACCCGTATCGACACCGCCTTCCGGGTAAAGCCATTTTTCCACAGTCCCATGGTCGGCCGTGACGATGACGGCCATATTTTGTTTGCGGGCTTCGTCGATCAGGATTCCGGCCTGCCGGTCCACCGCGCAGACGGCCCGGATTACGGCCGGTTCATTTTCAATGTGGCCGACGACGTCCACATTCGGAAAGTTCACGACCGTAAAATGGCAGGAGGGATCTTTGATCTTGCCGAGGGCCGCCCGGGTGATTTCGGAAATGGACATCTCCGGGGCTTCATCAAACAGCTTCACGTCCTTGCGGGTCGGGATGACGATCCGTTCTTCGCGGGGCAGCGGATCGCTCTTCTTGCCGTTGAAAAAGAAACTCACATGGACCGCTTTTTCCGCTTCGGTAATCTTGGCCTGGCTTAAGCCGCAAGCCGCGATGACGTCGCTTAGCGTATCGGTAAGAATGCCCTCGGGAGGAAAGGCGACCTCGACATTCAACCCTTTCTGATACTCGATCATGGTCGCGAAGTTCACGCCCAGATTCGGATCGACCGGGAAGGGAGAGAAGTGCGCTTCGGTGAAGCTGCGGGTTAATTCAATTTCGCGCTCGCCGCGGATATTATAAAAGATGACCGAATCACCCGATGCGATTCTTCCCGCCGGGTTGCGGTCCTGATCCACGAGGACGAGCGGCAGAAGTGTTTCATCTTCTTCGCCCCGCAAGTAGGCCAGATGGACTGCCTGGGACATCGGGAATTTGACTTCGGGGTCCATGAAAATACCTGTTGATCCGTCGATTTTGTTCTATTGATGTGCCTCTCTAGCGAAATAATCGGCAACTGTAAAGAGAAAAGATTGCGGCCGCGCCGAAAGGCCTTTTAAACTTGAAAATTGCATGCCTAAATGATAGATGCCTCGAAAGTATTTCCGGAAGGTTTTTATGCAGCTGTCGGGGGCCAGGAAAAAGGATCAACAGGAGAGTCTGTGCGAAGAACTATTGCGCGAACGGGCGGCAGTGCTCAGCCGGGCCGGCTTCGCCGTGGAGGATGCGCTGGCCAAACTGGCGAACATTGAGAAACAAATAGAGGATAAACTCCGGTGTCTCTCCGCGTGTCCGCAGGATGATTCTGCATCCGGCGGGCCAAGCCGGCAGGCATTTCTGGACGACATGAATACCCTCATCGATGAATTCAATGCCGCATGTCAAAAAGCTGAAATCCAGTTCTACTATCTCATTGTGACGCGCGAAGCCCTCGGGCTCAGAAGACATGAAACGGTTCAGAGACTCTACCTTATTCCCCCGAAAAAGAAAAAGATGCAGGCTATTTGATGGACAGGTACAAGAAGCAGCGAGCACGAATGGTGGAAACGCAGATTCGGAGCCGTGCGATCAGCGATCCGGGCGTCCTGAAGATAATGGAAACCATGCCCCGTCATCTGTTTGTCGATGAGGGTCTGATCGACCAGGCCTACAGCGACAACCCGCTGCCCATCGGTGAAAGACAAACGATCTCCCAGCCCTACATTGTCGCTTTGATGTCACAGGCTTTGGGGCTCACGGGCAGGGAGCGTGTTCTGGAGATCGGGACCGGCTCGGGCTATCAAACAGCCATATTGGCGAATCTGGCCGACCGCGTTTTCTCCATCGAGCGGGTGGCCGCGCTGGCGACCCGCGCCCGGAAGATTTTAGACCGGCTCAATTGTTACAACGTCGCGATCCGCGTCGGGGACGGATCTTACGGATGGAAGGAAGAAGCGCCGTTTGACGCCATTATCACGACGGCGGCTGCTCCCAGGCTTCCGCAGTATCTGGCCGATCAACTGGCTCCGGGAGGCCGAATGGTCGTACCGATCGGCAGCCGCGACGTCCAGACGCTTTACAAATTCACCCGCTCGGCTGAAAACCCCGACGAACTGAAAAAGGAAGATCTCGGCGGCTGCCGTTTTGTCAGCCTGATAGGAGAGAGCGGATGGAGAGAATGAATCGGCAACGGCCGGTTTTGGCCAACCGGTCCGGCCTGGCCGGCGCGTTTTACCTGGCGCTTCTTCTCCTGAGTATTTTTGCCGCGCTTTCGCTGATGTCGTGCGCCGGTTCACCTGTAAAGAAAGGGCCGGCCAAAGGCGTCTATCATATCGTCAAAAAAGGGGAGACCGCCTACAGCATCGCCCGGGCCTATGCCGTCGACCTGCAGGATTTGGCCGAGGCAAACAATATCACCGACGCTGCGAATATCAAGGAAGGCTCCGTTATTTTTATCCCGGGGGCCAATCAGGTCATCGACGATGTCCTGGTTGCCGCCGGAAAAGCGGGCGAGGCCAAGCCGCGTGATGCCGATGGGGCAACCTCTGCGGATACCCGGCCCCAAGCGGCAGGGAAACCGGCCGGCAAAGCGCCCGTCAGGAAAACGGGGCGAAGTGCGGAACAGCCGGGCGATCCCGGAGGAGAAGCTTCAAAAATGCCCGCCGCGCCGCCCCCGGGCGGAGAAGATAAAACCGCGGCCCGCCAAAGGGCGCCTGTGCCGGAAAATGAAGTCCGGACGGAAAAGGGAAGCTTTGCCTGGCCGGTCAAGGGTACTGTAAAAACCCGCTTCGGGATTCAGCCCAACAAAACATATCATAACTGGATCAAAATTGTCTGCCCTGCCGGGGCGAAGGTTAAAGCATCCGCCGGCGGAACCGTTATCTTTTCCGCCGGGTTGAAGGATTTCGGCGAAACGATCATCATCCGCCATGCCAATGATTTCGCAACCGTATACACGCATCTGAAGAAAAGATATGCGCAAGCGGATCAGAATGTTAAGAAAGGTGAACCTATTGCACTGGCGGGAGAAACAGATGAAGCGGGGGATGCTTATCTCAATTTTGAAATACGCCTTAAGGGGAAGGCCCGGAATCCGCTTTTCTACCTGCCCTGATTATCGCCTGCCGGCCGGTCCTGTAACAT
>SBEK01000078.1 GCA_009668925.1 Deltaproteobacteria bacterium
TTCAACATTCCAAAACAATCTATACTATATTGAATTTATTAAACAAATTATTGATAAGCTCTAAAATCAGGTGCATAAACGCACCATTTACTCCTCAAAAGCTCTTTGGGCCGAAATAGGTCAGTCGTCTTCACTCCTGAAAGATGCATCTTTTATGCGCAATGATTGGCGACGCCGGCAGATGAAGCGAAAACTGGAAAGCTTTTAGGGCATGGTTCTTCTGTATTGTTGTAGAGCTGAAGATCAGTCCGGCCGCCCGTGATCATTCTTTTCAAAAGAGGCGGCCGGCCACAGGGCTTTTATCGGTTCGTTGAAGACATGAAAGGGCGCTGGCATCAAATATGCTTACGCCAGAACACTGAGGGGGCAGCAGTCTATCCTGCGCCCTGCCATAAAACATTAACAATTTGCAAAGGTGGAGGGTAGCGATGAAATGGGAGAAAATCTATCAGCAAAAACTCGTCAGCGCCGCAGAAGCGGTTTCACATATTAAATCAAGAGACCGGGTGGTTGCCGGCCACGCTGCAGGCACACCCGAACTTTTACTGAAAGCAATGGTCGATCATCGTGAGCAATATCGAAACGTTGAAATCGCTCATCAGGTTGCCATGGGTCATTCTCTTTATTGTCTGCCGGAGAACCAGCCTTATTTCACGCATAACTCCCTTTTTGCCGGGGCTGGTTCCAGGCAGGCAATTAACGAAGGGCGCGCCGTGTTTACGGCCGTTCATAACAGCGACCTGCCCAGACTGTTTGTGGATAAAATCCTGCCGGCTGATGTAACGCTGTGCATGTTGTCCGTGCCGGATCAGCAGGGCTATTGTTCATTCGGTGTATCGGTCGATTATACGAAGCCGGCCGCGGAAAGCGCAAAACTGGTCATTGCGGAAGTGACGCCGAATATGCCGCGCACGCTGGGAGACGCTTTCATTCACGTATCGGAAATTGATTACATTGTGGAATGCGACACGGCTCCGTTGATTCTCAAGCCTCCGGCCATATCGGCCATTGACGAAGCGATTGGAGGATACTGCGCGGAACTGATCAAAGACGGCGATTGCCTCCAGCTCGGTATCGGCGCCGTGCCGGATGCCGTCCTGGGTTTTCTTGACGACAAAAAAGATCTGGGGATTCATACGGAAATGTTTTCCGACGGGGTGGTTGATCTGGTGGAAAAAGGAATCGTCACCTGCAACAGAAAGAATTATCACCGGCGGAAAATGGTCGCCTCGTTTTTTATGGGAACGGAGAAGCTTTACAAATTTATTCACGACAACGCCTTTGTCGAAGCTTACTCCTTCGATTATACGAATGCCCCGGAAATCATCTCAAGAAACGACAATATGGTTTCCGTCAACTCGGCGCTCCAGGTTGATTTTACCGGTCAGGTAGCATCAGACACCATCGGATACAAACAGTACAGCGGCACCGGGGGACAGGCGGACTTTGTCCGCGGCGCCACCCATTCAAAAGGCGGCCGCTCCATTTTGGCCTTCCATTCCACGGCGCAGGGAGGCAAGACCTCCCGAATCGTCCCGCATCTTGATGAAGGCGCCGTCGTCTGCACCACAAGAGCGGACGTTCACATCATCATCACCGAGTATGGCATTGCCAATTTACGGGGCAAGTCTTTCCCGGAAAGAGCAAAAGCGCTCATCTCCATCGCGCATCCCGATTTCCGGGATGAATTGTGGCGGGCGTATCACAAATACCATCGCTAGTCCGGTTTGCCGGAAACGAGGCCCTGCAAGAAATACGGGGAACCGGTTGATCCGGCATGCACCGGACTTAAAAGCCTTCTCCGGCAAAGGGATTGAAAGATCCGTTTATGCTTTGGTCGGCGTTCTGTTGTATTTCTGAAGCTTGCGGGTAATGGTGGAGTGATCAATTTTCAGCGCAGTCGCTGCTTTCCGGGCGCTGCCGAATTTTCTTATCGCGCTTTTGATGATGGAAATTTCCTGTTCCTCCAGATATTCTTTCAACGGCAGTTCCCGGCCGATGTCCGGCATCGGGGTGTTGCCGCTGATCTCGCGGGGAAGGTCTTCCGGATCAATCTGCATTTTATCCGTGACCACCGACAATCTCTCGATGACATTCGCCACCTCCCGGACATTTCCCGGCCAGGCATAGGAAATCAGCAGGTCCATCGTTTCATTGGTCACGTACTTTTTTTTCTTATACTTCTGGTTGAAATGGTTGATGAAGAATGTGACCAAAGGAGGGATATCGTCCTTTCTTTCCCGCAACGGAGGAACAACCACCGTAACCACGTTTAGACGATAGTAGAGATCGGCCCGGAACAGATTCCTGGTCACCATTTCCTTCAAATCCATGTTGGTGGCGCAAACCACCCGCACGTTGACTTTTTTAGGAGTGGTCCCTCCGACACGGACAATTTTAAAATCCTGAAGGGCTCTGAGCAATTTGGGCTGCAACGAAAGAGGAAGGCACTCCACCTCGTCCAAAAAAATCGTCCCTTCATCCGCCAGTTCAAAAAGTCCGACCTTGCCTTCTTTCTTCGCTCCCGTGAACGCGCCGGATTCATACCCGAATAACTCGCTTTCCAGAAGCGTCTCCGGAATGGCGCCGCAATTGATTTTTACCAGAACCCCCTTGTCGTGTCTTGACGACAGCTTGTGCACCTCTTCCACCAGGCGATCCTTGCCCACGCCTGTTTCTCCGTAAAAAAGGACGGTGGCATCCGTCTTGCTGACACGTTCCACCAAGTCGCAGACATCATACATGGCCTTGGACACCACGACAAAATCCTTGTTGAAGGAACCGGATTCCTGCATCGTCTGCAGCTTTTCTTTATACGCCATGGCGATCTGCATCGAGTGCTCCACCTGCTCATGCAGTTTGATAAGTTCGGTCATATCCCGATCATTGGTCACGACCATTACGATGCTGCCGCGATCGTCAAATATGGGATTCCCCGTAACCAGAATCTCCTTTCCGGATCGAAGCTTCTGCCTCAGAGTGGCCCGTTTTCCCGTTTCCAGGACCCTTAGCGTAACGCTTTGATCGATGAAACCCTCCCGCACCAGATCGCGCATGTTGCGTCCGATCACTTCATCCCTCTGAATGCCCGTCATATTTTCATAAGCCGAATTGACCATAAGCGTATTGGCCTGTCCGTCCGTGACATAAATGCCGTCATAGGATGATTCTATTATTGCTTCGATGTGTTTGGTCAGCAAAGGTATATTTTTCAGCATTAAATGAACGCCTCTCTGTTTTGATGGACACTTATCTTTGCGGGTGAAATGTGGAAGCACGCTCTTTGGTTCATTGTCGGTAGAAATTGCTATGTCCGCTTGCGTATCGAAGTACTAGAAACGCATCTTACATGTCAAGAAAATCTTGGCCGCAAAACCTGGAGCTTCTTCCCGGACCGGCAAGAAAACAATCTGTCGCCGACCTCCGCCTGAAGAAGGCCGGCCTCATGGGATATTACGGGCTGCGCAGCCCGTCCAGGAATCGATCCACAATCTCGGTATAGAGAGAGTGGTATTCATTTTTCGCCAGAATGGTCTTTTGCAGTTTCCTGAGCTGGATCATCCCATTGAAGGCGCCCCAGAGGATAATCGCCTGTCGTTTCGGATCAACGGCTTTAAATTGTCCTGAATCGATGCCTTCACGGATGGCCGCAGTCAGCATGGCGATGCTGGCGTCGCCATGCTTATCGATTTCGTTTTTCAAATTCGGCGGAAAGATGGTTGCAGGCGAGGTCAGAAAGTAGTTAATGATGTCGAAATAATTTTTATGGTCTTCGCTGAATTGCAGATAGGCAGCGGCAATAACCCGGATCTTCTTTTCCGGGGACACTTTTTTATGAACAGCCTGTTCGATGGCCCCGTGAAGCAATTCCAGTCCCTCCAGTTGAAGAGACGCAAAAAGCTCTTCCTTGTCTTTGAAATAGAAATAAATCGCCCCGACGCTCAACTCGGATCGCTTGGCAATCTGATTAATGGACGTGGCATTCATCCCCTTCTCCAGAAGGAGCTCTCTGGCCGAATCCAGAATATGCCTCTTGCGCTGTTCCCTTTCTCTTTGCCGTCTTTCTTTTGCGCCCATAAACTTTGAATCCTTTGGTTGTTTTTACCCATCTGAAATATTTTGTCCGGTTCCTATCATCTGATGCTCATTAAATCAAAGCTTCTTCGCAACACCGTCGCCGCAAACACTATTCCGGCCGGTCTGGTCGATCACCATATCGTACCATGGTAGCTGCTTTCGGAAAGGGCACCAGGCCGCTCGGCAATAGCGAAGTGGATCTTCGGGAGGGATTTTTAGACCGGGACAGAGACCTTCTCTGTGATTCTTGACCCACGCCCGGGCCTCTTCTTCCGACTCCGCGTATCCGGCACAGTAGGCCGTCCGGCCGCGACAGTGGACAAACCCGTAAATCAATTGATACCGCTCGCCTGGCATCCGTCTGCCCCTCAGAATTCCTCGCCGATCTTCAAAAGAACTTTAATGGCCAGTCCGGTATCTATCCGCTCCCGGTAAAGATGCGGCAGACGCGAAAGCGGCTCGTAATCGGAAATTAACGGCCGGGCGTCGATCTTTCCTTCGGCCATCCATTGCAGGCACTGAATGTTCTCCGCGTGCGTGTTGGAGTTGGACGCCGTGATGCGGATTTCCTTGAGATTGATGAGAAAAGGCGCATCCAGGCAGAGCGGTGAGAAAATCATGCTGACAATGCAGATTTCTCCCGCGTCCGTGGCCAGCAGAACGGCGCGGCTGATGTTGGCCTTCACGCCGGAGCATTCAAATATTTTCTGAAAGCCGGCCGGTACCGTCTCCATGACTTTCTGATCCGCGTCTTTTTCCAGAGGATCAAACACGCAATCGGCGCCATAACCGAGAGCGATGGTCCGCTTGGCGGCGACCGGTTCATAAAGAACAACCGGCCCATAGCCGAGAATTTTCAGAAGCCGCACCGTGGATAGGCCGATGGGCCCGCCTCCCATCACCAGCACCGGGCCTTTCCGGTCACCGGTGCAGTTGATGCCGTGCAGGGCCGCCGCAAACGTCTCCGCCAGCGCGGCGTTTCGGGAATCGACGCCCGCCGGAATGGGGATCAGCATCTGTGGAAAGACTTTGACGTATTCAGCAAAACCGCCCGGCAGATCGCCGATGCCCGTCGTTCGCCGATGCACCCGGCACAGATGCGGCCTGCCGGACCGGCAGTTTGCGCACTGGCCGCAATAGGTGGGCCGGATGCAAACCTGGGTTCCCGCCGGAGGGCCGCCTGCGTTTGCACCCTTTTCGACAATCACCGCACTGATTTCATGGCCCAGGATGTAGCCTTCGGCCAGATGTCCGCCGGCCACCAGAGAATGGTCGGAGCCGCAAAATCCCGTATTGGCCACTTTCACCAGCACTTCATCGGGACCCACCGTATAATCGGGAACGTCTTCGTAGACGAGTCCCCTGTCTTTATGAAATACCACCGCTTTCATAATTTCCTCTTGTACCTTGTTTGAACCTTGAATGTTTTACCTTGCCCCTTCTTTCTCAATCCTCACATTCCAGCGTCACTTTTTCCACCTTGCCCAGGTCTTTTTCATAAAAGAAAGACCCGGCAAAAAACATCAGGGCGGAAGCCACCAGGAAAATCGGTAAAATAGACATGGCCGCCTGAATGCCGTAAAGATCGGAGAGTTTGCCGATCACGATAGGTGCGAGCGACGCCCCCAGAAGATTCTGGACCACGACGCAGACGGAATAAGAGATGGCTCTCAGTCCCGGGTGGATGGCCTCCTGCGTGGCGGTGATGGCCGCCGGAGCAAACGCGGAAGCCAGAATGCCCATACCCAGAAGCGTGAAATACTGCGCCTGCCCTGTTAGAAGCGAGATGGCCACAAACACGACGACGGCATTGAGTGCGGAGGTGATCGCGGGAAACAGCAGGCGCGCCCGCTGCCTTCTTTTAAACCACATATCGGCGAGCCACCCGCCCAGCGGCAGGCCCACCAGCGCCAGAATCATGAGCAGACTCACCTTCATGCCGGCGTCACTCATGGGGATGCCCGCCGTGCGATGAAAATACGGAGGCAGCCACATGATGATGGCGTTGTTGACGAAGATGCAGCCGATAAACCCGATGTTCGTAAAAATCAGGGAGGGAGTACGCAGAAATTCCCAGACGATATCCATCTTGCTCATCTTGATTTTACCGGTACCGGTTGTGCAGGTCGCATCGGTTTTCGTAAGCTCCACCGTCTTGTAATCCTTGATGAA
This sequence comes from Deltaproteobacteria bacterium, assembly GCA_009668925.1. The sequence goes on from SBEK01000078.1 coordinate 6,250, forward strand.
GAAAAAGAGGATCGCCACGATCGCCCCGGGAATAGCCACCAGGCCGAAGGCGTGACGCCAGCCCCAGTGCGTGGCGATGAAACCGCCCAGGCCCATGCCGACGGCGATGCCCAGCGGTATTGAGATATTCCAGATACCCATCATGCGGGAACGTTTTTCGGGTGGAAACAAACCGGAGAGCATGGCTGTGCCTGCCGGGGCGTATCCGGCCTCACCGATGCCGATGCCCGCGCGGGCCGCGAGCAGTTGGGGGAAGGTTTTGGTGAAAGCGCAGGCAGCCGTCGCGAGACTCCAGATCAGGGCCATTAATCCGACGGTCTTTTTCCGGCTCCAGCGATCAACAATGACTGAAACCGGAAGCACAAAGGCAACAATGGACCAGTAGACGACGGACATTAAGAGACCGGCTTGAAAGTCCGTAAGGCCCCACTCCTTTTGTATAAAAGGAGCAAGGGACGCCACAATCGTCCGATCGACGTAATCAAAAAAATACAGCAGAAACAGCAGCGCGAAGATATAATAGGTGCTCCGCGTGGAGAGCTTGTATTCCTTGGGTGCAGTCACATTATTCATAGGAACTCCTTGTCTCGTTTGAAAAGCTCAACTTTGGGGACCGTTCCTTAAAGCGGCGACAGAAAATTGCTTTTCAATTACATTTATATCCTCCAAGGTTGGCCAGAGCGACGCTGCCGGGGCTGATGACGGAGGGGTCCACCTTGACATTGACGCAGGCCGTCTTGCCGGAAGCGAAAGCCGCCTCCAATGCCTTCGCAACATCTTCCGGTCTTTCCACCATGGCGCCGAAGCCGCCCAGCACTTCCACCATTTTGTGATAATCGACCCACCCCAATTCCGTACCGTTCGGGATGTTGTGACCCAGGCGCAATTGCTGGCTATGCGCGATCATTCCCCAGGACTGATCATTGGCAACGACCACGACGATAGGGAGTTTCTTCCGGATCGCCGTGTGAAACTCCATGAAGTTGAAACCGGCCGAACCGTCGCCAATGACCAGCAGAACGCGTTTGTCCGGATGTTTGAGCTTGGCGGCATTGGCGTAAGGGATGCCCACGGCCAGACAGCCGTACAAACCGTAGTCCAGATACGTCCCGCCTTTGACGACGGTCCTCGTCATGCCCATCCAGGTGGACGTGTCGCCGCCGTCGGCGACGACGATATCGTCTTCCCGGTTCATAAACTTGTTGATCTCACTGGCCAGACGCATGGGATGCATGGGCAGGGTTGCGCACTCCCACAGGGAGTGGGCTTCTTTCTTGCCGTTTTCATGAGCCGCCCGGACCGTCGCCAGCCAGGGCTGGTATTGATTCTTCAGCGTATCGCCAATTTTTTGTTCATCCAAATCGGAATTGAGCTCTTTGAGAAACGACTTGATGTCGCTCACGATGCCGAGATCAATCGTCCGGTTGCGTCCTATTTCATCAGGGGCGATGTCGACCTGAATGAATTTGGCCTGCGGCGGGAAAATATCGCCGAAGATATAGAAAAGACTCAACCGGCCGCCCAGGAAAAGCACCAGATCGGTCGTCATAAGCGTGAGCATGGCTGAACCGGGACGAATGGCCAGAGAGCCCTCAAAGCACAGAGGATGGGTATCGGGAATGACGCCTCGTCCGGCGCCCGCCGTATAAACCGGGATGCCGATCTTTTCCGCGAATTCAATGATTTCTTTTTCCGCATCCGAGTACCACAAGCCGCTGCCGCCGACGACAACCGGATTCTTCGCCGCCTTGAGCAATTCGACAACCTTTCGGGTATTCTCGCGGTCGACGGGCTTAGAGGCAAGCGTTGTGCTCGGCTTCCTGACCGCAGCCATGTCCACCTTTGCGTTCAGGATGTTGCAGGGGAATTCCAGGTAGACGGGGCCCGGCCGGCCGCTCATGGCCGCACGGAAGGCCATGTCGACGTACTCGGGGATCCGCTCCGGAACGTGGCAGACGAAGGCTTTCTTTACCATCGGCTCGATGACCGGCAGCTGCGTCATATCCTGAAGGTCCAGCTTTTCCGTGGCTTCGGTTCCTACGCAGCCGGCAATCAAGATGACGGGTGCATTGGAGAGCCTGGCACTGGCGATGCCGGTCAGTGCGTTGGTGAATCCGGGGCCAGCCGTAACCATGGCCACAGCGGGCTTTCGGTTCATCCGGGCCTGCGCCTCGGCCATGAAGACGGCCGCCTGCTCATGGCGGACGTCAAAAATCGTGATGGGTGTATTTTCGAGATGCTGGTAAATGGGCGTAATATGCCCGCCGCTCAATGAAAAGATGTAATCCACGCCGCGTTCAACCAGGGCGTCGGCAACGAGCTTGCCGCCGATAACGTTGTTCATAATATATCCTCCTAATGATCGATAAACTATTTTATAGACCGATTCTGTATCAAAGATGATTCCCGGCAGGGAACGGTCGCGACCGTTCCCTGCACATCCCAGCCTTACAGTTCCATGCACTGTCCGCCATCAACGTTGATGGCCTGTCCGGTAATATACCGTGACGCTTCCGAGGCGAGGTAGACCACCAGCTCGGCCACTTCCCGAGGTGGTCCAATGTAGCCAAGCGGAATCGTTTTACACATTTCCTTTTCCCGTTCTTCAATCGTCGTGCCGAAAAACGACGCCTCCAGTCCGAAGCGCCATTTCTCCAGATCCGTAGCGATTTGGCCCGGACAAATCGCGTTCACCCGGATACCGTTTCCACCCAGCTCCTTGGCCATGGTTTTCGTCAGCATGATGACGCCGGCTTTGGCCACGGCGTAGGCGCTGTTGAAGAGAGGCGGCACTTTGCCGGCCCGGGAGGCCGTGTTGATGATTGTTGCGGGTTTTCCCGCCATCAGCGGGAACAAGGCGCGAGACATGCGGAAAACGGAAAATAAATTTACGTCGATCGTTTTGATCCAGGCGGCTTCGTCGTAACCCAGCACGGTATTGGGCACACCGAAAGACGCTCCCGCGTTGTTGCAGAGGATGTCTATGTGGTCGAAGCTGTCCTTAATAGCAGCGACCAGAGCGTTAATGGCCTTATTATCCGTAACGTCGACGGCGACGGCCAGCGTCCGAACGCCGTACGTTTTCTCCAGTTCGGCGGCGATAGTCGTCATCTCCTCGCTCGTCGCGGGCGACAGCGATTCTCCCGGCGCCGGAGGCTTTCCCAGGTCTGCGATAACGATGTTGCAGCCGTTGGCAGCCAGTTTTTCGGCGATGGCATAACCGATGCCGGTCTTCTTGCCGGCTCCCGTAACAACCGCCGTCTTTTCTTTTAAATCATTATAAATCATCTGCTCCCCCTTCATCATACCAGTTGTGGTGGTCCAGATGAGCGTACTTGGGGAGCATTCGCGTCGGCAAAGCCAGGGCATCTTTCCTAAAAGGCGGCGCGAGCTGCTTGCCGTCCACCAGAAACTCCAGCACGGTTGGCTTGCGGCTCTTGATGCAAGCGTCGAAGGCTGCCCGGATGTCCTGCGGACGACTGACCTGCATGCTGTTGGCGCCCATTGCCTTCGCGACGGGGACGAAGCTCTCCGGGTTGGGAATGTCGACGCCGACGAAACGGTTGTTGTAGAAGTCCACCTGGTTTTTGGCCTCGGCGCCCCACCACATATTCCGGAAGACGCAGGCGATGACGGGCAGATTGTGCTCCACCGCCGTGCTGACTTCGTGGAGGCTCATGCCCCAGGCGCCGTCACCGATGATGGCGATGACCGGTGATTTGGGCTTGGCGATCTGCGCGCCGAGCGCCGCGGGGTAGGCGAAGCCCGTGTTGCCAAACGTCAGCGCGGCGACATGACGGCGCGGATTGCTGAATTTCAGGTAGCTATTGGCCGTCGAGGCAACGTTTCCGATATCGGTCGTGACAATGGCATCTTCCGGAAGGGCCCTCGAGATTTCCAGCAGGACGCGGCGGGGGTTGATGGGATTACCGTCCACCATGGCCAGACCAACAATTTCCTTTTCCCAGATCTTCTTTTCCTTCGCTACCGCAGCCAGACGCTTCTCATCCGGCTTGCGCTTCCCGTCGGCGGCCTTGAGGCGCTTCAGGATTTCCACGGTGGCTTCCTTCGCGTCGCCGATGATGCCGACCTCGATGGGGTGAGTCCGGGCGATGTGCTTGGGATTGATGTCGATCTGAATGATCTTCGCCTGCTCCGGGAAATAATTGATATCGTACTGGGGCAGCGTTCCGAAAACGGAGAGCCGCGTCCCGATGGCCAGCATAACGTCGGCCCTGGCCAGCGTCTTCATCGCTGCCTTGGAGCCCATGTAACCGATCGGGCCGACGGACAGGGGGTGGTTTCCGTAAAACGCGTCGTTGTGGAGATAGGTCACGGCCACGGGCGCCGTCAGGTGTTCGGCGATCGCTTTGACGATATCGAGCGCGTCGGCATCCACCACGCCGCGGCCGGAGACGATGACGGGATTTTTCGCGCGGGCGAGCAGCTGGGCCGCCCGGTCGAGCTGCTCCATAGATCCGCAGCCGCGGGCGTCAACCCGGTACTGGGACGGTTTCAGAATTTTCTCCTCGAGTTCACCGTAGAAGTAGTCGCGCGGAATGTCATACAGAACGGCGCCCCGGTCCGCATAGGCAATACGGAAAGCCGTGCGCAGGCAATCGGCCGCCCGCTTGGGATGGGGGACACGCACAATCGCTTTGGTCACGGACCGGAAAACGGACATCTGGTCGCACTCCTGAAAACCATCCCAGCCGATCGTGGGTGTTCCCGCCGATGGCGAAATAATCACCAGGGGCGTATGGCCCATGTTCGCCGCCGCCACCGATGTGACCATATTCGTGATGCCGGGGCCGTTCTGGCCCGTAACGACTCCGCAACGCCCCGATATGCGGCTGTATGCGTCTTCCATGTGGGCGGCGCTCTGTTCATGACGAACGGGGATGAACCTGATCCCGGCCGTCGGGAAGAGGTCCAGCATGTCCATAAATGCTGATCCGACTATGCCGCACACATGATCCACACCTTCAGCCAGCAAGGTTTCAACAATTGCCTCACTCGGCGTCATTTTCACTTTCTTCATTTTCAAACCTCCAATCCATTCAATCGTTAAGGGTCTTCGCCAGAAAAACGCTTCTTTTCCGTAGGAGCTTTTCACTTTAGTTCATTAAGACCGCCCATGCTTCCCGAGCGATCATTTCTTCCTCATCCGTCGGCACAACAAAAACTTTAATCGTCGATCCCGGCTTCGAAATCTCTCTTTCCGCTTCACCGCTTCCGTTCATATCTTCATCCAATATAATGCCCAGCCACGCGAGAAATGCGCAGATGCGCTTGCGCATCGGCGGCGAGTGTTCGCCGATTCCCGCCGTGAAGGCCAGGGCGTCCAATCCGCCGATGGCCGGAATCAGCGAGCCCACGCCCCGGGCCACGCTGTAAGCAAAAACGGCCAGCGCCAGGCGCGCCTGCTCATGGCCTTCCGCGGCGGCTTCTTCGAGGTCGCGGAAATCGGGCGATATGCCGGAAATTCCCAAAACGCCGCTCTGCCGGTTCAGGATATCCATGACGTCGGCCATAGAGCAGCTTTCCTTTTCCATGATAAAGGAAACGACCGCCGGATCGATGTCTCCCGAACGCGTGCCCATAACCAGGCCGGACAGCGGCGTGAAGCCCATGGAGGTATCCAGCGACTTGTCGCCCACCACGGCGCAGAGGCTGGAACCGGCGCCGAGATGACAGGTGATGATCCTCGGCGGTGCGGTTGTGTTCTGCAGGAGCGCCGCCGTGCGGCGGGCGACGTACCGGTGTGACGTCCCGTGGAAACCGTAGCGGCGGACATGGTCCTCGGTATAATATCGGTAGGGAATCGCATAGGTAAAGGCGTGCGCGGGGATGGTCTGGTGAAATGCCGTATCGAAAACGGCTATCTGCGGCACGCCGGGCATCAGTTTCGTGCAGACATCGATGCCCATGAGATTCGACGGGTTATGCAGCGGGGCAAGCTTTTTGGTTGACTCGAGGATGTCCCGCGTCGCGGCATCAACAACGACGGACATTCGGAAATTTTCGCCGCCATGAACCACGCGATGTCCGACGCCGTCAATCTCACGCATGTCGGTCAGGATGCCCCGCTTCGCGTCCACCAGGTACGCGAGGAGGGTCTGCGCCGCCTCGGTATGATTCCGCAGCGGCATTTTATCCAGAAAAGCTTCCCGCCCTTTCAGATCATGGCGAAACATCGTTTCGCTTTGACCGATGCGGTCCGCCTGACCGTGCGCCAGGACAAGACCTTCCGGCATGTCGAACAGCTTATACTTTAAAGAGGAACTGCCGCAATTGAGGACAAGAATTTTCACAAACCGTACCCCGCTCGTTTCTCATCGGAAGGAGAAACCTTATTCTCACCCGCTGCGCTGCGAACGACAATAAAAATCCGGTAAAGCATCGTCAGAATTAAGAGCCCTCCGGCCCAGACGCCCAGTACAATGGCGATTTCCATCCCCGTCGGATTGTACTCGGTGATAGTCTCCAGCGGAGACGGGATAAAACCGGTGATGACCAGGCCCAGACCCTTCTCGATCCAGAGCGAAACAAATACCGCGAGGCAGGATAAAGCAAGCCATCCCTCGCTTTGCCGGATCTTCGGGATGATCAGCGCGCCGAGCGCGGCGACCGCCAGGATTGCGGATGCCCACATCCAGGGGACGAGATTCCGATGTCCGTCCAGGCCGGCAAACAGGTAAATGAAGGACGCTTCGTGCTCCGGCAGGCCGCTGTAGAAGACCGTGAACACTTCGACGCCGACAAAAAAGATGCTGACGGCCAGCGCATAGGTGACGATTTTAGCCAGCGCCTGGATTGCTTTTTCTCCGGCGTCAAAGCCTCCATAGCGCTTCAGAATCAGGCACAGGATAACGAGCAGGGCCGGGCCCGAGGCAAAGGCGGATGCCAGAAACCGCGGGGCCATGATGGCCGTGAGCCAGAAGCTCCGGCCGGGCAGTCCCGCATAAATAAAAGCGGTGACGGTATGAATGCTGATCGCCCAGGGAATGGACAGATAGATAATCGGTTTCACCCAACGAGGCGGCGGTATTTCCTTGCGGTTACAAGACAAGATCACCCAGCCCGTAACGATGTTGATGAGGAGATAGCCGGAAAGGACGATCATGTCCCAGAACAGGATCGACTTCGGCTGTGGGTGCAAAAGGACGTTCATCACACGGGCGGGTTGACCCAGATCGACAAAAACAAACAGCACGCACATGACGACGGCGGCAACCGCTAAGAATTCACCCAGCACGGTTATTCGGCCGAAAGCCTTATAGTCATGAAGGTAGTAGGGCAAAACCAGCATGACGGCCGAAGCGGCCACGCCGACCAGAAAAGTAAACTGGGCAATATAGAGCCCCCAGGAGACATCGCGGCTCATACCGGTAATGCCCAAGCCGTAATCGAGCTGGTGCAAATAGGCGAATAATCCGATCGCGGCCACAACGAACAAAACGGCTGTCCAGATCCAGTACCTCACGCCGCCTTTCAAAGCTTTTTCCAGCATGGCATCCTCACAGGATGTAATAAGCCTGCGGCTCGGTGCCCAGATGGGCTCTCCTGCGCAGGGTGAAACGCTTTTCAATCATTTGACGGACTTCTGATTGCGGATTTTCCGCGTCGCCGAAAACCAGGGCCTTCTCTTTACAGGCCAGAACACACGCCGGAAGCAGACCTTTGGCCAGACGCTCTTCACAGAAACTGCATTTCTCGACGACGCCTTTGGTGCGCGTCGGGAAATCGGGATTGATCTTCGCGATGAGCGGCCGGGGATCGCGGTAGTTCATGCTGCGCGCGCCGTAGGGACAGCCGGCCATGCACAGCCGGCAGCCGATGCAGCGGTGGTAATCCATCATCACGATGCCGTCGGGCCGCTTGAACGTCGCCTGCGTGGGGCAGACCCGGACACACGGCGGATTGGCGCAGTGGTTGCATAAAACGGGAAATTTAAGCTTTTGCAGCGCCGATCCCGAATAGGGATGATCTTCCGCGGGAAACACCGAAGCAAACGGCTCGGTCCAGATCCACTTAATTTCATCCTTGCGGTTGCCGAAGTTCGGAACGTTGTGTACCGAGTGGCAGGCAGCGATGCAGTCTTTGCAGTCCGGCGGACATTTGGTTGCATCAATCGCCATGGCCCAGCGTTTGGCCCGGAGAGCTCTGGGAAACACATTGTCCTGTCCGGGAATACGAATACTATCTTTTGCCGGTACCGGAAAAAGGGCAGAAGATGTCACCAGCGTAAAAGCGGAGGCCCCCACGATTTTCAAAAATTCTCTGCGGTTCGTGGTCATTTCTTCACCCCTTCCGGAATGATGTGGCAGTTGAAGCAGGTCGGTTTCGCCCCAACATAATTGTGGCAGCGGTCGCAGAACTGTTCCTTGTTGCTGTGGCATTGCAGGCAGGTGCCGGTCAGGCTTTTTTCAACCGCATGGCCGTCCTTTGCGATGTAAACGCGGCGGCCTTCGCGTACAGCCTCGTCGCGCCAGGCATTGAGCATCTTCATATGACTGGCCCGCATAAAGATCTTGTCCTCCACGCATTTCCTGTCTTGCATGGCATTAATGACGGGCGTACCCAGATCGAGGACGGGCGCCGGTGTCGACTTTATCACGTTGTACCAGACGGGGAAGGTCACGGCGATAATAAAAATCGCCAGCCCCAGAATGATTAAGCCCCATTTATCTTGTTTCATTTTCTAAACGTCCATCTGTAAAAAATCATGTCATCATTCCCGCATGGAGACTGTATCTCAATGTCATTGCGAAGGAGCGTAGCGACTGAAGCAATCTCAGAGGCGGCCTGACACACTGGATTGCCACGACGTCTGAGAGACGTCTCGCAATGACATGGCAACACGTCTTGTTCATGCTTTATTCTCCGCCAATCTCGTCGCCTCGCAGATCCGTCGTTCTCTCCTTTTCGCCTTTCATAACTAAGGCATTTCCCACCAACTCATGAACTCCCATCACACTCACTCCCGGCACCCAGTATTCCATCAGTGTTGTCAGCGTCGCCCGGTCGATTGCGCAAATGCAGCCCAGACGGTTGACGCCGTGCTTTTTCACGACGTCGCGAACAGCCATCGCCCGCGGCATGCCGCCGCGCATCCGCATTTCCATATTCTCGTCGTTGCCCAGCCCCGCACCCGAGCCGCAGCAGAAGGTTTTTTCGCGGATGGTGTCTTCGGCCATTTCGAAAAAATGGTTGCACGTATTATGAATGATGTACCGGGGCTCTTCAAAAAGCCCCATGGCGCGGGCGGGGTTGCACGAATCGTGAAACGTCAGTCTGATGTGGTCGTTGCGTTTGGGATCGAGCTTCAGTTTTCCGTTTTTGATCAGATCCGCTGTAAACTCGGTAATGTGCACCATCTTCGTCGATTTTGCGTTTTCGAATCGCGTGCCCGTAATCGGCGATACCGGCTCCTCGAGGAAATCCGCCGGGCCGTTCATCGTGTCCATGTACTGATGAATCACCCGCCACATGTGCCCGCACTCTCCGCCCAGGATCCATTTGACACCCAGGCGTTTCGCTTCCGCGTAAATCTTGGCGTTGAGGCGCTTGATCATCTCGTGCGAGGTGAAGAGGCCGAAGTTGCCGCCTTCCGAAGCATAGGTGCTGAAGGTGTAGTTGAGGCCGATCTCATGGAAGAGCATCATGTACCCCATGCACGTGTAGGTCCCCGGATCGGCAAAATAGTCGGCGGACGGCGTGACAAAAAGAATGTCCGCACCCTTTTTGTTGATCGGCACGTCCACGCGGACGCCCGTGCGGTCTTCGATGTCGTCGGCCAGAAACTCCAGCATGTCCTTGATTCCGCCGGGCTGAATGCCCAGGTGGTTGCCGGTCCGGAAACAATTGGCCGCCGGCTCCAGCGCCCAGTTGATGTTGCAGCCCACTAAATTCAATAGCTCGCGGCCGATCATCGTGATTTCCGCCTGGTCGATGCCGTAGGGACAGAAAACCGAGCAGCGGCGGCATTCCGTGCACTGGTAGAAATAGTAAAACCACTCCTTCAGCACATCGACCGTCAAATCGCGCGCGCCGGCAAGCTTGCCGAAGCGTTTTCCCGACGTCGTGAAGTAGCGGCGGTAAACCGAGCGCAGCAGTTCCGCGCGCAGCACGGGCATGTTTTTGGGATCGCCGGAGCCGATGTAAAAGTGGCATTTGTCCGCACAGGCGCCGCAGCGCACGCAGATGTCCATGAACAAGCGGAAAGAGCGGTATTTCTCCAATCGTTCCTTCATGCCGTCAAGAATGATCTCTTTCCAGTTTTCCGGCAGTTTCCAGTCTTGGTCATTAGGCTGCCAGGTCCGCGGATTGGGCATCTCCAGCGCCGTCAGGTTCTTGGCGGCTGCCGCATAGCTCCACGTGCCGGGGCGGAAGTCGACGGGCGTCTTCATCCACTCGGTTTTCGGCGGCTTGTAATGGATCTTTATCAGTTCATCCGGTTTCGGGATTTTGGCAAACGACATGGCTACTCCTTCTCCACCGGCAAACCGGCCGCTTTCATCTTATCCCGGAACTCGTCTTCGTATTCTTCGTACGTGTGCACTTTGACCGCGGGGTTCCAGGGATTGACATGATGCTCGCCGCGGTTGTTGTTGATCAGGTTGCGGGTCGGGCTCAGGAAAATGCCGCCCAGATGCGCAAGCTTACTCCACGGCAGCCACGCCAGCAGGACCAGGACAAAACTTAAGTGCATATAAAAGAGGATCCCTGCTCCTCCGGGTGCAGCCGGCTTTAAGGTTAACCAGCCCACGACCAGAGTCTTGACGGCATTGAGGTCGACGGGATAAAAATGGCGCATCAAAAGGCCGGTGACGGCAATCCCGGCAATCAGAAGCAGAGCGAAGTAATCGGTAAACAGAGAAAAGTAGCGCATCTGCGGCAACACGACGCGGCGCAGGACAAGAAAGACCAGAGCGCACAAAAGCGCGGCATCGCTGATGTACAGTGCCGGAACACCGATTTCAAAAAATCCGTCCACCGCGGACAGCAGATTCACAAAGGGGAGAATGGGTTCCGTAAAAAAGCGCAGATGCCGCAGCACTATAATCAGGAGCGAACCGTGAAACATCAATCCGAAAAGCCACAGCCATTTGGCGCTGCCGTACACCGGCCGGCCGTCGACCATTTTGACATTGGAATTGCGGAAAAGCGACCGGAACAGCAAAATCTCGTTGGCCATTCTCCCGATGACGCTTGCCTTGCAGCAGGGGTTTTCCAGCGGTTTGTTTTT
>SBEK01000079.1 GCA_009668925.1 Deltaproteobacteria bacterium
TTAATAATTCTTTTCCAGAATGAATAGCAGGCGAATTGTTGCACAAATGCACCGGATTGTGTGGCGGCTGGATTCTTTAAACTGCTCTCATATAAATGATGAAGGCTTTGGATAACCGATTTTTGCAGTTGCCACTTAATCTCTCCCGGGGGAGGAATACAACAGTTGCCCTCCCGTCTCATCTTCTGCCGGACGCGTTTTCTTGCGCACAGCCAACATATCTATTGAATAATGTGAGACTTTTATAAAGATTTTTCCATGTCCGTATACAGGAGCGGTTCTTAACAAAGAGATGGGGCGGTCCGGCAACGATTCAGAACCAAGTGTTTTTCGGGGTCACTTTGGCTGGCATGTATGTTGCTTTTAAGCTAACCGGTTGAATGAGAGTCAAGAAGGAAGCAAAGTGCAATGAACGGCAAGTATTTTGATGATTGGACAGAGAGCGAGGAATTTTCCACACCTACCAGAACCATTACAGAAACGGATGTTGTCATGTTCGCGGCCATGAGTGGCGACTACAATGAGCTGCACACCAGCGCGGAAGCAACAAAGCAAAACCAGTTCGGCCAGAGGATTGCCCACGGTCTGCTGGTTTTGGGCATCTCGCACGGCCTGCTTTTCCGAACGGGCTATCTGGATCAGACGGCCATTGCCTTTTTGAGTGTCAATAACTGGAAATTTCAGGCGCCCGTCTTTTTCGGTGACACCCTCCGCGTAAAATTCAGAGTTCACGAAAAGAAAGCCAGCAAAAGCAAGGATGACAGGGGCGTGGTCACTTTGTTTCTGGAGGTTCTGAACCAAAATAATGTTGTTGTTCAGTCCGGATATAAAAGCATCATGATCAAACGGATCCAGAACCGGAAATGAAAAGGATGGCAAAGGTTTTTCTATCTTGCAGATGAAAGGACAGCAAGAAACAGGGATAAAAGGAGGCAAGATGTATTTGCTGCATAATGAAGATCAGAAAATGTTCGTCGATCAGCTGAGGAAGATGGTTGACAGCAGGGTCAGGCCGCGGGCGGCAGAAATTGACGAGAAGGAGGAATTCCCGTGGGATTTGAAGAAATCGTTTCAGAACATGGGGCTTCTCGGCATCGCTGTTCCTGAGGAATACGGTGGAACAAGGCAGGGGCATCTTTATACCTGTCTGGCGGTGGAGGAGATCGCTGTGGCATGCGTCAGTTCTTCTCTGATTGTTCAGGGACAGGCGTTGGGCTGGGAGCCGATTCTGATCGGCGGTACGGAAGAACAGAAGAAAAAATACGGACCCCTGGTCGCCTCCGGCGACGTCATTATTTCTTATGCCCTGACGGAACCGGGCGCAGGTTCCGATTCCGGGGCCATGTCGACGCGGGCTGTTAAAAAAGGCGATAAATACATTATCAATGGAACAAAATGTTTTATCACAAACGGTCCGGTAGCCAATCTCATTACCCTCTTTGCCATGACCGATTCCTCCAAAGGTGTCAAGGGAATCAGTGCCTTTGTGGTGCCGACCGACTCCCCGGGATTCTCCGTTGCGAAATGGGAAAAGAAAATGGGGATCAAGGGATCGCCGACGGGGCAGCTGGTCTTTGAAGATGTGGAAGTGCCGGCGGAAAATCTCATCGGTCAGGAAGGCAAGGGGTTTGTCTATGCGATGAAGACGCTGGATACATCCCGGCCCGTGATCGGCGCTCAGGCATGCGGCGTTGCCCGCGGCGCACTGGAATTGGCCGTCAAGTATTCGAAAGAAAGAGTCCAGTTCGGAAAACCGATCGGTCATTTCCAGGGAATCAGCTGGATGCTGGCGGATATGGCCGCCGAGGTGGATGCGGCCAGAAGTCTTGTCTACCAGGCGGCTCAGCTGGTGGACGACCACGATCCCAACAGCAGTTATCTCTCGGCCGCTGCGAAGCTCGTCGCTTCCAATACGGCGATGAAGGTTACGACCGATGCGCTCCAGATCGCCGGCGGCTACGGCTATATGAGGGAGTATCCCTTCGAGCGAATGATGCGGGATGCCAAGATTACGCAGATCTATGAAGGAACGAATCAGATCATGAAGCTGATCATATCCCGGGAGCTCTTGAAATAGAGGTTTGTTCATATAAGGAAACAATGAAAGTTTGACTAAAAGAAGCTAAAGGAGGCTGATCATGTTCAAGGGTAAAATCATCGATCTTTCACAGGAGATTTATCAGGGAATGCCCGTCTATCCCGGACATTTGAAGACGGTTGTCTGGACGCATCTCTCCCACGATGAGTGTCAGCGGCAACTCGGGACCGGGTTTTCCTATGAGACAAGAGGCATTATGTTTTGTGATCACGGTCCCACGCACATCGATGCAGTGAGCCACCTTTCCAGAGATCCGAAGGCGGAGTCCATCGATGAATTGTCTTTGGACAAGTGCATTACCTCCGGGATCTGTCTGGATGTCAGCGACATTCCGCAAAAAACTCAGTTTGGTCGGAAAAAAATTGAAGATGAGTTGAAAAAATGGAGCCTGGAAATCTGTAAGGGCGATACGGTGCTCTTCTATACGGCGCAGTATGACCGCTACTATGGAAAACCGGAGTATATGACCGATTATCCCGGCTTGAATAGAGAGGCGACGGAATTCATCATCGATCAGGGCTGTGTGAATTTTGGCGTGGATTCGGCGAGTCCGGACATGTGGTACGACAAAACGTATCCCTGCCACACGGTCTGCGCAGAAAGAGGCATTACCCATATCGAAAATCTCTGCAACCTGGACAAGATTGTGGGCAAGCGTTTCACCTTCATCGCTCTTCCCCTGAAAATCAGAAAAGGAACAGGTTCGCCTCTGCGGGCGGTGGCCATCTTAGAGGAGTAAAAATAATGAAGCGCTTTGAAATCACGTTAAAAGATAAAGTGGCTCTTGTGACAGGTGCAGCGGGCGGCTTGGGCGGCGCCATTGCCTGGGCGTTAGGAGCGGCGGGCGCCAGAATCTTTCTGCATGATCTTTTCGAGGATAAACTTAAGGACATTGCCGGGGAGATGAAAGCTGAAGGGATTGAGGCAAGCTATAAGGCTTTGGACATCACTGCCGCCGGGGGCCCGCAGACACTTGTGGATGCCGCGGTGCAGAAAATGGGCAAGGTAGATATTGTCGTCAATTCCGCAGGGATCAACCGGCCGCAGAAATCCGAAGAAGTGACGGAGAAGAACTGGGATGACGTGATGAATATCAACTTACGCGCGATGTTTTTTGTGTCGCAGGCGGCAGGCAAGCACATGATTGAGAGAGGCGGCGGCGGAAAGATCATCAATCTTTCTTCGCAGGCGGGCTCCGTGGCGCTTCCCCTGCGCGCTGCTTATTGCTCAAGCAAGGGGGGCGTGAACCAGCTGACGCGCACGCTCGCTCTGGAATGGGCAAAATACAACATCCTGGTCAACGCAGTCGCCCCTTCGTTTGTTGAGACTCCTTTTACCGCGCAAATGTTCAAAGATGCAGACTTTAAAAAATATGTGCTGGACAGTATTCCCCTCGGCCGGATGGTGAAATCGGAGGAGGTTGCGTCCGCGGCTCTTTTCCTGGCCTCGGATTTAGCCAGCATGATCACAGGCCACGTTCTGGCGGTTGATGGGGGGTGGACGATCAAGTAGGGCAATAGTTGATCGAGACGAATTGTGTATATGGACTTCTAAACATCTTAAGGAGGTAACAAAATGCAAAAAACAAGATTTTTTCTGAAGACCGGTTTGGTATCGCTTCTGATTGGATTGATCGGTGTAGCTTTGCTGGCCGCGCTACCGAACCCGGCGCTGGCCCAGCAAAAGACCATCAAGTATGGAACCATGCACCCCCTGACGGGCGCCTATTCCGTGCTGGGTCTGGATCAACAGCGGGCCACTGAAATGGCCGTCGAGGAATGGAACGCCAAGGGAGGCGTTCTCGGCCATAAGATTGTCTGGATCCACCGCGATGACGAACTGAAAGGCAACGTCGCCATCCGCCGGGCAAAAGAACTCATCGAAGAGGAAAAATGTGATTTCATCGGCGGTACGCTTTCAGGATCCATTTCTCTGGCCATGAATGAGCTCGCCTGCAAGACCAAGACACCCTACGTGGCCTACTGCATGTCGGATATGGTGCTGGGTAAAGATCAGTGCGAATATGGTGCATCCTTCATGGTGATCCCCTATTCAGCGTCGCTGGCGGTTTCTCAGTACGCTTTCAAAAACGTGGGGAAGAAATGGTTCTCCATCACCGCCGACTACCGCTGGGGACATAGCCTGCTGGAGGGATGGATGTGGCAAAGCCAGCAGATGGGGGGGCAGCACCTCGGCAATGTCTATGTTCCGCTTGGAACAACCGATTTTTCAACCTATTTTGCCAAAGTCCTGGCCGCAAAGCCCGACTTCATTGTCATGAACAATTTAGGAGCTGATCAGACTGCGGCCATCAAACAGGCCGTCGAACTGGGGCTCACCAAAAATATGAAAATCTTCTGCACCAAAACGGCTCAGAGCACCATTAAAGAACTGGGCGCTGCTTACAATGAAAACGTTATCGGCGGCATGACCTTCTACTATAAACTTCGTGACAAATATCCGGGAGCCAAGACGTTCGTCGATAAATTCATGAAGAAGTACGGCGCTCCCCCGGAGCAGGACGGTGAAAGTGGTTATGTGGCCACCAACTTGCTGTTCATGGCGATCGAGAAGGCCGGGACGGTGAAAGACAAGAAAAAGATCATGGATACCCTGGAAGGCCTTAAGTACCAGCTTACCAAAGGACCGGAATATGTCAGGGCCTGCGATCGTCAACGCGTTCAGAGTTACGTGCTTGTCAAAGGCAAGGGAGCCAAAGCAAAGGGCTGGGATCTCGCGGATATCGTAGCGGAGATCCCCGGTGATTCCATCATCATGTCCTGCGAAGACAATGCTAAAAAGCTTCCGTTCATTAATATAAAACTGCCCAAATGATCCTATAAGGTAACGCAGCGGGGGAGGGTTCTCCCTCCCTCGCATCAATGATAGAGGTGTGAAAGAGATTTTATGATGGAGATTCCTTGGAACGTTATTGCAATGCAGCTGTTTTTCGGGATAGCCTTGGGGTGCATCTTCGTACTTTTGTCCAGCGGGATGTCGATCATCTTCGGTCTTCTGGATGTGGTCAACTTTGCCCATGGCACTTTCGCTATGCTGGGGGCGTACGCCGTCTTTGTCGCCGTGTCCCTGTCGGGCAGTTTTCTTGTCGGACTCGTGAGCGCCGTCGTGATTGTGGCGCTCATCGGTATGGTCCTGGAGTTTTTTCTTCTCAAGCCCTTGTACGGGAAAGATCCGCTGATGCCGCTGCTTCTCACCTTCGGTCTTTCCGTGGCAATACCGGATCTCATCAAGATTATCTTCGGCCTCATCGGAAAACCGGTCAACTATCCTGAATTTCTGACCGGCGCTTTGGTGCTGGGTCCCCTGGCCCTTCCCGGCTATCGTCTTTTCATTATCATCTTTACTCTGGTCGCGGTGATTTCGCTTACGCTTTTCCTGAAAAAAAGCGATCTGGGCATGATCATTCGGGCGTCGACCAGAGACAGTCTGATGGTGCAGACCTTGGGGATCAATGTGTCCCGGATTTGGACCATCGGTTTCGGTCTCGGTGTGGGTCTCGCCGCCCTGGGCGGAGCCATTGCCGCCCCCATGATGTCGGCTACCCCGGATATGGGTGTTGACATGACCATGACGGCGTTCGTCGTCACCGTGGTGGGCGGACTCGGCAGTTTGGGCGGGGCAATTGTCGGCGGTCTTTTCATCGGACTGGTGGTCGCTTTAACGGCGTATGTTGCCGGCGAGTACTCTTCGGTGTCTATGTTTTTTTGCATGGCCCTGATCCTCCTGGTCCGACCAAGGGGGCTCTTTGGAGAGCAGGGTAGAGAATAAAATTTATGATTAAGATTTGGTTAAAACGCCGGATTTGCATTGAGAGGAAACATCAAACATGATCAACGACAACACGAGCTCCATTAAATTGCAGGATATACATCCAACCGCCAGGCCGGCGGTTGTTTACGGGACTTTCTTCGTCCTTCTTTTTCTTCCTCTTGTTTTATCCATCCCGCTCGCGACCGAGATACTGATCTGGACAATCTTTGCGATGGGTTTCAACCTCCTACTGGGGTATTCGGGGGTTCTCTCGTTCGGGCACGCCGCCTACTTCGGACTCGGCGCGTATACCGCCGGTCTGGCCTTTCGCTACTGGAATGCCAGTATTCCCGTGGCCCTCGCGCTGGCGGTTCTGGTTTCCATGGTACTCGCCTGCTTGATCGGGGCCCTGGCCATCCGGAAAAGGGGCGTGTACTTTGCCATGATTTCGTTGGCCTTCGCCCAGATGCTTTACTTCCTGGCTTTGTCTCCCCTCAAAGAAATTACCGGGGGAGAGGATGGCCTGACCCGCATCCCGGCCATGTCCATCTTTTCCATTTCCCTCGGTCAACCGCTGCCCCTTTACTACTTTGTTCTGATCGTCACAGGGATTATGGGCTTCGTGACGTGGCGTATTCTGCAATCGCCTTTCGGGAAGCTTCTGCAGGCTTTCCGGGAAAACGAGGAGCGGGCCAAGGCCTGCGGGTTCAACACGACCATGGTTAAATTCTTCTCCCTGGTCATCTCGGCGTTTTACGGAGGGCTGGCCGGCGCCTTGAACACGATCAATCTCGGCTATGTGCCGCTCAATACCCTTTTCTGGCTCACATCCGGAACTCTGGTGATGATGACCATTTTGGGAGGAAAGGGCACATTTCTCGGGCCTCTCATAGGCGTTGGCGTCTTCCTCTTTCTCCAGAACACAATCAGTCTGTTTACGCCCCGCTGGGAGCTTTTCGTGGGGGCCATCTTTGTAGCCATCATTCTCATTTTCCCCGGCGGGATTATGGGAACCCTGGAGGAAAAAATCGCGGCTTACCGAATGAAAAAGCAAGAGGATTAGCAGAAGGAGCATTTTTATGATATTGCGGACGGAAAAAATTTGCAAGTACTTCGGCGGGCTGAAAGCAGTGGACGAGGTTGATTTTGTTCTAAAGAAGGGTCAGCTCAAGTCCATCATCGGGCCTAACGGGGCCGGAAAAACAACCCTTTTCAATCTTATTGCAGGGGCTTATCTTCCGACCAGGGGAAAGGTATTCCTGAGAGACAAGGATATCTCCCGTCTGACGCTCAACAAGGTGTCGAGGCTGGGCGTCGTCAAAACGTATCAGATCAATCATATTTTCCCCCACCTGCCGGTCTTTGAAAACATTCGCATTGCCGCCCAGGTCAGGCAGACGTCATTCAACGTGTGGAAGCAGGCTTCCTCCTACCGGGAGATCAATGAAGAGGCCGCACGAATCCTGGAGAAGGTGGAGTTGATCGAAAAGAGAAACCGGCCCGCCTCAACTCTCTCGCATGGCGAAAGGCGCTACCTGGAAATCGGGATCGCTCTCGCCACCAAGCCGGAAGTTCTGCTTCTGGATGAGCCCACGGCGGGGATGAGCTGCGCTGAGACCAACCAGTGTGCGGACATGATTAAGAAGCTCAATTCGGAGCTTGGACTGAGCATTGTGCTGGTGGAACATGATATGAGCGTGGTGATGAGCATTTCAGAAGAAATTCTGGTGATGAACGAAGGAAGAACCCTTGCGGAAGGAACGCCCCGCGAGGTCAGTGATAATGAAGAAGTACAGCGCGTCTATCTCGGATAAAGGTGTGACCATGCTAAGACTGGAAGACATAAATACATACTACGGGTACAGCCATATTCTGCAGGGTGTTTCCCTGGAGGTCAAGAAAGGCGAAATTGTGGTTCTGCTGGGGAGAAACGGCGTCGGAAAGACCACGACGATGAAGACCATCATGGGAGTACAGCCGCCGAAGTCGGGCAAAGTATTTTTCATGGAGGACAATATTGCGGGCTTGCCTCCTCACAAAATCTCCCGCAAGGGTATTTCGCTTATTCCGGAGGACCGGCGGGTCATACCCAATCTGACCGTGCTGGAAAACCTCAGGCTGGGGTCGCTCATGCACACGAAACCCGATGAGAGAGAAGCTCTTGTGGAAACGGCGTTTAATTATTTTCCCCGCCTCAAAGAACGCGTGAAACATCTGGGAGGAAACCTTTCCGGCGGGGAACAGCAGATGCTGACCATTGCCCGGGCGCTCATGGGACGGCCCAAACTGATGCTGATTGATGAGCCCAGTGAAGGTTTGGCTCCTAAAATCGTGCATGAGATCATGGAAATCATCAAACAACTCCAAAAGGACGGACGGACGATCATGCTGGTGGAACAGCATATGGAGATCGCCATGCGCTTAAGCGACAATCAGCGAGCCTACATCATGGAAAAAGGCCAGATACGCATGTGCGGCACATTGGATGAATTGTCTTGCAGGATGGACGAGGTGGTCAGATGTCTGGGAGCGAAAGTTTAAAAACAATCCTGATTATCGGCACCCTCGACACCAAGGGTGAGGAATGCCTTTTCATTCGGGACCTGGTTTTGCAAAACGGGTGCGGGGCAATTCTGATCGATCCCGGCCCCTTGGGCCGGCCGCTTGCCCGGGGAGATATTTCCCGTGAGGATGTGGCCCGCAAAGGCGGAAATGATCTGGCGCGTCTGGTTGCGACCCGGGACAAAGGCAGAATCATCCAGGGCATGACGGAGGGTTTGACGGCTTGGGTTGTTGAGCTTTATCGGGAAGGCAAAATCCAGGGCGTGATCGCCGTCGGCGGCGGTCAGGGGACGGCAATGGGAACCGCAGCCATGCAGCCCCTTCCGCTGGGGTTTCCGAAAGTCATGGTGAGCACCATCGCGTCCGGAGATCTTCGCCCGTTTCTGCGCACGAAGGACATCGCCGTTTTTCCCTCCGTGACCGATGTTTTCGGCCTCAACTACGTGTTTACCCGAATTCTGGAAAACGCGGTGAATGCCCTCCTCGGCATGGTCAAAGCCAATCGCCCCGTCTGTAAGGGAGAAAAAAAGGTCATCGGCGCCACCGCATTTGGCGTGGTCACGCCGGGCCTGATGATCATGAAACGCCTCCTGGAAGAGAAGGGACTGGAAATGATTCTCTTCCATGCCACGGGGACCGGCGGCACGGTGATGGAGGAAATGGCCGGGTCCGGGTACTTTGACGGCGTCATGGACTGGACAACCCACGAGGTGGTCGATGAAGTGGGCGGAGGCATTTTTGCGCCGGGTAAAGGGCGACTGGATATTCTGGCTAAGCGAAGCATTCCCTGGATTCTGGCGCCGGGCGCAATCGACTACATCTGCCAGGGCAGTTACGAGGGCCTTTCTCCCCGGTGGAAAAAAAGAAAACATATCGTTCATAACCAAAACATTACACTGGTTCGGGCAACGGCCGAGGAGATGGTCCGCGCGGCCAAATTCCTGGCACGAAAAGTCAATAAAGCGATCGGTCCGGTGCGGATTCTGCTTCCGCTTCGGGGATTTTCGGAGCCCAACGCAGTTGGTAAACCCTTTTATGAGCCCCAGACCGACCGGGAATTTATCCGCGCTTTGAAGCAAAGCGTCAGGAATGATGTCGAAATCCATGAAATGGACGCGCACATCAATGACGACGCCTTTGTGCGGGAAGCGGTCCATCAGATGCTGGACATGCTGAAAAAAAATAATCAATTCAATTGCAGTGAGGGAACATGATGGATGTACGTATTTATCCTTTAAACACGGGCTATATCCGCCTGGACAAAGGCGCCTACATTACGCCGGGAGATGGATACGGAATGGAAGTGGAGGTCCCCACCTGGGCGTTTTTCGTGACGGACGGCAAGGAGAAATTTCTCGTGGATACGGGCATGAGTGAGACGAAGAGAGCCGACTGGCATCATAAAGGTTCCTACCAGCCCGAGGGATTCCGCATCGACGAGCGGCTCAGGGAACTGGGCGTGAAGCCCGAAGAAATACAGGCGGTCTTCTTCACGCATTTGCACTGGGATCATTGCTCCAACATGAGAATGTTTTCCAGGGCCCGGTTTTTTGCGCAGGCCCGGGAACTCTCCTTTGCACACGATCCGCACCTGCTGTATCAGAAATCCTATGAATCCAAGAAACTGGGTGTGGTTCCGCCCTTTGAAGGTGCTGAGTTTCAAGCCGTGGATGGAGAGTTCAAGTATAATGACTTCATCACGCTGTTTCCGACGCCGGGGCATTGTCCCGGCCATCAGTCGGTAGAGATCAAGACGGGTGAGGGAACTTACGTGATTGCGGGGGATGCCGTCTTTGCCGATGAGAATATGAAGCCGGACACGCATCGCAACATCCCTTTTACCCCGATGGGGCGCTACGTGAATGTCTTTGAGATGTTCGACAGCATGGAGAAGATCTTCGCCCGGGCCGAGCACATTCTGACCGGTCACGGCATGGGTGTGTTCTTCAAACCGATTTATCCTTGAGAGGCGGCCCGTGATCTCCTGGTCTGATGAAAGAGAGCTGTTCCTTCGTGTTTGCCGCAGGGCTTTTGACACCGGTTTACAGGTCTCCACGGGCGGCAATTTAAGCATGAGGCTCGGCGCTGATACCTTTCTGGTGAAACCCAGCGGGATTTCTCTTTACGATCTGACCCGGAGCGATCTGCTGATTGTCGATGCTGCGGGGCAAACCAGGGAAGGGAGCGGCAAACCCACCAAAGAGATCGGGACTCATTTGAGTATCTACCGGGCGGACAAAGGTGTCGGAGCGGTCGTTCATTATCATCCGCCTTACGCAACGGCGTATGCCGTGCAGGGGACATCCATTCCGCTCTTGACCGTCCATGCCCGGAGGATTCTTGGGGTGATTCCTGTGATCGGGCCCGGCGCAGAAGGGAGCGAGGTTCTGGCCCGCGAAGTTCAAAAAACATTTTCGAACCCTCAGGTCAAGGTGGCGTTGCTCGCCTCGCATGGCATCCTGGCGGCCGGAGCGGACCTGCTCGACGCTCAGAATCTGGCCGAACTGGTCGAGGAGACGGCCAAGATCGCTTACCTGAGCGAAAGGCTGCCGGGAAGCGACGGACCAGAATGAAGCACGACATGCCCAGCTGTGGCGGATGCAGAACCTGTGAGATGGTTTGTTCCTTTCACCACACCGGAGAATACACCCCTTCGGTATCCAGCATCAAAATTTTGGAAAAAGAAAGCGGCGCGGGGTATTTCGTTTTGATCGTCGAAAAAAACGATCCGGCGGGACTTGCCTGTGACCTCTGCGCGGGGTTGGCCCGGCCTTTATGTATCCAGGTTTGCCGCGAAGAAAATGACCTGGCGGACATTTTGAAAAAACTTGTGCCGCAAAATAATGGAAAAAAGGAATCCGGAGGATCATGCTCATGACAGAAAGCCCCCCTTTCTCATACGCCGGAAAGATCCTCCGGATTAACCTGACCAATCGGGAAGTGCGCACGGAACCGACGATGCGCTACGCCCGGGAGTGGATCGGCTCATCAGGTATTGCCGTCAAGATTCTGTATGACGAATTGCGGTCCTGGGTGACCCCTTATGATCCGGCGAACCGGCTGATTTTCGGTGCCGGCGCGCTGCAGGGCACACCGGCACCGGGCGCCTGTAAAATGAACGCGAGCAGCCTGGGACCCCTTACCGGCGGATGGGCCAGCGGCTGCAGCGACAGTTATGTCGGCGGCCAGCTCAAATATGCGGGCTATGATACCGTGGTTGTTGAGGGCAGGGCTTCGAGACCCGTATATCTGTGGATTGAAAACAATCAAGTGGAATTGCGCGATGCCGGTCATCTCTGGGGAGCGACGACGTGGGAAACTCTGGATGGAATTCGCGAGGAACTGGGCGACCGGAATCTGCATTGCGTTTCCATCGGTCCCGCCGGCGAGAATCTGGTGCGCGGCGCCTGCATCATCCAGGACAAAGGAAGAGCCTTCGGGCGCTGCGGTCTGGGTGCCGTCATGGGTTCGAAAAACCTTAAAGCCCTTGTGGCCCGAGGGACCGGCTCTATCAAGGTGGCCCGGCCGGAGGCGTTTATGGAGGCGGTCGGCGATGTCCGCGCCATGTTCGAGAAGGCCAGGAGCAGGGACAATTTTCGCAAATACGGTACACTGTCTTGCCTGGGCCGGAAACAGGAGGTATGCGGTCTGCCTTTCCGCAATTTCCAGGAATGCGCCATTCCCGATGACATGCTTCTGGCAATCGATCCCCGGAAGACCATCGAGAAGTACGAGGTCTCCCGGCAAAGCTTTCCAGGATGTGTGATCGGGTGCGGCCGTCACCTGCACATTACCGAAGGCCCCTATGCGGGACTTGAGACTGAGTCCTGCCAGCACGAGGCCATGGGGACGCTGCAAACACGACTGGCGATTGCGGAACCCACTTTTCTTTTTAAAGCCAATGCTCTGTGTGATCAGCTGGGGCTCGATGTAGACGCCGCCGGCGGCGCCATCGGCTGGGCGATGGAATGTTTTCAGAGAGGCATTCTGACCGAAAAAGACACGGACGGACGGCCCCTTGTCTGGGGGGATGCGCCGGCCGTGCTGGAATGGATTGAAAGAATCGCCTATCGCCGGGGCTTTGGAAATATTCTCGCCGAAGGGTGCGCGCGCGCGGCCGATATCGTGGGCCGGCAAAGCGGCTATTATGCCATGCATATCAAGGGCCAGGATCTTTACGAGCAATGCCGGGGGTCCAACGGCTGGCTTCTGGGCACCGCCACCTCGACGCGGGGAGGCGGGCACACCACCGGTGCTATTGTGATCGAGACCGTCGGAGAACTGGATCACGAAAAGGCGGCAAGTGTCTACGGCGCGGACAATGTGGACAAACCGCTCGATTATTCCGGGAAAGCCCGCATCGTCATGTACATGGAAGCCCTCTCCCGGATCGCCAACTCTCTGGGCATCTGCCTATACAGCACCACCTGCTGGGACCTGGAGCAGATTGACCTGCCCCAGATGGCCCGCCTGTATTCGGAGGCCACGGGATGGTCAACGTCGGTTGATGATTTGAAGCGGGTCGCCATGCGGCAGTTGCATCTGGAGAAAGCGCTGAATTTGCGGTTCACTGCTTTTGAGCGCCGACACGATATGCCCACACCCCGGGACCTTTGCGAACCTATTCCGGCCGGAAATCTTGCGGGTTGGAAACTGGATGAAAAAAAATACAACGAAATGCTGGATGAGTATTACGAACTGCATGGATGGAACAAACAAAACAGCTATCCGAAAAGAGCCGTTCTTGAAGAGTTGAATCTGGCGTACGTCGCCGATGATCTGGAAAAGATCGAAAAGCTGGGCTGAACCCAATACAAAAGACAGGAGAAACATAAAAAATGATCACCGCAACATTATTCCCCGGTAAATACATCCAGGGATACGACGCCATCAAGGGACTTCAGGATTGGGTTCGCCGGTACGGGAAAAAGGCCTTCATCATTGGCAGTCCATCAGCGTTTGAAAACGTCATTCCCGGAATTCTTACCTCCGTTCAGGAAAGCATTCTGGTTGCCTGCGAGAAATTCGAACGGGAATGCTCCGATGAAGAAATTACAAGGTTGAAGGCTATTGCCGAGCGGGAAGCCTGTGATGTTGTGGTCGGGGTCGGGGGAGGCAAGACGCTCGATACGGCAAAGGCCGTGGCGTATGAGATGAATGTCCCCGTCATTATTGCGCCGACGATCGCATCGACGGATGCTCCGTGCAGTTCCCTGTCCGTCATTTACCGGCCGGACACGGGGCGCATCAAGCGAGTGCTCATGATGCGCCGCAACCCCGACGTGGTGCTGGTGGATACCAAAATTATTGCGGACTCGCCGGAGAGGTTCCTCGTGGCTGGAATGGGGGATGCGCTGGCCACATGGTTTGAAGCGGAATCGTGCCGGCTTAAACACGCGAAGAATATGGTCAGAGCCCATAGCTCGATGACCGCTCAGGCGCTCGCCCGTCTGTGTTACGAAACACTCCTGGAATACGGCGTTGCCGCGAAAATGGCCTGCCGCCGGCATGTCGTTATTCCCGCTCTGGAACATGTTGTGGAGGCCAATACACTTTTGAGCGGTGTCGGCTTTGAAAGCGCGGGGCTTGGGGCCGCTCATGCCATCCAGGACGGACTCAACGCCCTCGATAAAGAGCATCAATCTTATCATGGTGAAAAAGTGGCTTTTGGGACGCTGGCTTCACTGTTCTTGACGGACAAATCATCCGATATAATTGATGATGTATATTCCTTTTGCGAAGCGGTCGGCCTGCCGACAACACTGGCTGATCTGGGGCTTTCCGGGCTCACGGACGCGGATCTGGGAAAGCTTGCTTCCATTGCCTGCGCCGAGAAAGAAACGATTCATAATGAATTGATGCCCGTAACGCCCGAAGCGGTTGTCGCGGCAATCAAGATCGCCGACGAGGAAGGCACTCTGAGGAAAAAAACGAACAGATGATGGGCGGTGAAGCCGGCGTCATGACGACCACGCCTCACCATGGAACGGAGCGCGAAGAACAAACCGGTTATTGATCAACAAGGCACTCTCTGCGGGTGCAGGACCTCGCCCAAAAATGAAAGAGGGCCAACCGATAGAATCGATTGTCCCTCCGTTTTTTCAAATGGTGCCGAAGACTGGACTCGAACCAGCACAGGCGTACACCCACTAGACCCTGAACCTAGCGCGTCTACCAATTCCGCCACTTCGGCATGCGAGAAGTGACTATACCGAACTGGGGTTCTTGTCAAGTTAAAATGACTTGAATTTAATACCCAAAATGCTATGTTGCAACACTTGCTTAAAAACGCGGCGGGAAGAGAACATGATTGTATTTGAAGGAATTAAAGCCATAACAAACGATTTTCGGGGAGCGTTCGTCAGCATCGGCAATTTTGATGGGGTGCATCTGAGCCACCAGCATATCTGCCGCAAACTGGCCAGTGAGGCCAAAGCAGCCGGACAGAAGTCGCTGGTGATCACCTTTGATCCGCATCCGAAGATGATCCTGCATCCGAATATCCATCCCTTTTACCTCATTACCACGCGGGCGGAAAAAACGGCCCTGCTGGAAAAATGCGGTGTCGACGCAACGGTGATTATCAAGTTTGATATGGCCTACTCCAAGACCACCGCCGAACAGTTTGTGCGGGGGTTCCTGTGCGACCAGCTCGCGATAACGAAGATTATCATCGGGCATGATTATGTCTTCGGCCAGGCCAGACAGGGCAATGACGCCTTTTTAAAGGCCCAGGGGCGAAAACTCGGTTTTTCCGTTGAAGTGATCCCCGCGTTTAAAATAGACGAAGAAATTGTCAGCAGCACGCTGATCCGCAATACCATTCTGGAAGGCGATGTCCGCAGGGCCAGCCGGTTGCTGGGGCGATATTATAATGTAGCCGGAACGGTGGGAAGCGGCGCGGGGCGAGGGACGGGGCTGGGCTATCCGACTGCCAATGTCGAACCGGAAAAAGAGTTGCTGCCGTCTTCGGGCATTTATGCGGCCTGTGTTGATGTCGACGGCCGGCAATATATGGCGGCGCTCAGCATCGGGGCAAAACCGACGTTTGAAGATTATACATCCACGTTTGAAGTATTCCTCCTGGAGTACCAGGGCGATCTGCGCGGACAAAAAATCAATGTGCTTTTCGTGGAGAAATTGCGGGACATTGTCAAATTTGACGGTCCCGAAAGTTTGAAGCGTCAGATTGCGGCGGACGTGGAGCAGACAAGAAAGATCTTATTAGACAAAAGGCAAAAGACGTCTTGAATGAACGAACTCTTTTGTCATTTCGTCCGCAGGGTGAAATCTAAGCTGGAAGATCACGATTAGATTGCTCGTCGTTTACACTCCTCGAAATGGGTGTAATGGCAAAAAATTAAGAAAAAATAAATTTTGGAGGAAATATCGTATGTTAAAAATTGCCATTGTGGGCGCGACCGGCATCGTCGGTCAGCAGGCGATTGTGAGCCTGCTCGGACACCCCTGGTTTAAAATTACCAAACTGGTTGCCTCGGAGCGCTCAGCTGATAAGAAATACATTGACGCCCTCAGAGACGCCAATGGTTCCATTCGCTGGTGGTGCACCGAAGAATTGCCGGCGGACATCGCCAATATGGTGGTCGAAGAAGCGGCGAGCTTTGATCCGACATCCGTCGATATCATCTTTTCGACCATGGATACGGGGCCGGCCAAAGAGCTGGAGCCGAAATACGCCAAAACCACCCCGGTCATCAGCACCGCCTCGGCGTTTCGCTATGAACCCGACACTCCGATTCTCGTCGGCGGCGTCAACATGGATCACGCGGCGCTGCTCGCCGTTCAGCAGAAGAACCGCGGCTGGAAGGGGTTCATTTCCCCCAAATCCAACTGTACCATCGCGGGTCTGGTGGTTTCTTTAAAGCCGATCCTGGATAATTACGGCGTCAAACAGGTGATGATGACATCCTTGCAGGCCATGTCCGGAGCGGGCCGGACTCCCGGACTTTCCGCCATGGATATGATGGAAAATGTCGTTCCGTATATATCCGGAGAAGAGCCGAAGGTCGAAACCGAACCTCAGAAGATTTTGGGGAAGTTTACCGGCAGCGCCGTCCAGGATGCGAAATTCGGCATTACCGCCGCGTGCAACCGCGTACCGGTGCTCGACGGGCATCTCGTCTGTGCGTTTGTGCAGACGGAAAGACCCTGCACACCGGAAGATGTGAAGCGCGTCATGATGGAGTACGGCAAAGACTTTGCGGAACTGCATCTACCCAGTTCGCCCGCTCATCTGATCGACGTCACCGATGATCCCTTCCGGCCGCAGCCGCGCGTGGACCGCGACAAAGGCGGCGGCATGACCGTCACCATCGGGCGCATCCGTAAAGATCCGATTATTGAAAACGGCATCAAATACGTCTGCCTGGCTCATAACACCAAGCTGGGAGCGGCCAAAGGTGCTTTGCAGACTGCGGAGTATCTGGTCAAGAACTATCTGAAACTTGTCTAAATCTCTTGCCGGGGCTGCGGAACTATCATCCGCAGCTCTTTTTTTTACACGGATCACAACACGGTTTTGTTCCTGGAAAACCGGCATCATCCGTTCCTCATGAAAATCGGTTAATTCCGATTCGGCTGCCGGCGAAGATAAAGACCAGGGCGAGATCGTTGGCCCTCATCACGCATTATGTTCAGACCGGCGGCTTATGACCTTCCGATATTTAGCGGCGAAGGACGTGTATTGAAAAACCGTACTATCGTTCTATTTTTCAATACAAATCCTCTTTCTCCACAAAGAATATGAATTTACCCCGCGATTCTGATCGCGCTATCTCTTCGTAATTATTTAACATAAATGCAAGGCTATCCCTGGCACGTTTATTGTAATTAACTCGACGGTTTTAAAATTTTATCTTGTTGGCGATGAGATCGATGCAGTTATGGTGAATTCATCGAAAC
>SBEK01000274.1 GCA_009668925.1 Deltaproteobacteria bacterium
CGCACAATGATCCGGTGCTGGCCGATGCCCGCCGGGTGATCAGCCATTTGCCCATTCAAGACAAAGTATTCATTGATTTGGAACAAACGTCGGATGACCGCGACGCGTTGGTCCGGGCCGCTTCGCTTGTCACGGACCAATTGAGCCGGAGCGGCTCGTTTGTCAAAGTCGGTATCGGCGATGAGGCCAGCGCTTTTCCCGAACTGATTGCGCACGTCGGAGGCAATCTGCCGTCGCTTTTGAGCGCATCGGATCTCGAAGAGAAGATCGCACCGCTTCTGACACCGGATAAAATCCGCGAAGCCATGGTTCAGAATCGACAGGCTCTGGAGCAACTGGAAGGCATCGGCCGGTCGGACATGATGGCGAAAGACCCGCTGGGTTTTTCGGGAGTGATTCTGGGGCGGATGTCCGCGCTCTTGCCGGCGAAGAAGGCGCAGTTTTATTCGGGGCAGCTTCTATCCGCCGACGGCCGGCATGCGCTCATCATTGCCCGGATTGCCGGATCGGGGACGGACTCCGCAAAAGCCGCGCAAATCGAAAAGCATCTTGAAGAATGCCGGCAGGCGCTGCGAACAAATGCGGACTTGAAAGATCATTATATCCTGACGCCGGTGGGCGCTTACCGCGCCGCGCTGGATAATGAAAAGATCGCCAAACGGGATACCCGGCTGGCTATTATCCTGACAACCCTGGGCATTGCGCTCCTGCTCATTTTTGCTTTTCCCCGTCCGCTCATCGGCCTTCTCGCGCTGCTGCCCTCGACGGTCGGAGCGATCGCCGCTCTGTGTGTCTGCTCATTTATCTTCCCGTCCATGTCGATGCTGGCGGTGGGTTTCGGCGGCGCGATCATGGCTTTTACGGTTGACCTGGGGATCACCTATCTTCTGTATCTGGATCAGCCTTACGCCACGGATGGGAAGCAGGTGGCCCGCGAGGTCTGGTCGGCGGAACTGCTGGCCGTTCTGACCACGGTCGGCGCCTTCCTGCTGCTTCTGGTCAGCGACTTTAAAATCCTGGCCGAGATCGGCGTCTTTTCCGCACTGGGCGTCACATTTGCACTCGTTTTCGTCCATTTTGTTTTTCCCGCGATCTTTCCGTCCATGCCGCCGTCAAAGCGTCGGACCAACCGGTTGCTGCAAAATGCCATTATAAAAATCGCCGCTCCGGCCAAATGGAAGGCAGCCGTTGCCGTGATCTGCGGGCTGACCCTGCTGTTTTTTGCCAAACCTGTCTTTAATGTTGACTTGCAGGCCATGAATTCCATAAGCCTTGACACAATCAGTGCCGAAAAGAAATTACAGGAGACGTGGGGTAATCTTTCCGGTAAATGCTATGTCTTGCTGGAAGCGCCGAGTTTGGAAGCTTTGCAGAAAAAAAATGAACAGCTGATGGCACTGCTTACCACCGACGTGCAAAAAGGAAAACTGGCCCCGGCGTTTTTGCCGACCGTCTTGTTCCCGTCGCCGGCAGCCGCGCAGGTGAATGTTGCCGCCTGGCGCAATTTCTGGAGCGAAGCGCGCATGACGGCATTGCGGAATGAACTCGATCAGGCCGCCGGGGAAAATGGCTTTGCGCCGGATGCTTTCGAACCTTTCTGGAAAACCATTCATCAGCAAACGCCGGCTGCTGTTCCGGTTCCCGGGAAGTATTTTGAAATGCTGGGTATTGCCAAATCGTCCCAGGGATATACCCAGTTGAGCCTGCTTTCGGCCGGGAGCAATTACAAAGCGGAGGATTTTTTTGCGAAGCTTGCGTCTTCGGGGCTCGCCAAACTCTTTGATGCCGATTTATTCAGCCGAAGGCTGGGTGAA
Source organism: Deltaproteobacteria bacterium (assembly GCA_009668925.1). The sequence continues at coordinate 1,815 of SBEK01000274.1, forward strand.
TTCCTGAAGAACATTTTTTTGGAAATTGCTCTGATCACCAGTATCGGCCTGGTGCTGGTGATCTTTTTATTTTTCCTCGACTGGCGCATCTCGCTTACGGCGCTCGCGCCGACCGTTTTTGCGCTGGCGGCCACTCTGGGCACGCTTAAAATCATCGGCCATCCGCTGGACATTCCCGGTATTATGCTCTGGATTGTCATCATGGGGATGGGGATCGATTACACGGTCTATTATGTTTGCACCTATCAGCGCTATGGCGATGAAAAGCATCCGGCCATGCATACGATCAAACTGGCGATGTTTTTGGCGGCCTTCACCACGTTGATCGGTTTCGGTGTATTGATGTTCGCTGAACATGCGCTCCTTAGGAGCATCGGAATCGTTTCTTTCCTGGGCATCGGCTATTCACTCATCGGCGCCTACTTTATCCTGCCGACCCTGATGGGCAGGATATTTGCTCCCATTCAATATCCGACGGGCGAATTGGTGATCGGTTCCAAGGAACATTTGCGCCGGACGATTTTACGCTACCGTCATCTGCCGGGGTATCCGCGGATATTTGCACGGTTTAAGATCATGATGGACCCGATGTTTAAGGAGCTTGACCGGTATGTGAACTGTCT
>SBEK01000275.1 GCA_009668925.1 Deltaproteobacteria bacterium
TCTCAGGGTATAGTCCAGCGCGGTGGACCAGAAGGCATCGAGGGTTTTCTTGCCGCGGACGATGATATCGCCTTTTTGCGGCGTCAGTTCGGGAATGATTTCCGGGCCCGGGGTCCCCTTCACCCAGGCGCCCGCAACGGGCTTGCCGTGAAGCGTCCAGCCCGTCGGCATATCGATTTCCAGACCTCGCAGGCCACCCATGCCCGGACCCTTCTTGTCGATTTCCGGGAAGCCCGGTTCAAATTCTTCGAAAGGCACGTAGATGATCTTTTTTACCTTCTTTCTGGCCTTGCCGATAAAATCCACCAGATTGCCGATCACATTTCGCTCTTCGAGTTGTTGCTCTATGAATTGGTACATCGAGCCGCCCGGTTTGAGAAAATCGTACTGCGGTTCAATCAACACAACGGCTGTCTTCGCGGCTTCAATCTTCGGCGCTTTGGTCTTTCCCTTCATATTTTTCTCCTTCTTCCTCGTCTAAGGTTTTATGATTCTTCAGGGTCCGCCTTCTTCGCAGACACTCTACAAACATTGTTCCAACATCACTTTGTCGCTCATTTGTGTTTTATCCGTCACTTCTTGAACGATTTTTCCTTCTTTCATCATGTAAACTTTGTCGGCCAGCATCCCCACGACGGAGAGATTCTGTTCCACAATCAGCAGGGACACCTTCCCTTTCATCGTGGCCAGAACATTCAAAATGTCATTGATCGTACCCGCGGCCAGCCCTTCGGTCGGTTCGTCGATCAGAAGCAGCTTCGGCTCGCCGATCAGCGCGCGCCCGATCAGCAGGATTTGACGCTGACCGCCGCTTAAGCTTCCCGCCCGCAGATCCAGAAATTTTTCGATTTTGGGATAGATGCTGACGACCTTGGCAATCGCATCTTTAATATCAACGTTCACCGGATACGCGGCCAGCTCCAGGTTCTCCTTTACACTCAGTTGCGAGAAAACCCGCTTGTCCTGAAAAACGTAGCGAATGCCGGACAGGGCGATTTTTTCCGGGAGCAAACCGATGATGTTCTGCTCGTCGAACGTAATGCATCCGGCCGACGGTTTCAGGAAGCCGGCAATCGATTTGAGCAGAGTCGTTTTTCCCGCCCCGTTTCGGCCGGCGATAAACACCGTTTCACCGGTCTGGACGTTCAGGGAAACGTCATGAAGCACTTTCGCGTGCCCGTAGGAGGTTTCGATATTCGTTACACTGAGCATGTCAATCCCTCCTCTTTGCCCCAGTAGACTTCCCGAACAAGCGCGTTGCACAATACCTCCGCGGGCGGCCCCTCGGCGATCAGCTTTCCTTCATGCATAACGCACAGCCGCTCGACGAGATCGGTAATATGGGAGATCTTGTGTTCGATGATCACAAAGGAAAATTTCTTCTTCACCTCGGAGAGAATCCCGGACACTTCGCAGATTTCCGTGTCGCTGAGCCCCGCAAACGGTTCATCCAACAGCAGGATTTTGGGATCCAGGGAAAGAGCGACCGCCAGTTCCAGCTTGCGTTTGTCGCCGTAGGAAAGCTCGGCCGTCATTCTGTCGGCCTTGCTTTCGATGCCCATCAGCTTCAGCGCCTCCATACATTTTTCTTCCATTTGTCGATGATGCGCGTCATTAAAGAAAAACTTTCTCTTCGATTCGTGACGGCCGCTGATGCGATGCGTGGACAAAATCAGGTTATCGACCACGGGAAGAGAATCAAAGACGGACACCAGCTGAAACGTCCGGACAATCCCCATGATCACCCGTTTATGCGGTGGGACCTTCGTGATCTCCCGATCAAAAAAGAAGATGTTCCCGCCGGTCGGGAAAAACAGTCCGGTCAGGAGATTGAAGAATGTTGTCTTGCCGGCGCCGTTGGGCCCGATCACCCCAATGGCCTCCCCTTCCTTCATTGTGAAATTCACGGAATCAACGGCAACAAGTCCGTCGAAATTGATCGTCGCGTTTTTTGTTTCAATGATCGGTCGTTCTTTCATCATAACTCACCACACATTGAGGGGCGGCATGCCGCCCCTCATCAGGATTGGCTGCTAATAGCCGAGAGAACTGAGAGACGGTAGATAATCTTCGCCAGTATAGGCGCCGATGATCTTCACCAGATCCCATTTCGGATCTTTGCGTTCTTTGGCGCCTTTGCCCATGACGACGTAGGCCCCGTATTTAAAGAGAGGCTGATGATCGGCCCGCCAGACGCCCTGTCCTTTCATGGAATTGAATTTCGGATTGGCCATCAGGGCTTTCGCCATGGCTTTGCCGTCCACCGACTGCGCCAGTTCCATGGCGCGAACGGCTTCCATCACACCTTCATAGGCCATCGCGGAATAGGGATCAGGCGGATACTTGTACTCCTGCCGGAATTTCTTCGTGAAGGCGTCCGACGCCTTCACGATGGCGGCGTCCTGGAAGCCCTTCATGTCGTAGTACCAGGAC
>SBEK01000080.1 GCA_009668925.1 Deltaproteobacteria bacterium
CACGCCAATGCGGTCTTTCGATTTCTGGAAAATATCGATCGGTCAGATCAAAGCCCCTAAGTCCTTCCTGTTAGAGAAATAAATCACATGACCCTGTCAAGAAAAGCTCTCCAAACTCTCCGGGTCCTGGAAGACGGCAGCGTCTTTGATGGTTTTGCCTTTGCAGGCGCGGGCGAAACTCTGGGGGAAGTCGTCTTCAACACCGGCATGACCGGATATCAGGAAGTGATTACAGATCCGTCTTATAAGGGTCAGATCGTCACCATGACCTATCCGCTGATTGGCAATTACGGCATTAATGATGATGATATGGAATCGTCAAAGATTCATCTCGAGGGCTTTATCGTCAAAGAGTATCAGGGAAACCCCAGCAATTGGCGGATGAAGAAGACCTTAAAGTCTTTTCTGGAAGATAATGGCAAAATCGGTCTGGAAGGCATTGACACGCGGGCCTTGACGCGCCGCCTGCGCCTGTCCGGCGCCATGAAAGGCATAATTTCCACCGAAACGAAAAATGTTGATGAGTTGCTTGCGAAGGTTCGGGATTATCCGGGGCTCGTCGGGCGGGACCTTGTCCGAGAAGTGTCTTGTCTCAGACCTTATCTCTGGAAAAATGGCGCGCCTTCTTCGGGCAAAATTCCCAGGAAGAAACCGATCAAAAAGCTGCGGGTCGTCGCTGTGGATTGCGGCGTCAAATACAATATTTTAAGACTCCTGGAAAAGAATGGCTGCGAAGTGGTGGTTGTGCCGGCGACAACCCCCGGTGCCGAGATCATGTCTTATCAGCCGGACGGCGTGTTACTCTCGAACGGTCCCGGTGACCCGGCCGCGCTTCCCTATATCGTAGACGCGGCGCAAACAGTCATGGGGCAGATCCCGGTTTTTGGTATTTGTCTGGGACATCAAATCATCGGCCAGGCGATCGGCGGTTGGACCTCCAAACTGAAGTTCGGTCATCACGGCATCAATCAGCCGGTTAAAAATTTGGAAACAGGGAGAATCGAAATTACATCTCAAAATCACGGTTTTGTGGTCGTGCCGGAATCTATCGAGAGCAAAGCCGATAAATCTTTTACCAACTTAAACGACGCGACCTCCGAAGGCATGACGCTCTCCGAAATCATGAGCGTCCAGTATCATCCCGAAGCTGCGCCCGGACCGCATGACACAGAATATTTATTTTCTCAGTTTGTAGAAATAATGAAAAAGAAGAGGGGAAGATAACGTGATTCTGATTATTGATTTCGGGTCTCAATACAACCAGCTCATCGCCCGGCGCGTGCGGGAAAACCGTGTTTACTGTCAAATTGAACCTCCTGATATTCCGCTTTCGGCCATCCAAGCGCTTCAACCCGAAGGCATCATTCTCTCGGGCGGCCCGGCCAGCATTTATGCCCAGGGCGCACCGCGAGTCGACAGGAAGATATTCGGATTGGGCATTCCGATTCTGGGGATCTGCTATGGGCTGCAATATATGGTGGATTCGCTGGGCGGTAAAGTTATCGGTTCGACCAAGCGGGAATACGGATTTGCGGAACTTTTCGTGAGAAAGCAAACGGGTATCTTTGCCGGTGTGGAAAAAAAGACGCAGTGCTGGATGAGTCACGGTGATTCGATCGGCACACTGCCGGAAGGGTTTACGATTACCGCTTCCACGTCCAATACGCCGGTTGCGGCCGCAGCGGACATCAAGCGCCGCTTTTACGGCCTGCAGTTTCATCCGGAAGTCGTTCATACCCAAGCCGGCAAAAAAATGCTGGCGAATTTCCTGTTTGATGTTTGTCACTGCAAGAAATCCTGGTCGATGAGATCTTTTGCCGCTCAGGCGATAGAGGAAATCCGCCGGCAGGTGGGCAAGGAAAAAGTCATTTTGGGGCTTTCCGGCGGAGTCGATTCCTCCGTGGCGGCCGTGCTGCTGCACAACGCCATCGGCAGGCAGTTGACCTGCGTGTTTGTGGACAACGGCGTGCTCAGAGCCAACGAGGCCGAGCGCGTCATTGAAATGTTCAAAAAACATCTTCAAATCAATCTGCATTTTTCCCGTTCGGGAAAACTGTTTCTGAAAAAATTAAAAGGCGTTACCGATCCGGAAAAGAAACGCAAAATCATCGGCAGAACGTTTATTGAAGTGTTTGATGCGGAAGCAAGGAAGATCAAGAACGTTAAATTTTTGGCGCAGGGAACTTTATATCCCGATCTGATTGAGTCGCGCTCCGCCTTCGGCGGCCCCAGCGCGGTCATTAAGTCGCATCATAATGTCGGCGGCCTGCCTAAGAACATGAACTTGAAGCTCGTGGAACCGCTCAAGCATTTATTCAAAGATGAAGTGCGTCTGCTGGGAAAAGAGCTGGGATTGGCCGACGACGTCGTCTGGCGGCAGCCGTTTCCCGGGCCGGGCCTGGCGATCCGGATCATCGGGGAAGTAACCGCGCAGCGGCTGTCGGTTCTGCGCAAGGCCGACACGATATTGCTGGAAGAAATCCGTGCGGCAAACCTCTACTATACGTTATGGCAATCGTTTGCCATCCTGCTGCCGCTAAAAAGCGTAGGCATCATGGGTGACCAGCGGACCTATGAAAATATCGTGGCGATCCGCGCCGTCACCAGTGACGACGCCATGACTGCGGATTGGGCGCGGCTGCCGCAGGACCTGCTCGCGCGTATTTCGACACGCATTATTAATGAAGTTAGGGGCATCAACCGCGTGGTTTACGATACCAGCTCCAAACCGCCCAGTACGATAGAGTGGGAATGACACAGTGCCGAAACGAACTGACATAAAGAAAATACTGCTCATCGGTTCCGGGCCGATTATTATCAGTCAGGCCTGTGAGTTTGACTATTCCGGCACGCAGGCCTGCAAAGCATTGCGCGAAGAGGGCTATGAAGTTGTGCTGATCAACTCGAATCCGGCAACCATCATGACCGATCCGGAAATGGCCGACCGCACGTATGTCGAGCCGATCACGCCGGAAGCCGTTGCGAAAGTGATTGCCCGTGAGCGTCCCGACGCGCTCTTGCCGACACTGGGAGGGCAGACCGGCCTCAACACGGCTGTGGCGCTGGCGGAGTCCGGTGCACTTGAAAGATATGGTGTCGAGATGATCGGGGCATCTCTGGACGTCATCCACAAAGCGGAAGACCGTGAAAAATTCCGCCATGCGATTGAAAAGATCGGCCTGAGAATGCCGCGGAGCGGCTTTGCCCGCAACATGAACGAAGTGCTCAAAATCGCCGAGGACATCGGCTTTCCGATTATCATCCGGGCGTCCTTCACACTGGGCGGAACCGGCAGCGGCGTGGCCTATAACCGCGAAGAATTAATGGGCATCGCCAAAGCGGGTTTGGATGCCAGCATGATTTCGGAAGTGATGATTGAAGAATCCGTGCTCGGCTGGAAAGAGTATGAACTGGAGGTGATGCGCGACAAGGCGGATAACGTTGTGATTATCTGTTCCATCGAAAATTTCGATGCGATGGGCGTGCACACGGGCGAATCGATAACCGTTGCGCCGGCCCAAACGCTCACGGACCATGAGTATCAGGTCATGCGCGACGCCGCAATTGCCATCATGCGCGAAATCGGCGTCGAGACGGGCGGCTCGAACGTGCAGTTTGCCATTCATCCCCGGACCGGTGAAATGATCGTCGTGGAGATGAACCCCCGCGTGTCGCGATCGTCGGCGCTGGCCTCCAAAGCCACCGGATTTCCAATTGCCAAAATCGCCGCCAAGCTTGCCGTGGGTTACACGCTCGACGAGATTCCCAACGACATCACGCGCGAAACGATGGCGTCCTTCGAGCCTACGATCGATTACGTCGTGACGAAAATTCCGCGCTGGACATTTGAAAAATTTCCGGAAACGGAGGATTTTCTGACCACGTCCATGAAGTCGGTCGGTGAAACCATGGCCATCGGCCGTACGTTTAAAGAATCGCTGCAAAAAGCCATCCGGTCGCTGGAAATCGGCCGCTTCGGTTTCGGCCAGGAGTTGCCTGCCGATTCCGAGGAACGAAAAACTCTTCTCCAGAGCAAGCTGGTCAAGCCCAATTCGCTGAGGCTATTTTACATCGGCGCGGCGCTTGCGGGCGGCATGTCGGTGGACGATGTCTATGACATTACGAAGATCGACCCCTGGTTTCTGCACCAGATCAAGGACATCCTGGACGCCGAAGAGGAACTGAAAACCTCGGAACCCACGCCGGAGCTTCTGCGCTCCGCGAAGGAAATGGGGTTTTCGGACCGGTCTCTGGGCAAGTTATGGAACAGGACGGAGCAGGAAATCCGCAATTGGCGGGCAAAAGAAAAAATCCTGCCGGTTTATAAACTGGTGGATACGTGCGCGGCCGAATTCGAAGCGTACACGCCTTATTTCTATTCGACCTACGAAACGGAAAACGAATCCAGACCTTCCCGGAAAAAGAAGGTGGCGATCATCGGCGGCGGCCCCAATCGCATCGGTCAGGGTATTGAATTTGATTACTGCTGTGTTCATGCCTCATTTGCCCTGCGCGAAGAAGGCATTGAAAGCATCATGATCAATTCCAATCCCGAAACGGTCAGTACGGACTACGATACGTCCGATAAGCTTTTTTTCGAACCGGTGACGCTCGAAGATGTTCTGCACATCATCCAGACCGAAAAGCCCGACGGCGTGATTGTCCAATTCGGCGGTCAGACGCCGCTCAATCTGGCCCGTGGCCTGGAAGCGGCCGGTGTGCCGATTATCGGTACGTCGCCAACTGCGATCGACCGGGCGGAAAACCGCGACAGATTTCAGGAAATCGTCAACAAGTTGAAACTCAACCAGCCGGATAATGACACGGCGATGGATGTGGAAAAAGCGCTCATTGCCGCAGAACGCATCGGATACCCTGTGCTGGTGCGCCCCTCCTACGTTCTGGGCGGACGGTCGATGGAAATTGTCTATGACCCGGAAACCCTTCGATCGTTTATGGCCAAGGCGCTGTTGGTTTCACCCGGTCATCCGATTTTGATCGATAAGTTTCTGGAAGATGCGGTGGAAGTGGACGTGGATGCGCTAAGCGACGGGAAGACGACCGTCGTTGCAGGGATCATGGAACACATCGAGGAGGCCGGCATTCATTCCGGCGACAGCGCCTGCATTCTGCCGTCACTGACCATTTCGGCCTCCATTTTGGAGTTAATTGAAAAGCAAACGAAGATGCTGGCCGCCGAGCTTGGCGTCGTCGGTTTGATGAATATCCAGTACGCCATTAAAGACAATGTGCTTTATGTGCTGGAAGTCAATCCCCGCGCGTCGCGCACGGTGCCGTTTGTCAGCAAGGCCATCGGTGTGCCGCTCGCGAAACTCGCCACCAAAGTGATGCTGGGCAAAAATCTCCAGGAACTGGGCTTCACCCGGACGATTATGCCCAGGCATGTCTCCGTCAAAGAAGCGGTTTTTCCCTTCAACCGTTTCCCGGAAGTGGACATCCTTCTGGGACCGGAAATGAAGTCCACCGGCGAAGTGATGGGGATCGATCAGTCCTTTGGGCTCGCCTTTGCCAAGTCGCAGATGGCCGCGGGTTTCAAGATGCCGAAGTCGGGAACGATTTTCATCAGCGTTCATGATTATCATAAGGACAGGATTGTGGACGTCGCCAGATCCTTTAGCAACCTGGGATTCAAAATTCTGGCGACGGCCGGCACGGCCAATCACTTGACGCTGCACGGTATTGAAACGACGGTTGTCAACAAAGTCAGTGAAGGCCGGCCGCACATCGTCGATTATATCAAGAATGGTGATATCCAAATGGTTGTTAACACGGGTGTCGGGCGCAAGTCGTCCCGAGACGCCTACCACATCCGTCGGGGCGCCCTGACGTACAACGTTCTTTACACCACGACCCTGGCGGGCGCGCGGGCGCTTTGCGAGGCCTCGAAAGCGATTATCGAGAAGGACTGGGACGTCTGTCCTTTACAGGAGTATTATAGGAAATAGGGAACAGTGGTTCCGTAACCTGAAGGTGGATTGAGGTCACAAGGCCGCCCCTGCAAGGAAAGAACAACATATGACATCACTATTTGAAGACATACAAAATGAATCCGGTCGCCCCCGTGAGGAGTGCGGCGTGTTTGCCATTTACGGACATGAAGACGCTTCACGCGTGACGTACTTCGGCCTCTTTGCCCTCCAACATCGCGGACAGGAATCCGCGGGCATTGTCGTTTCCGACGGATGCAACGTTTCGGAGCATAAAGGAATGGGCCTCGCGTCCGGCGTTTTCAAGGAATCAATATTGCAGAAGCTGCCCGGAAAACTGGCCATCGGACATGTCCGGTATTCCACGACCGGCTCCTCCACGATTTCGAATGCGCAGCCGTTTCTCGTTCATGTGGGCGACGATTATTACGCACTGGCGCACAACGGAAACATTGTGAATGCACAACCTCTGCGGGCGGAATTGGAAAACCGGGGATCTATTTTTCAGTCTACGATGGACAGTGAGGTGATTATCCATCTGATGGCGCCGCATTTGAAGCGAGGCTTGGAAAAAGCGCTTTCCATTGCGCTGCAACAGGTCGAAGGCGCATACAGTCTGGTTATGCTGACCCGCGACAAGATCATCGCGGCGCGTGATCCCCGCGGCTTCCGGCCGCTGGCGCTGGGCAGACTGAACGGCGGATGGGTGATTGCATCTGAAACCTGTGCGTTTGATCTGGTCGGTGCGGAGTATATTCGCGATGTCGAGCCCGGCGAAATTGTCATCATCGACGCCGAGGGCGAAAAGAGCATAAAACCGTTTGCTCCGGTAAAACATTGTCACTGTGTCTTTGAGATGATCTATTTTGCGCGCCCGGATAGCCAGGTGTTCGGACGCAATGTCTATCTGTGCCGCAAACAGCTTGGCCGTGAACTGGCCAAGGAGTACCGTCCCGACGCGGATATGGTGATGCCGTTTCCGGATTCGGGCAATTATGCGGCGCTGGGATACGCCGAAGAAAGCGGCATTCCTTTTGAAATGGGCATGATCCGCAACCATTATATCGGCCGCACGTTCATTCAGCCGACTCAGCCCATGCGCGACTTTGCCGTCAGAGTCAAACTCAACCCGGTGAAGCCGCTTTTAAAGGACAAGAAAGTCATCATCGTTGAGGACTCGATTATCCGGGGCACCACAAGCCGCAACCGCGTAAAGAACCTGCGCGATATCGGCATTCAAGAACTGCACATGGTGATCAGCTGTCCACCCACGCTGTTTCCCTGCCCTTATGGCATTGATTTTTCGTCAAAGGGTGAGCTGATCGCCGCCAAGAAGGAAAACGAAAAGGCGATTGCCGAGTTTATTGGACTGGACTCCCTGCACTACCTGACCGTTGAAGGCATGATCCGAGCCACCGGCATGCCGAAAGAGTGCTTCTGTCTGGCCTGTTACACCGGCGATTATCCCATTATCCCGCCGGAGAAGATAGATAAGTTCTGCATGGAAGTGAAGTGATTCCATTTCCACTTCAAGCGCTACCTTTGTTGGCTTCGTCGCCGGCGTCCTCGACGTATTTATAATACGCCTGCGGTGCCTCCTCCTAGCCGCCGCGGTATCATCTTGAATTGAAAATGGAATGATTCTTATCCTGTGGATGTCCTTTGTCAATGAGGCGTATACGGTGATCCGCTGTAGCAATACCTTTAGTCATTCTCGGTCAGTAAAATGGCCGTACTGACCGAGAATGACTCGCCGAAGTTATCTCCCCTTAAAATCGGCCGGCCTTTTTTCCAGGAACGACATCATCGCTTCTTTCAAGTCATCGGACATGAGCAGCGTCGCATTTTTCTGAATGGCCATCGCCATCCCTTCATAGACATTCACATAACGGCTGAAATTGAGAACTTCTTTGGTATACTTGACGCCGAGCGGTGCGTTTGCCGCAATCTGGGCGGCCAGCTTTTGAGCCGCGGCCATCACTCCCGCGTGGTCGGCGTAAACGTGATTGACGAGGCCCATCTTTTCCACGGCGCGCGCTGAGTAATTGGCCGCCGTGTAGGCCATCTCGCGGGCAAAACCCTGGCCTACGATCATCGGCAGTCTTTGCAGAATGCCCATGTCCGCGACCAAACCGATAGCGGCTTCCTTCAGGCAGAATATCGCGTCTTCCGTACACAGGCGGATATCACAAGCGGAAATCATATCGAGCCCGCCGCCGATGCATTTGCCGTGAACCGCGGCAATCACCGGTTTAGGACATTCTTCGATAAAGTTGCAGCAGTCAAACAGCGGTTGAGAATTCCGGATCGTGTCCATAACTCCCTTGGCCGAGCCGCTCGCGCCGCCCGCCGCTTCCTTTAAATCCAGTCCCGCGCAAAAAATCCGCGCTTTGCTGCAAAAAATAATTGCCCGCACGTCGTCGTTGGCTCCGAGTTCACGAAACACAGCCGCAATTTCGGAAGCGAACTCGAGGCTCAGTGCGTTTAAAGCATCCACTCTGGCCATCGCGACCGTGGCTACATGATTTTCGATTTTCAGTTCAATGAATTGGTACGTCATATATCCTCCTTGGGGATGAGTTAAATTTTGCGAGAAGCGAAATACGCCACATAAGAGAGTTTGTCCATCACCTTACTTTTTCCGGCCGAGGTACTGCTCCAGACGGTTTAAGCCTTCTTTAATGTTTTCCAGAGAGGTGGCGTAGGAGAAGCGAAGAAATCCTTCACCACCGTTTCCAAAATCAATGCCGGGGGTCACACCGACTTTCGCTTCTTCAGTAATTTTGAACGCCTCCTTGTAAGAATCGGAAAAGAATTTCCTTCCGTCGGCAAAGACATAAAACGCGCCGGTCGGCTCAACGTGAATGGTAAAGCCCATGTCCTTCAGGCGAGTGAGCATGTAACGGCGGCGCTCATCATAAATTTTGACCATGCTTTTCACATCCGCCTGCGCCTCCTTAAGCGCGGCAATGCCTGCCCACTGAATGAAACCGCTTGCGGAGATCATGAAATTCTGATGGATGCGCTGCATGACGGCGCTGAATTTTTTCGGAAAAATGAGATAACCCAATCGCCAACCGGTCATGGCATAGAGTTTCGAAAAGCCGTTAATGACAAACGCTTTATCCGTGAATTCCAGAATGGAGCGGGCCTTTCCTTTATAGACCAGTCCGTGATAAATCTCATCGGAGATAATATATTGGCCGTCGAACTGAGCGATGTCCTGCAATTGTTTGCCGGACATCACAATGCCGGTGGGATTGCAGGGAGAGTTGATGATGATGCTCTTCGTTCGTTTGGAAAGCCTCTTCTTGATATCTTTGTGGCGGTATTGGAATCCCTCATCGGGATACGTTTGAATCTCTTTCAGTTTACCTCCCGCCGCCAGGATAAAATTCTGATAACAGGGATAGCGGGGATTGGAAATGATCACTTCGTCGCCGTGATTTAGAATGGCCAGCATGGCAAACAGCAATACCGGCGACGTTCCGGTTGAAACGAGAACCTGATCGGGCGTAATCGTTACGCCGTATTCGCTGAAGTAATGTTCACAGACGGCCTGTCGCAATTCCAGAAGTCCCAGCGCGTGTGTATAACGGGTCTTATCATTCCGTAAAGCCTCGATGGCTGCATCGCTGATGACTTTAGGTGTGGGGAAATCCGGCTCCCCTACTTCCATGTGAATAATATGTTCGCCTTTTCTTTCCAGCTCCTCTGCTTTGGCCATGACGTCCATGACGATAAATGAGGTGAATTCGGATGCTCGTTTAGAAATCATGAAAAACCCTTTGTCGATTCTTTTTTTGCGGGTAGCCGTCTTAACTATCTTTATCCTTCTATGGCGATCATCAGAAATTTTCAACCTCCTTTTTGGGATTCCCATATTGTTGATATGTGCTCAAATAATGAGCGGGCCATTTTTAAAAAATAGGACTGGAATGAACTCGTTGACATCGCCGCCGGTTCTCTCTATACTCATTTAAGACAAAAGCTATTTCCGGCAGAATCAACCGGCCAAGGCGCGCATGATCGGATCTGACAACCCATCATCAGCAGCACGAAACGAAAGAGGTCGCCCATGGAAGAAATGTATGATTTCATCGTGATCGGATCGGGATTCGGCGGCAGCGTTGCCGCGTTAAGGCTGGCGGAAAAAGGCTATAGCGTTTGCGTGATCGAAGCCGGCAAGCGCTGGCAGCCCAAAGACTTTCCCAACACCAACTGGAATGTGAAAAAATTTCTGTGGGCGCCGATGATCGGCTGCCACGGAATTCAACGCATCTGGCTGCTTAAGGATTTCATGGGCCTCGGAGGTGCGGGCGTCGGCGGCGGATCGCTGGTGTATGCCATGGTTCTCATGCAGCCTTTGGATCCTTTTTATCGCGATCCGCAATGGGTGGACCTTGACCCGGATTGGAAAACGACGTTAGCCCCGCATTACCGGATGGCCAGAAAAATGCTCGGCGTCGCCACATTTCCCAAAATTACGGAGCCGGACAAAGTTTTGGCTGAATATGCCGCGGATATCGGACGCAGCGCACATTTTGCTCCAACGGAAGTAGGAGCTTTTTTTGGTGAACCGGGCGTTACCGTTGCCGACCCGTATTTTGACGGAGAAGGCCCGGAAAGGACCGGGTGCGATTTTTCCGGCGCCTGCATGATCGGGTGCAAGACCGGCGGCAAAAATACACTGGACAAGAATTATCTCTACCTTGCCGAAAAACGCGGTGCTCGGATTGTCCCGGAGACGCGTGTCACGACCATTCAACCGGATCCGGCGGGAGGTTATATTCTGGAGTCGCGCAAAGCAACCGCCGTTTTCCCAAGAGATAAAGGAATCTGGCGGGCGCGTCAGGTTGTCGTCAGCGCCGGAACACTCAATACGTTGTCGCTGCTTTTGCACTGCAAACGGAAAGGACTTCTTCCCAAAATATCGGACCGTCTCGGTTACAAGTTCCGCACCAATTCGGAAGTGCTTTGTGGCGGTCGGGCCAACTCTCTCGATGTCAAATACTGCGAAGGGACTGCGATTACCTCGATCCTTCAAGTCAACGACGCCACGTCCATCGAAGTCACCCGCTATCCGGAAGGCTCCGACGTCATGGGAGTGCTGGCGCAGGTGCTGACTGACGGTGGCTCCAAGTGGGGAAGGGTCCTGAAGTATTTTTACCAGTGCCTGACCCATCCCGCGCATTTTTTGAAAAGTCTTTGGATTTTCGGTTGGGCCAGACGGTCGATTATTTTGCTCGTGATGCAGGTGTATGACAACAGCTTGAGGATCAAACTGAAAAGATGCTGGTTTGCACCTTGGCGGTGGCGACTGTCATCAGAATCTCCGGAGGGAGGTATTCCGACATATATACCGGAGGCCAACGCGGCGGCACGCGCGGTGGCGAAAAAGATAAACGGAATACCGCAGGGCGCGGTCTCCGAAGTTTTGTTGAATCGACCGCTTTCCGCTCACATGCTCGGTGGCTGCCCGATAGCATCCGGCCCGGATCAGGGCGTTGTCGACAAACACGGAAAGGTTTTCGGCTACGACGGCCTTTACGTTGCGGATGGATCCGTCATGCCGGCTAACCTGGGAGTTAACCCGGCCTTGACCATCCTGGCCCTGGCGGAACATGTCATGACGGGAATACCGCAAAAAGAAAATTAGAGGTCTTATGAGCTTTTCCATAACATCGTTATGTAACGGATGCGGCGCCTGCGCTAAAATGTGCCCGATGAAGGCGATTTCGGGAGAAAAAAAGGAACAGCATGTCATCCGTGCATCGCTGTGCATCGAATGCGGCGCCTGCGGAAGAATATGTCCTGAATCGGCGGTCATGGATGATAAAGGAAAAACCGTCGCCAGGATGAAGAAATCGGAATGGCCGAGGCCGGTCATCAACGTTCAACTTTGTGTCGCCTGCGAAAACTGTGTAGCGGCCTGCCCAACACACGCGCTGGCCATGGTTAACGAGCAGCTTCCGCTTGCTGAAAACCATGCGGTCCTCGCTGAGCTGGCCAGATGTGTTTCCTGCGGCTGGTGCAAAGATAACTGCCTCTTCGATGCAATTACGATGGGAGGTGCGGCGTGAAAGAGATTCTCGGAACCAGCAACAAATATCTCGACATTAACCTGACCGACAGGGTCTGGCGGGTCCATCAGGCATCGCCGGAGGATCTGAAAAATTTCCTGGGCGGCAAAGGCATGGGCATCAAGATTTTCTACGAACGGCTGAAAGACAAGCTGCCGGAAGTAGACCCTCTGGGGCCGGATAATCTTTTAATCTTTGCCAACGGCGTTCTTCTCACCACCGGCGCGCCCTGTTCGGCCCGTTTTGAGGTCATCACCAAATCGCCGCTCACCGGTTATATGGTGGCCTCGTCCTGCGGCGGACCTTTCGGAGAAGCCTGCAAGACCGCCGGGTGGGACGGTGTGATTATTTCCGGCCGGGCGGCAAAGCCGACGGTTGTTCGCTTCGATGACAACAACGTCCTCTTCGAAGACGCCGACGAACTCTGGGGAGCCGGCACACACGCCGCCCAGGAGAGGCTCCATTTGACCCCGAAAGAAGGCGCTGCCGTAATCGGGCCCGCCGGCGAGAATAAAGTTCTGTATGCCAACATTTGTTCCGGACACCGCTTTGCCGGACGGGGTGGTGTGGGCGCCGTGATGGGCGCGAAGAACCTCAAGGCCATCGTGGCCCGGGGGAAGGAATACCGCTCAGTTCCGCTGGATCGGCAGAAATTTGCCCGAACGTTGCAGAAAGCCAAAAAGCACATTCAGCGAAATGCCTTTACCAGAGGATATAAGTTTTTCGGCACCAACATGAACACGCGCTTCGGTATTGCCAGCGGCTACTCTCCGGTGCGGAATTTCCGAGACCGGTTCAACCCGAAGACCGAGGCCCTCACGGGCGAGGTTATGGCTGAAAAGTACCAGACCCGGCACTCGACCTGCCGCTACTGCTCGGTGCTCTGCGGGCATAAGGGTATGTATCCCGACGGAAAGATGCGACAGATCCCGGAGTACGAGACCACGGGACTGTTTGGCAGCAATATCGAAAATTATGGCACAGACAAAATCGCCGCCTGGAACGATATTATGAATGAAATGGGCATGGATACCATTTCGGCCGGCGGTACGATTGCCTGGGCTATGGAAGCCGGCGAAAAGGGGTTGCGTAAAACCGAGCTTTCCTTTGACAATCACGACAACATCTCGCGAATCCTCGAGGACATTGCTTACCGGCGGGATGAGGGAGCGGAGCTCGCGGACGGATCCAAGCGCTTAAGCGAGAAATACGGCGGTAAGGATTTCGCGATCCATACCAAGGGCCTGGAGATTGCGGCCTATGATCCCCGGGCCTGCTGGGGGCACGGTCTCTCCTATGCCGTACACAACAAGGGAGGCTGCCACCTCGGATCGTATCTTGTTTCTCTGGAAGTGCTCCTGGGTTTCATGCCGCCCTTGACCACGCTGGGCAAGGCCTCCTGGGTTGTCTTCTGCGAGGATCTGTTTGCCGGAATCAATTCCCTCCAGTCCTGTCTGTTTACGGCTTTTGCAATCATGACCGAGCCGGTCATTCCCAAGTACCTTCCCAAGTCGGTCTTAAAAGTAGCGACCATTTTGAACCCCGGAATGTCACAGATGCTGATGAACTGGAGCGTGTACTCCGATTTCTTTTCCGCTATCACCGGCATCCCCATGAACCAGTGGCAGTTTAAGAAGGCGGGCCAGCGCATCAATAAACTTGAGCGCTATATGAACGTAAGAATGGGGCAGAAGCCTGACGAAGACACGCTGCCGGATCGGTTTACGAAGGAGGCGGTTACAAAATACCCGATACAATCCGTAGTGCCGATTGCGAAGATGGTGCGTCAATATTATCGAATCAGAAAGTATGATCCGCAGACAGCCAGCCCCCGGATAGAGGATCTGAAACGCTTGGGTATTAAAGATTGAGCACTGTACTCACAACCATGAATCTGAAGCGACTGGGATTTAAAGTTGCAACGATCGGCCTTGTTCCATTGATCATCGCGCAGGGTCTTTATGTCCGGCGGATAACGCCCAGACTGCCTGAGCCGAAAGGATCACGGTCGGGGCTGGATGGCTCCGGACCCTCTATCCGTCTGCTCATCCTTGGCGATTCCGCCGCCGCCGGCGTTGGCGTATCAACACAAAAAGAAGCCCTGTCCGGGCAGCTGATTTCCGCGCTTGGCTCGGATTTCCGGGTGTCCTGGACGTTGATTGCCCAAACGGGCCATACAGCCGAAACAGTCGCAGCAATGCTTGAGACGGCGCCCACTGAGGCCTTCGATGTTGTTGTGACATCCATCGGAGTGAATGACGTCACGCATGGAACAATGGCCCGGCAATGGATCATCCGGCAACGCCGGATCATTGATCTGCTGCAGTCGAAGTTTCATGCCCGACATATATTTTTATCAAGCCTTCCGCCGATGCATCTCTTCCCGGCCCTGCCTTCACCCTTGCGCTGGTATCTCGGTATGAGGGCCAAGCGATTCAATGAACTGCTCATGGAAATCGCGGCGGACTGCCACCGGTGCGCACTGGTGGCCACACACTTTCCCCTGGAGGACGCGTATATGGCGGTGGACGGTTTTCATCCGGGACCTTTGGCCTACCGTGTCTGGGCCGATCAGATAGCGGCCAATATTCGCAGCCGCCTGGCCTCAGGCGGAATCTGATTCGGGCGTGTCGAGGCCGCGGTCGAAAGGAAGAACCTGAAATACATGGGGATATTTCCGAGGTGGTGGTGGAATGGATTTTGTTTTTCTGGCCTGGCTGTTCGCGCTGGCCATAACGGCGCATAATTTGGAAGAGGCGCTGTTGCTGCCGGCATGGTCGAAGACGGCAGGGAAGTGGCACGGGCCCGTAGGAGCGCGGGAATTTCGTTTCGCTGTCATTGTGCTGACCGTTGGGGCTTATGGTGCGGTGGGGTGGGCCCTCATTTGCGGTAAGGAAAGTTGGGGAGCTTATGTCCTGTCAGGTTACGCCCTCGCCATGTTTTTGAATGTGCTTTTTCCTCATGTCACCGCCACGGTGGCGACACGCCGCTATGCACCGGGCACGCTCACCGCTTTGCTGTTTAATCTTCCCGCTACAATACTTGTGCTTCGGCAAGGTTTAAAGGAAGGATATATTCATATGCAGTGTTTTGCCTGGACGGGACCACTGGTAGTTGTTGGAATTTTGGCGTCTGTTCCGGCCTTGTTTGCCATAGGCCGGCGACTGCCAAAGTTAGCGAAGGATTGACCATTCTTTACGGCCGCTTCATTTTCAGCGGCGGGAATCAGAGGACCGTCCTTATGGAAGAACATTCACATCGGCATCCCCTGCATACGCATCCGCCGCCCGTTCACGCCCTGCGCCTGTGGCGGCTCGCCCTGAGCGCGACGCTGCACTGTCTGCTGGGATGTTCCATCGGAGAAGCCACAGGCATGTTTATTGGAATGGCGCTCTCGATATCAAATATGGCGACCATTATCCTAGCCATCGGTCTTGGGTTCATCGGCGGTTTTGCACTGGGCATCGTGCCTTTGCTCAAATCAGGTTTTTCTTTCGGGCGAGCCTTTAAGCAAGTGTTGATTGCCGAGACCTTAAGCATTGTTGTGATGGAAGGCGTTGAGGTGATAGTAGCGATCAACATCCCGGGAGCGATGGACGCTCGGGCAACCGATCCACTTTTCTGGGGTTCGATGATATTGGGTTTGATAGCCGGTTTCGCGGCCGCCTATCCGGTCAATTACATCCTCATCTCCAAAGGCATCCGGCATCAGCATTAATTGCCTGTCCGTTGTAAGGTGCCCTTTCCCCGTGGACTACTCGAGCACTGCTTCAATCAAATAGGGGCCGGGCTGTTTTAAGCCCCGCTGAAATTCAGCAATAAAAGCTTCCGCCGTATTCGCGGAGGCGGCGGGAACGCCCATCCCGCGGCTCAAGCTCACCCAGTCCAAAGTTGGTCCGGTGAGGTTCATCAAGGACTTGGCTCCGTCGCCCAGGGTCTTATATCCGGCGCGCAGGCACTCGAGTTCGATCGTAAAGTATTTGCGATTGGAGCAGACCACGGTGATGACCTTTGTCTTTTCATGCGCCTGCGACCAGAGCGCCTGAAGCGTATACAGGCCGCTGCCGTCGGCCTGGATGTCGATCACCTGCCGGTCGGGTGCGGCGAGCGCCGCGCCCAGCGCGAGCGGCAGGCCCATGCCGATCGCTCCGCCGGTGAGCGTCATTTGCCCGAACGGTTTCAAGTAGGGGGCATGATTATAGTAGTAGGCGCCTGATGAGACGCCTTCCTCGACGACAAGGCAACCCTCCGGCTGCAGGGCGGCGATGGCCGCACACATTTTCTCAGCATTAAGCGGGCCCTCCGGCAATGCCGGGATTGCATACTGTGCCAGAACAGGGCGAAGTTCATTTTGGCCGACATCCGGCCCCAGTGCCGAGGATATCTCTTCCAGAATTGAGCCGGCATCCTGCTTGCTGGTATCAATCCTGATGCGGGGAGCCTTTTCCGGCAGAAAGGAAGTTGCTCCGCCCGCATAGCCGAAGAAAGCCGTCGGTTCCGCTGCTCCCACCAGGATGAAGGCGTCATAAGCGGAGAGTGTCTTCTGAGCCTGTCTGGGAAAATAGGCAATCCGTTTCAGAACAGGCAGTCCGGCGCCGGAGTCAAAATAACCGGGAAAGGTGATCATTAAGAGATCGCAGCCGGTTTTGGCTTTGATCTGCGCCGCCGCGGCCAACCCCTTTTGGCGGAGCGCCCGGCCTCCGAGAATTAAGGCCGGCTTTTTTGCCTCGGTGATCATCGAGACTGCATGAGGAATCATTTCCTGATCTACGGGATCAAATGAAAAGTTCAGACCGGCGACTTCCTCCGTTCCAGCGGTTTCGGATTGGTGATCGGCGGGAACGATCAATGTTGAGACCTGGCCGTAAAGCGATGCGGCGATGGCCGCTGCCGTATCCGCTGCTGCCGTATCCGGAGATTCGGTTTCCTTCTGCCATCCTGAAACTGTGCGGGCAAGCGAGGCGATGTCCATATTGAGCGGTGGATCATAAGGCCGAATCCACGTGGTGTGTTCGCCGATGATGTTGAGGACGGGCGATTTGGCGCGTCTTGCGTTGTGCAGATTGGCAATGCCGTTGGCGAACCCCGGCCCCAGGTGCAAAAGTGTCATGGCGGGGTTTTCTTTTCCCCGCCCATAACCCTCGGCCGCCCCGGTGCAGACGCCCTCGGAAAGACCCAGAAAAGGGCGGAGTTCCTTTACGGGGTTCCGGGCTGCGACACAACCCCGGTTCGTCGTGGCCGGGGTTGGAAAAGAAAAGTACACGCCCGCCCTCGCCCGTGGCTTGGAAATAACTTGCCGTCCGG
>SBEK01000081.1 GCA_009668925.1 Deltaproteobacteria bacterium
CCCGACCACGACGCGGACCGTCAATCCGGATGAGGATGATTTCTCGGGATTCGTCTTTAAAATCCAGGCCAATATGGATCCGGCGCATCGCGACCGCATTGCCTTCATGCGGATTTGCTCAGGCAAATTCGAACGCGGTATGCACGTCATGCAGCACCGCATCGGCAAGGAAGTTTCCCTATCCAACGCCACGATCTTCATGGCGCAGGACCGCACCAACATCGAGGAAGCCTATCCGGGCGATATCATCGGCATCCACAACCACGGCACCATAAAAGTCGGCGACACTTTTTCACGGAAAGAACCGCTCAAGTTCACCGGCATCCCCCATTTTGCCCCGGAGCATTTCTGCCGTGTGCGGCTCAAGGACCCGCTGCGCCTGAAGCATCTGCAGAAGGGATTGACGCAGCTTTCCGAAGAAGGCGCGATTCAGGTCTTTAAACCCCTGTGGGGATCGGACAGCATCCTCGGCGCGGTGGGCGCACTGCAGTTTGATGTAACGATGGCTCGCCTCAAAGATGAATACAGTGTTTATGCCGACTATGAAAAGACCGATTACGCCGCGGCCCGCTGGGTTACCTGCGATGACGCCAAAAAGCTGGAAGATTTTCAGAAAAAGAATTTGATGAACCTCGCGATCGATACGGAGGGTAATCTCGTCTATCTCGCACTCAGCGAGTGGCGGCTTTCCCACACCATGGAGGAGTGGCCGCAGGTTCAATTCCACAAGACGATGGAAAAAAGTTAATGCGGCTTTCCACAATAGTCGTATTAGAGACGCCGTCTCGTCGAGATTTATCCCGATACCTATCAGGGCACAGGAGAAAAGAATGAAGATGATCGACTACCGATCCGCTCTGCCGACGCATTTCGATCATGAGCCGGCAAAAGGTGTTTCCGGACGTGTTGTGATCGGCAGGAACGACGGTGCGAACAATTTTTGCATGCGAATCTTTGAAGTCGCTCCGGGTGGACATACGCCGAGGCACACTCACCCTTGGGAGCACGAGATTTTTATCCACTCGGGCTCAGGCGAAATCTGGAATCAAGACTGGCATTCTTTTTCGGCCGGCCATGCCATATTCGTACCCGGTAATGAAGAGCATCAGATTCGCAACAGGGGCAATGCTCCTTTGGTGTTCATCTGTCTGATTCCGGCGGACGCTCCGGAATTATGACCCTTTCGCTTTTGAAAGCGAAGCATCGACTTGCAAACCGTCTGCGCGCGGGCATTTCACCATGAGCTTCGTCAAATACCGCTATCTGATATTTGCCCTTCTGGGAACCGCCTACCTTCTTGTTTTCTTCCACCGGCTGGCACCCGCGGTTGTCGCCGTGGATATGATGACCGATCTCTCAACCGGCGGAGCGCTGATGGGTCTTCTGGCTTCGGCATATTTCTATCCTTACGCGCTCGTACAGATTCCGGCAGGCCTGTTGTCCGATTCCTGGGGCCCGCGCCGTTCCATCGTTTTCTTCTTTGCACTGGCGGGGGCGGGTTCGATCGGCCTGGGATTGGCGCATACCGTCGCCAGCGCCATCGTGGCGCGCGTTCTTGTCGGAATGGGCGCGGGCATGGTCTTTGTTCCGGCACTCAAGATCCTCACCCATTGGTTTGAATGGAGCAAGTTCTCGCGAATGAGCGGTCTCTTGATGTCTCTGGGCGGCATCGGTGCCTTCTCGGCAGCCACCCCCCTGGCGCTCATGAGCGATGCAGTGACCTGGCGCGGCAGTATGGTCGTGATGGGAGCATTTACCCTCATCATCGCCTTGTTGATCTGGCTTCTGGTCCGCGATACGCCTAAGCAATCCGGTTTTCCGCCCCTCAACGATTACACGCCGGTGAATACCGCCGATGCAAAAACGATAGGTGTTTTAGACGGAGTTTTTCTTGTCGTTAAAAGCAATCTGTTCTGGCCCACCGCAATGTGCAACTTCTTCAGCGCTCTTGTCTCCCTCAGCATCAACGGACTGTGGGGTGGTCCCTTCCTGATGCATACCTACGGGATGTCCCGGGCGCAGGCGGGCGGAGTTTTATCGATGATGGCGATCGGCTTGATCTTCGGCGCACCGTTCTGGAACTGGCTCTCCCACAACGTCCTTCATTCGCGAAAGAAAATTCTGGTCATCAGCCAATTGAGCGGTCTGTGCATTTTTGCGCTGCTGGCTTTTTTTACAGGCGATTTTACGAAAACTCAACTTTATTTGTGGTTCTTTTTCTTTAATTTTTCACTGTCCAGCATCGTGGTTGCCGGTTACTCGGCGGTCAAAGATTCGTTTCCGATCCAGATATCCGGCACTGCGACAGGCATCTTGAATATTTTCCCTTTTGTCGGCGCCGCCCTGGGTCAGCCACTCATCGGCTGGTATCTGGATTCCGTCGGTGCCGCAGGCGGCAAATACCCGGTTCACGCCTATTCCACTGTGTTTAAAATATGCCTGATGTCTTTGCTTGCTGCGCTGGTCGCCAGCACCCTGGTCAAGGAAACATTACCGAAAAGACGGGCCGCCGCGAAAAAATCCGCCTGATCAGCAGGCGGCATCGCCCTTCAACCGGTCCCGAACGATGGCGATGTGGCTGCGCAGCGCATAGAACTGATCAGCGAAGGATGCCGGAACTTTCATATTATTAACACTCTGTTCAATTCGATCCAGTCTCCCCAGCAGCTCGCCTTGTTGCATCGCGGAGGTCGCGTTCAATTTCAAGTCGCCTTCCAATACCAGCAGTGCACGATACCAGCGCAGGATGCGCAAACGCATCCGCCAGCGATAAATGACCGGAATGATCTTCAGTCCCGGAATCAAAACCAGAATCAACGGAACAATCACGACCACAATGCGGTTCAGAAGACTGGCCATCCAGAAAGGCAAATACCGGTAAAAGAAACTCTTGCCCGATTTGTAAAAGCGCAAAGCATCGGGACTGATACGGTACTCATGCTCGAGCGGGGCTGGAAATTCGCCCTGACGCTGATACCGGCCCGCCCGGCCGTGTACTTCGGTAGCCGCTTCCAGAAGCAGATCGGAAAGTGCGGGATGCAGATCGGCCCGGGCAATCAGTTCAACGGTGGGACTCAGCAAATTGATATCATGATCGGGAATATTCTTCCCGAAGTCTATAGATCCTTCAAGGAGCACCAGCTTATTCAGATACTTGATGCGGCGCGTATAGGCGTCCGCCTGCGAGAAATGAAAGGCCGTGATCCCGGGCTCGCGCAGCAGGTCGCGCATGGTTTTCGAGGCGGCGGAATCGGCCATCATGAATGCCCCGTCGATCTTCCCTTCCAGAAGAGCCTTTTCCGCTTCCTCATCATCCATCTCCAGGAGCGTCGTCATGCCGCCCGGTTTGATGCCGTTCAATTCCAGGAGGATGTGCGCCAGTACATTTGTCCCGGTGCCCTCCTCGCCGATCGCCAGCCTCTTCCCGTTGAAGTGGGACAGAAGTTTAAACGGCCGATCCGCACGGCAAAATAAATAGAGGGGTTCGTAGGATACGCTGCCCAGAGAAACCAGGTTGTCGATGTTTTGTCCTTTCGCCACACCCGCCTGCACAAATCCAACGTCAACGCGAAATTTGGGATCAGCCAGGCGCTTCAGATTTTCCAGCGATCCTTCGGAAGGAAGAATTTTAAGCGTCACACCTTTGCGTGCCAGGATCTTTTCATACTTGGTGGTGTTTCTTTCGAAAAGGCTGCCTTTATCTCCACTGGTGATGACAATCGTATTGGGCGGCGCAGAGTAGAAGAACCAAAAAACCGCGGCGGTCAGAACCCCCGCGGTAAAGACGATTGCCGCCAGCGTGGCGCCGGGACCAAGACCGAACGTCTCCCCAAACATGACCTGCACATTGCGAAAACGAAAGATAAATCTATCGGCGATAACCTGTTTTCGTCTTCTTATGTCGTTTTCTGGCGTCATTCACTCCTCGTCTGATCCCGGATGAAGGTGTTCGCTCTGCCGAATTTCGATCACCTTCCGTTTATACCGCATGCTTCGGAGAATGGGTCGCGAGGGCAACCCCGAACGCGGTCATCCATCTCCTCACCGGCCTGCAAAAGCGGCGGCGCTTTCTCCTGCAATGAAGCCCGTCGAAAACGCCGCCTGCAAATTGTAGCCTCCCGTATCCGCGTCAATATCCATCAGCTCACCGCAAAAATAGAGACCAACTTGCTTTTTGGAGGCCATGGTTCGCGGATCGATTTCATCAAGCGCCACACCACCTGCCGTCACAATAGCTCTGGCGAGCGGCAAAGGGGATTTTATATTGAACCGCAAGGCTTTCAGTAAATCAATTATTTTTTCCCGCTCGGCGGCGTTTATCTGATGCGCTTGTTTCTTTTCGTCAATTCCGGAAAGGGCGATTACAGGTCCCATCATCTTTGCCGGCAAATATTCTTTCATAATGCCCACGATTCTTCTCTTGCTGAATTTATTCAGATCCGATTGAAGCCGTTTTCGCAATTGATCTTTGGTCAGAGCCGGCTTTAAATCGATCAAGACGGCAACAGGTCCCTTTTCCAGAGCTTCACCAATAGCCAGGCTCATGAGCAGGATGATCGGTCCGCCGAGCCCGAAATGCGTGAACAGCATTTCCCCAAACCGGCTCTCAATCATCGGCCACCGGGGAATCTTTTTTTCACCCCGGCCATAATCCAGACCGGGCATAAGCGATGAGTCGATGGCTGAGGCTTCCCCCTGGAATGCGGCAGCCCGGATATTGCGCAATGAGACTCCCTGCATGGATTGCGCCAGTCTCTGTTCACGGACAATCAGGGGCACCAGGGCCGGTTTGGGCGGGACAATCCGGTGCCCGAACGCCGCACTGATGGCATACCCGTCACCTGTGGAACCGGTCCCCGGCCATGAAGCACCGCCGGTCGCAATGATCACGCACGGGGTTTGGTAATGACCGTCTTGTGTTTGAACGGTAAACCGGCCATTTTTATCAGGCACAACGGCGATAACCCGGGAATTGAAAATTGTGCGGACTTTGTTTTCAGCCAGATATTTCTGAAAGACGCAAACGACGTCGCGGGCGTCATCGGAGACCGGAAAGATTCTGCCGCCGCGCTCCACTTTTGTGAAGAGACCGTGTTGCTCGAAAAATGCGAGCAACTCCGGACGGAAAAAACGGGAAAAAGCGCTGTGCAAAAAACGGCCGTTCGGGCCGTACATTCCAAGAAACGATTGCAGGTCCGCTGCATTGGTCACATTACACCTCGTTTTGCCGCTGACCAGAATCTTCTTGCCGAGACGATCATTTTTTTCCAGAAGCAACACGCGGATACCCCGGCGGGCGGCACTCCCGGCTGCCATCAGTCCCGCCGCTCCACCGCCGATGACAATCACATCGGCATCACCGCTGGTTGTGTTTCTTCCCATGCGAAAAGCTATCATAGATTGCCGAGGACGGTCAAATGATCAATTGACGGGCCTTGTGATACTGCGGCGCGTGTGTTAAAGGTTGGCCAATTAAATTTTAAACGGGAGAAGCAGGTTGCCGGTACCCACTCATCTTATATCTCTGACGACCATGACGTTTTTGAAAGTGCAGCCGATAACCCACGCCTGCCTGCGCCATTGGAAGGCGCGCGCCCAAAGTATCCCCGATCCGGAGCTGCGCCGCCAGGCGCAAGCCAGCATCGAGACCAAGACTTTTCATTGTGAAGGAGGCTCTCTGTATGGTTTGCTCGCCGGAAATGAATATAAGGAAGCGATTAAATTCATCGTCGCTTATCAGACGATCAGTGACTATCTGGACAATCTCTGTGACCGCAGTACGTCACAAAATCCGGAAGATTTCCGGGCATTGCATGAGTCCATGTTGCATGCCCTGACGCCGAATGAATCTGCCACCGATTATTACCGCTTCCGAAGTGAACGCAACGACGGCGGTTACCTCGCTGAATTGGTAAAGACCTGCCAGGATATTTTGGGTCGTCTCTCCAACTACCGCCTGGGTGCAGACGCTCTCCTCGAACTGGCCAGTTTGTATATTGATTTACAGGTCCATAAACACGTTCAAAGGAATGAACGTGTGCCGCGTCTGCAAGCCTGGTTTGCCGGACATGAAAAAAATTTGCCGTCGATGGCGTGGTACGAATTCGCCGCCTGCACCGGTTCGACACTTGGAATTTTTTGCATCGTCTCGCAGCTGTTCAATCGGACAACAACCGAAGCATTGGTTCTTCGAATCAGGAATGCTTATTTTCCGTGGGTTCAGGGATTGCACATTCTTCTGGATTACCTGATCGATCAGGAGGAAGACCGCGCCGGTCTGGATCTTAATTTCTGCTCTTTCTATGCCAATGACGAGCACCTGTCGCGCCGGCTCAGCCATTTTTACACTGAGGCGCAGGCAAGTGTTGCGAGTCTGCCCAACCCAAAGTTTCATCGCTTAATTACGCGCGGCCTCCTGAGCATCTATCTGGCCGATCATAAAGTCGCCAGGCAGAAGGATGTTCGGATCATCTCGAAAAATCTCCTGAGTCTGGGCGGCCGCGAGGCTATTTTCTTTTATCTGCATTGCTGGATTTATCGCCGGCTGGCTTAAGCAGCTTTCATGAGTGATGCATTTCTCGCCTGCCTTGGGGAGTTATTCCCCTGCCGGCCGGTTTCTCCCGGACCCGATTCCAACCGGCAAAAAATATTTATGCTTTAAATACAATAAGATAACAGATAACGTCTCGGATACGAGAATTGGCATGCCTGTTGCTAAATAGAGAGCAGAAATGATCGGGAGATCGCCGTTGATGAAGAAAGCTTTGGTTTGTATAGCAGGGGTAATTTGTCTTTTGGCTGTATTCGCTGTTGCGGCCGACAAACCTGTTAAAGATTCCAGCCAGGGTGTTGTGCTCAAAACAACAACCGTTAAAACGGCAAAAATGAATGCCCGGGGAAAAGTTGTAGAAATTTCGGACACGGCGATTAAGATCGAGCGAAGCATCAAGGGTAATGTGGAAATCATGGAGTTCGCGCTGGACGCTCCTGTAATGGATGTTGCCGTGAACGACTCTGTAAAAATTGCCTACACCATTAAAGATGGAAGGCTGACCGCAGCCAGGGTGGCTAAGCTGGGAGCGCTGAAGAGTCCCGGCAAAAACGGGATAAAGCAGGAAAAAGAGAAACCGGCATCCGTAACGAAGTAGTGGCGATGCCTTTCGATAAGTGGAGTCCCCCAGGAAACTTGGGGGTTAATCAAAAACTATTAACAAGGAGGATTTTAAGATGAAGCGTATTGTATTGTTAGCCGTAGCATTGGTTTTCGCATTTTCGATGTCCGTAGTCGCAGCCGACAAGGCCGCCGATAAAGCAGCTCCCGCCGACAAGGCCGTGGCCGCCGACAAAGCAACCCCGGATGCAGACAAGAAGATGGACAAGAAAGACGACAAAAAGCCCGCCAAGAAAGCAAAGAAGGCAAAGAAGGCCGCAAAGAAAGACGAAGTGAAGAAAGAAGAAGCTCCTGCTCCGGCCGCAAAATAAGTTTATATAACTTATTGATGTACAAAAAGGGATGGGCGAAAGCTCATCCCTTTTTTGTGCACCCTGACTTCAATAATCTTGGCGGCGGGGCGCCGCCGCCTCCATCAACTCATCATGGTTTATTTTCAATCTTTCTGCTATGAATCTCCCGATGTTAAAAACATTACTGGCAAAAATAATTGACTACAACGGCAATTTGACCGTTCGGTTCAGACTTGTGGCGATGACGATAGCGGGACTCGCCATTACCATGGCCGTCTGGGGGATGATTCAACTCTCTGCTCTGGATAGAATCCTGGTCGATCAGCAGGTCAAGAGATTGGAAGGCGTGGCCGAGACCGTGAGCACATTTTATCAGCACTTCCCGACCAAGCATGGTAT
Organism: Deltaproteobacteria bacterium; assembly: GCA_009668925.1. The sequence continues at coordinate 7,864 of SBEK01000081.1, forward strand.
TGCCGCCCTGGATTCCGCGTTAAAAGATCATATTCAGTCCGATGTACGCCTGGCCCGCATCGATATCTTCGACACGCGCCGCAGCAATATCAATTATGTCGCCGGATCCAGCCGCGTTCAATATGAATGGCCGGACAGCATTGTTTCCGAGGTCGGCGCTAAAGGAAAATCCAGATATGTAAAACTGGAAACGGAGGCCGGGCCGTCGGTCGGCTTACTTTATCCGGTTTCCGGGGACACCAAGGATTCCCGCATTATCGTAGGCATTATTGCCTTTTCAAGAGCCAATGGGGAAATCATGAGCCGTGCCAAACAGCTATTGTTTTTCAGCAGCGCCGGACTTCTCCTGGCCATTCTTTTACTCCTGGGCATCAGCTACGGCTGGATAATCGGTCGGCCGCTTAAAACCATTATCGGCACAATCGATGAATTTCAGAAAGGACGATATGTCGAACGCATCCCCATCGTTCGCAAGGACGAATGGGGACAGTTAGCCGATCATTTCAATCAGATGGCCGACGAAATTCAAAATGTCATGGCCAGAAATCTGGAATTGACGAGCCACCTGGCGGATCGCGTGCGCGAAGAAACGCTCAATGTGGTTCAGCTGCAGAAGCAGGTTGATGATTTAAAACAATTGACGGCCCTCGGACATTTGACGGCCAATCTGGCTCACGATTTGGGAACCCCCCTGCATTCCATTGCCGGGCTGGCCAGGCTGATGCTGGAGCGGGAAGGATGGCCTCCGGATGTCGCCCATAAGCTGAACTTAATCGTCGAGCAGACACAGAGGCTGGATAATGTCATTCAAAATGTGCGCAAGGCCACGCGGCTTCCCGAACCTCATTTCGAATTAACGACCGTTTCTAAAATATTAAGTGAGACCCTGCCTCTCGTCGAACCGCTGATCCAAAAGAGTCACGTGAGCATTGAAACGCAGATCGATCAGTCAACCTCATCCTTGTATGTCGATCGTTACAGGATCCAGACGGCACTGTTGAACATCATTCAAAATTCCATTGAAGCCATGCCCGACGGGGGCAGAATCACCATTTCCGCCGCGGATGATCGTGCGCCGAAAACGGTAAAGATTCTGATTGCCGACAGTGGACGGGGTATTGAAACCGACCTTCTGGAAAAAGTCTGCGAACCTTTCGTAAGCTCCCATAAAGATGAGGGTATGCGTGGTTTGGGACTGGCCATCGTTCGGGACATCATCAAGGCGCATGGGGGCCATATGGACATTCAAAGCACCCCCGGGAACGGCACTTCCGTCATCCTCTTTTTACGGATGACCGAGGATGCCCTTGATGGATGCTGAGCCCGTTATTGTTCATCCTGTTGCAGCCCGTAGCGGCGGATCTTCATGCGCAATGTTTTGCGGTCAATGCCCAAAATTTCAGCGGCTTTGGTTTGATTCCAGGATGTTTTTCTCAGGGTCTGAAGAATTTGTTCCCTCTGCACTTCTGCAAGCGGCGTCATTTCAGGCAGGTCCGCTCCCTTGGGAACATCGACCGTCCTGCGGAATCGCGCCGGCAGATTTTCCGGCAGGATGACGATAAAAGGAGAAAGCAGCAGGGTCTGCTGCAAAACATTTTCCAATTCCCGGACATTACCCGGCCAGTCGTAGGCCATGAGTAATTCCACCGCTTCGGGCGAGACGCGCACATTCGGATATCCCAACTTCTTGAGCATGGCTTCGATAAGCAGCGGAATGTCCGCCCGGCGGTCGCGCAACGGCGGAATGTGCAGACGGACAATAAAACGATACAGGAGATCGAGGCGAAAACGCCCCGCACCGACTTCATCGTCGATATCCTTGTTGGCGGCGGCAACGACGCGGACGGTGACGTGACGCACTTCATTTCCGCCGATTCTGCGGACTTCTCCGTCCTGCATGAATCTTAACAATTTGCTCTGCAGCGCCGTAGACATTTCCGTAATCTCATCGAGGAAAATCGTTCCGCCCTGAGCCGATTCAATAAGGCCGACGTGCTGATGGTCCGCGCCGGTGAAAGATCCTTTTTCATAGCCGAATAATTCCGACTCGAGCAGGTTATCCGGAATAGCGCCGCAATGGACGACCACGAAAGGCTTCTGACGTCGCGAAGACATTGAATGCAGGGAGCGCGCGGTCAGTTCCTTGCCGGTTCCGCTTTCCCCTTCGATGAGGACGCTGGCCTGAGAATCGGCAACGCGGGCAATTTGTTTGTAAAACTCCACCATGGTGGACGAAGAGCCGATCAGCTTGGCTTCTTCGATGGCGGCCAATGGTCCGTTGGAGCGTCGTTCGCGTAGCTCCCGCACCTCCAGAACCTTTTTGACCAGGGCGCGGCAATCATCAGGGGAAAAGGGTTTGCTGATATAGTCCCAGGCGCCCATGCTGATCGCTTCCATGGTCGTTTCCAGAGAGCCGTAAGCGGTCATCAAAATCACGGGAAGGTTCGGCCATTTCTTTTGCACTTCGCCGAGGAATTGCAGGCCGTCCATCCCCGGCATGCGGATATCGGACATCAGCAAATCATATTCGGACAGGTTGCGTTCCAGGGCGGTCTGGGCAGACGTAAACGCGTCGACAGCATAACCGTCGCGCAGCAGAACTTCCTGCAGAAATTCGCAGGCGACAGCGTCATCATCAATAACCAATATGCGGGCTTTCATTGAACACCTGCTGTTTTTTGTGGTGGGCACGGTCAGGGAATTGCGACCACAAAGAACCCCGTGAGTTTTCTGCTGCCCGTAGCATCCTGGGCCGTAATCTCACAGCGGATTCTTTTTTCACCGTTCTCCTCGTATTTTTTTGCCACCTTGCCGCTCACCGTAATGGTAGCCCGGCCTCTGGTATTTTCAAAATCATCCAGATCAGCCGGATGGGTCATACTCAGGAAATGCACGGAAAATCTTCTTAAATACTTATAATCGATCCAGGACGTGATGGCTTCACCCGCTATGCCCATAATAAACATGCCGTGGGCGATGACATTGTCCATACCAATCGCCTTGGCAAACGTCTCATCGTGGTGCAGGGGATTAAAGTCGCCGGACGCGCCGGCATAGCGAACAAGGTGCGTTCGCGTTATGGGCAACCCTGTGTAGGCCGGTATGGCGTCTCCAATCTGAAGTTCATCGAAGTTGACGGCCATGGTGTTCATCCTCTTTCCATGAATGTCGTGCGCGCCTTCAGGACCAGTTCGCCCCTTTGATTAATCAATTCCGTTTCCAGGATCGTCACCTGCACATACCAGCCTTTTCGTTCCTTCTTGCCTCTCTCATACATGTCCACAACTTTCATTTTGCGCGTAATAACGTCCCCTGCGCAGATCGGCGCGAAATATTCATAATCTTCCTCGCTGTGCAGCAGTTTGCTTACATCCGCACCTACGGCATTGACGGTACCCAGCAAGCCGCCGCCCGTCCAAAAAACAAAACTGGTGGGAAACGTCGGAGGGATGGGGATGTCTTGGTAACCGGCGTCTTTTGCCAAATCGACATTCCGATAGATTTCTTTGATTTGATCCGTGTCGTCCTTCTGGGCAACCGCCGCGGCAAATTCCGCGATCTTGTTTCTTTCGACTTTGATCGAATAAAGCGGGAACTCCATGCCGAGTTTCGATTTATCCGCCATAATAACCTCCGGAGGAGTAGTGATGGATGCCATATCACATCCAAATTTCAATTTCACGTCTAAAAGACGAAGGCACCTGCGGCACGAGCGAGGAGGCGAAAGTGTCTTGACATAAATTATGCATTTTCTGTATTTATGCAACATGATGATCTGTCAACAGTGCAGGAAAGAAATTCCCGCCGGTCCATTTGTCGGGAGACAGGAACAGTGCCCTTTCTGCGGAAACGATCTCCACAGTTGCCTCAACTGCATCTTTTATTCGTTCGGCGCATACAATGATTGCCGCGAAGTGCAGGCGGAGCGGGTGATTGATAAGAGCCGCTCCAACTTCTGCGATTTCTTCCGTTTCCGAAATGAATCCGCCAGAACGGGGGCAGTGCCCACGGATCCCAAAGACAAACTGGAAGCCCTGTTTAAAAAATGATTACAGAATTTTACTCCCCGCTTTTGTCTCTGCGACAGTCCAGCGACTGCAAATATTCGATGCGGTCAACAAGCGGGGGATGAGAATAATAAAAGCATACATACCAGCGATGAGGATGCAAATTGCTTAAATTATCTTTGGCCAGACGTTTAAGCGCATTGATCATCGGCTGCGCGCCCCCCGTCAGTTCCACGGCCTTTCGATCCGCCTCGCGTTCAAAATGCCGAACGACGGCTGCCCCGATGGGACTTAAATAGAAGCCGATGACCTCGAGATACAGCAAGATGAGAAAGAATCCGGCATAAACAGGATTGTGATTGATCCGGAAAGCATTAAACAGGGGGGGCCAATTCACGACATGATAAATAATGTAAAACAGCAAAAGCGAAATGATCATCGTAAAGACCAATTGTTTGAGAATATGTCTTCCTTTCCAGTGGCCGATTTCGTGCGCCAGGATGGATGCGATTTCATCATGCGTATGGGAGGAAAGCAGCGTATCGAATAGAACGATGCGCTTCGCTCTGCCGATTCCGGTAAAATAGGCATTCGTATGTCTGGAACGCTTGCCTTCATCCACCTGATAAATGCCCCGCGTTTCGAGGCCAGCCCTGGCCAGCAGGGTCGTGATCTTTTCCGTGAGCGCCTCATCCTGAATCGGTTCAAATTTATTAAAGAAGGGAGCGATGAGCACCGGGTAGAGCCACATCATCATGATCTGAAACAGGGTAAAAAACGCCCAGCCCCAGAACCACCAACTCCGGGGCAGAAGAATGATGAAGCCCATAACGGTACCTATGATTATCGCCATTAAAATGGCAGAAATGAGGACCGATTTCGCCGTATCGGCAAGCCAGAGTTTCCAGGTAATCGTCGAAAAACCGTATTTCTTTTCCAGGACAAAAGTATGATAGAGATCAAACGGCAGACCGGCTGCTCCACTTATTAAAAAGAGGACGGCAAAAAAGATCAGCGCCTGCGCGACGAGATGCGCGTGCATTCCGGTAATCCACATAAGCAGTGAAGGCAGAAGAAGAAATACGGTGGCGAGTTCGATCATGTCATGGGTTATGTTTTCTTTGGTTTCCAAACGGGATTGCTCTGAAACATAATCCACCGTCTTATTCAGCACTCCGGCGTCAATACTGCCTGCAAGGACTGACGGAATTTCTTTGCCGTGCAACGCCAGGTTTCGAAGATTGAGCCGCTGTAAGATATAGCGCAGCGCCGTCCGTCCGCAAAACAATCCCAGAAAAACGACAATCAGTATTTTTTCCATGAATATCCGTTCCCGCCCCGAATGGGTATTAGATGGCATAAATGACCGAGCCGGTCAAGAACGGACGGGCCCCGTTAAAGGGGGATGCGCGTGATGGCGACTTATAAAAATTCCGCGAAGGTGCGCGTCAAGAAGAATTCAGATGAATCCAAGATCAGGAGACGGCCGTCAGATATTGATCCATAAACGCCTCTCCGTGAGCAATGCCGCTGGCATATGCTTTGCGCAGAGGGGCCTCATCCCTCGTGATTCGGCCGACACTCAGGCTGGCTGGCGGAGCGATTTCGAAGACCCGGACGCCGTGAGGGGGATGATGAATAAAATCAACGGCAGCATTATAATTTTCGGCGCGCCGCTTGAAGCCTTCAGCCAATCGCGGGTAATGGCGGAAGTGAAAGGAGAAGATCGCCCGGGCAAGCCAGTCCGTTTTTTTGATATAGAGCGACGGACGCGAGCGGATCACGGTGATGGTCGTGGCGCCCCGTTGATACGCCTCCCGCACGGGAATGGAATCGGCCATGCCTCCGTCGGTGGCCTTTTCGCCGCCCACATGCAATAAATTGCGATAAAGAATCGGCAAGGCGCTGGAGACTTTCAAATAATGCTCCAGCGTGTTTTCATCCGGGCGCAGATAAAGCGGGGCGCCGGTGGCCATGGATGTAGCCACAATCAGATACTCCTTATTCTGATCACGCAGTTTTTCAAAGATATGTTTAATATCCAACCGATAATTCCTGATCGTCTGGTCCCACATCCAGTCCAGGTCCATCAGGTGGCCGCCTGTCAGGAACCTGCCCATATTGATAAACTGAGGATCGAGGGAGTAACGCAGCGTGACGTCGAAGTTACGGTCATTTTGCGAGGCCAGATGGGAAGCCAGGTGACAGGCACCTGCCGATACGCCGATGTACAGATCAAAGGGATCGAATCCGTCTTTACCGAAGGCATGGAGAACGCCTGCCGCAAAAATGCCGCGCATACCTCCGCCTTCCACGACGAGTGCCGATTTGAATTTAGGATTCATAGCCAGTGCAAAGACGCCCCGAAGTCCTGAGACTTCGGGGCGTCTTCTGATCATCACCCGAAAGACCAAAACAGTCTCGATGGGCGTGTGGTTAAAAAATTATTTCTTGTAGCTGTACCAGCCTTCGCCGGTCTTCTGTCCGAATTTGCCCTGGGTGTATAACTTGACGACGCTGGGGCTCGGCAGATCTGCGGGATTGCCGGACTCATAGAAATGGCTCATGCAGATATCGTAAGTCAGGTCGATGCCTGTCAGGTCATTGAGGCGGAAGGGGCCCATGGGATGACCGGCGCCGTATACGCATGCTTTATCGATATCCTCATAAGAGGCCACGCCCATTTCCAGCATCCAGAGGGCTTCCTTCGAAATAACACTGAAGATCCGGTTCAGAACAAAGCCGTCCACTTCCTTCTTGATATGGATGGGCACTTTGTCGATCTTCAGACAGAAGTCCATCATGCACTTGGCCGTCTCATCCGACACATGGGGTCCCTGAACGACTTCGACCAGCTTCATGACGAGGGCGGGATTGAAGAAATGGAGGTTGCAAACCTGCGCGGGGCGGTTGGTGGCGCTGGCAATTCGGGAACTCACGATGAAGGAGCTGTTGGTCGCCAGAATGGCATTGGGAGGAGCAATCTTGTCCAGATCGGCAAAGATCTTCCGCTTCAGGTCGATTCTTTCCAGAACGGCTTCGATCACCACATCGGCGTCTTTGGCAGCAACTTTCAGATCACCGGTAAAGGAGATTCTTGAACGGACGGCCTTGGCCACATCTTCCGTCATTTTGCCTTTCTGCACGCGGCCGGCCAGATAAGTATCCACAAACTTTTCGGCTTTTTCCAGAACGGCCGGAATAACATCCGTGCTGACCACCTTGAAACCGGAGATAGCGCACTGGAGTGCAATCTGATGACCCATGTTACCTGCGCCAACGACACATACATTTTTCACATCTTCAATCTTCATGTTTCTTCCTCGCTTTCGGTTAATAATTTTTATTCAATGAGCCATTTTTCATGATGGCCTTACTATAGCGCTCTTTGTCGCGGTCTGTTTTCGGCTGGAAAAGAGATGGACCGTCTTTCCTTCCTTACATGAGCCGGATATTGCGGGAAATTCAATGAGCAGAGTTATTTCGTTATACTAATGGTCACAATATTGTCAAGACAAAAAAGGGATTTAAAACTTTTGCCGAAAAAGAAATAACGAACCATCCGGCAAACCAGGACCATCAATTTATAATACGATGTCAAAATATTAGTTGTAGGGTCCTGTTATGACAGAGGAAGCGGGCCGGGGCTTAAGTCGCGGATATAACACGCCGTCGTTCGTGATAATTGCAACAGGCCACGCTATGCCGGGAATAAAAGCCAGCTGCACCGAATATCTCCCGGCGATCGGCTGCCAGTCCTGAGGTGTTGCAAAGTCCATGTGCCAGAGAGGCCGGTTATCCATGGAAACAATCCCCTGATAGGATTCAAACCGATTTGATTCAGCATCCGTCCAGCGATCCATCCTGATTTCAACTGCACCGTCGCGCTTCAGGCCTTCTTTCAGGCCCCTGGCGGCATTGTGGATGTGAGGGGTTACCCGCCAGATGACACATCCGATCACCACAAAAATGAAAGCAATTCCGTAGAAAACCGGATTGCCCGTTAAGACTCCCGCTACGGCCGATCCGGCAGCCGCTGCAACACTTCCATAGCGCGCCAAAATGACCGGCTCAGCGGATCCCGCCCGGATCATCTCAGCTATTTGTTCATCAAGAGCCATGCTCAAATATGTACAGGACAGCCGGCATGAGGTCAAGATGCAAAGCGGTCACCTTGTGTTTTCCGATAATTCAGGACATCGGCCCGCCGGAAACGCAAATCCGGCCTAAGCGAAAATCATTGACAAAAATAACTTTCGAGATATAGGTAGTTAAACGTTGAAGGGGTAAACTTTTTTATGTTCGGTATCGGGTTTCAGGAACTCATTATTATTGCAATTATCGCATTGCTCATTGTTGGACCCAAGAAACTGCCCGACCTGGCTAAAACACTGGGTAAAGGCTTTAGAGATTTTAAGAATGCCACAGAAGGCGTCACCGAAGATCTGAAAGACGCCCTGAAGGAAGATGACAAGCCCAAGGCGGATGAGGGTCTGAAAGATTCCCTGCTGTTAAAGAAATCTGATGCGGAAAAGGCGAAGGACGAAACATCCGTCAATGGCGATGCGAACATCCAAAAACCAACATAACGTCTATATTTCGAAAACCAATAAAAACGGCATATAATGGAAAACAACGAAGATCTAAAAATGTCTTTGACGGAACATTTGGTTGAACTGCGCAAAAGGCTGACCAACTCTTTAATCGCTCTCGGCATTGGCTTTATCGCCTGTTATTACTTCAAGGACTGGCTGTTTGCTATCATAACCAAACCGTTAACCGATGCCCTTCCCAAAAGCAGTTATTTGATTTACACCGGTCTGACACAGGCTTTTTTTACATACATGAAGGTTGCATTTTTTTCTTCTCTGATTCTCACCAGCCCGATTATTTTTTACCAGGTATGGAAATTTATCTCGCCCGCGCTGCTCCCTCAGGAAAAAAAGTATGTAGTGCCTTTTGTTTTGTCCTCGACATTGCTCTTTCTAGCCGGCGTCTTATTCGGCTATTTTGTTGTTCTGCCGCCTGCTTTCGAATTCTTTGTAAGTTTTAACAACGAATATCTGCGGGCGATGATTTCCTTCAATGAATATTTATCGCTCTTTATCAAATTCCTGTTAGGGTTCGGCTTATCTTTCCAATTACCGATTCTAATTTTCTTTCTGGCCAAGCTCGGTATTGTTACCGACAAAGTTCTTTCCAAAAACAGAAAATACGCCATCTTATTAATGTTTATTGCCGCCGCAGTTCTGACGCCGTCCCCGGATGCCTTAAGTCAGATTTTGATGGCGATCCCTTTGTTGTTCCTTTATGAGGTAAGTATCTTCGTCGCGAAATTTGCCGGCAAGAAAGAGAAAGTTTCCCAATCCAATGAAGAGGATCAAAAAGAGCAGGTATAATCATGTCTGGACGTAAGAAAAAAGCAGAGCCGCGCGGGGAAACGATCAAATTATCTAAAC
>SBEK01000082.1 GCA_009668925.1 Deltaproteobacteria bacterium
CGGCGTTTGCTCAATTTCCCCTTTAAAAAGCCAGGCCCCGCCGTTATCCGCCGTCTGGGGCTTGGCCGGATCAACATCTTCCGACAGGGTCGCGTAGAGATAGCCGTTAAAACTGGCAAACTGCCAGAGCATCGCCTTCCTGCCGGCGGCGACCAGGCCGCCGAAATCGCTGTCGGCCGCAATTTTTGTCCAGTCGCCCGTCGCTTCCGGATTCGCGGCTTCATAAATGTCATTGTTGGCGCCGATATAAAGTTTCCCGCCATGGATGGCGATGGGCCGCAGGCTGGCTGTGCCCTGAACGCGGAAGACTTCCTGGACCACAACATTCTGCGGATCGGTATCCGCCGAGATCTTCAAGACCCGGGAGACCTTGGTGGCGCCGGCATCCGTCACGATGTAGAGGGCGGTCTCGCCGGCCGTGTCCGTAAAGACCTGCATTCCCCGGTAGCCCAGCTCCAGCGGCACGGTTCCCTGGGCGTTGGGCGCCGTATAGATCAGTTCCCAATCCGCCGCGGCGTTGAGTTTAAGGCGGAAAATCCGGGGATGAAGATCGACGTCCGCCAGAGTCGGATACGTGCCGATGTCGTCGCCGAAAAATCCTTCGATATACCCCTTGACGGTCGCAAAATCGGTTGTGCTCTTGGTCGTGCGAAAGAATCCGGCCGAAACGAGATATGCGATATCCCGATTGCTTCCGACATAGAGGTAGTCTCCGTCTGCGTGATGAAGAATCCCCATGCACCAGGCATAGCTGTTATGACGATCGCCGCCCGGCGGCGGATAGAGCCCCTTGTCCCCGATTTTTTGAACGGTAAAGGCCTGGACGACCCCGGCAAAAATCAACATCCCCAGGAAAACAATAAGAGCGATTCGGGCGGTTCTTTTTGATGAATGATGTGACATGCTTCCCTCCCTATGCACACGGTAAGCCTGCATTGCATGTGTTCGTGGATGAATGGCTGGGTAACGCGTTGCCTGTTGATATCGTGAGGAATTATAGAGCAAGCAATGCCGCATGTCAACGACCAAGCTGCTGCGGAGTGAATCCGTATCGGGAAAGACTTTCCGGATAAGGAAGGAATCGCTGGGGCCCTACAGCGCTTCGATCGCCGTGATCAGCTCCAGGATAATGCCTTTGCCGTCGCCGAACAGCATCATGCAGTTGTCCGCCGCAAACAGGGGATTGGGGATTCCGGCGAATCCGGGGCTCAGAGAGCGCTTGATTACAATGACCGTGCGGGCGTGATCCACATTGAGAATCGGCATTCCGGCAATGGGGCTACCCGGATCGGTCCGGGCCAGAGGATTCACAACATCATTGGCGCCGATCACCAGCACAACGTCGGTCTGATCGAACGTCGGATTGATTTCATCCATCGTTTTCAATTTATCGTACGGAATGTTCGCCTCGGCCAGGAGCACGTTCATATGGCCCGGCATGCGTCCGGCCACCGGATGAATGCCGAATTCGACATCCTTCCCACGCGACGTAAGAAGCACGGCCAGCGAACTGACGGCGTGCTGCGCCTGCGAAACGGCCATCCCGTACCCGGGGGTGATGACGATGCGGTGGGCGGCGTCGATGATCATGGCCGCTTCTTCCGGACTCGCCTGCTTGACCCGTCCCGCATACATATCCGCTTCTTTTTTCCCGGACGGAGACACTCCTCCCGTTCTTCCGAAAACGCACTTTCCGAAAGGCCGGTTCATCGCTTTGCACATGATTTTCGTCAGGATCACCCCTGAGGAACCCACGAGCGCTCCGGAAATGATCAGGATGTTATTGGACAGGACAAATCCGGTCGCCGCCGCGGCCAGGCCCGAGTAGGAATTGAGCAGGGCGATGATCACCGGCATATCCGCGCCGCCGACGGGGAGAATCAGCGTAATCCCGAGGATTGATGAAACGGCCACCAGCGCCCAGAAGGCCCAGAGCGCCGACGGATCGATGGTCAGTACGGCGCCCGCCAGGACGATGACCAAAAGCAGGGCGACATTGAGGGCGTCCTGCCCCGGGAAACGCACGGCTTTTTCCGTGGTGATGCCCTGAAGCTTGCCGAAGGCCAGCAGACTGCCCCAGAAGGTCACGGCGCCGATGAACCCGGCCGCCGCCGTAGAAATGGTAAATTGAACCGTGGAAACCTGATTGAGCGCTATCGCTTCCGCAAATGCCGCGGCGGCCACGAGAACGGACGCTCCGCCGCCCAAACCATTGAACAGGGCGACGATCTGCGGCACGGCCGTCATGTGTATTTTTTGAGCCAGGACCACGCCTGCCGCGGCGCCGATGACGAGTCCGGCGATAATGACTTCATAGCGGAGGATATGCCGGTCGAAAAGGGTCACGACCACGGCGATCAGCATGCCGACCGCCCCGAGCAGGTTGCCCCGGCGCGCGGTCCGCGGATGCGCCAGATCTTTCAGCCCGAAGACGAAAAGGGATGAAGCGACCAGGTAGGCGATGTTCTCGTAAACGTTTTCCACCTTCATTCCTTTCTTTTGAACATATTCAGCATCCGATGGGTGATGAAGAATCCGCCGACCACATTGATGACGGCGAAAACAAGCGCCGCAAAGCCCAGGATGGAAATGAGCAGGGATTCCCCCGTTCCCGAGGCCAGGAGCGCGCCGATGATCGTAATGCCGGAAATGGCGTTGGCTCCGGACATGAGCGGCGTATGCAGGATGGGCGGCACCTTGGTAATGACCTCAAAGCCGACAAATGTCGCCAGAACGAATATGGTGAGGGCAATGACAAAAGCATCCATCAGGTTTTTCCTCCGGAGTCCGAAACCGATCCCCGTGCCTCAAGCAGCTTTTTCAGCACAGGGTGAACGACCTCGCCTCCTCTTGTAATCATGGTTTCACGGACGATCGGATCCTCCCGGTCAAAATCGGCGGGCGGCGTCTTGCCCCGGCCGGTCAGATGCAGAACGAAATTGGCGAGGTTGTTGGCAAACATCTGGCTGGCATGATAAGGAACCGTTGCGGGCAGATTGGCGGGTGAAATAATCGTCACATCATGGCGGACAACCATCTTGCAGGCCTCAGTCAATTCGCAGTTTCCCCCCTGCTCCCCCACCAGATCAATGATCACCGCGCCCGGCTGCATCCGCCGAACCATATCTTCGGTGATGAGAATCGGCGCCCGGCTGCCGAAAACGGCGGCGCTGGTCACCACCACATGGCTCTCCACAACGACCGGGGTCATCAATTCCCGCTGCTTCATGTAAAAAACATCATCCATCGTCCGGGCATAGCCGCCTGCGGTTTCGGAATCCGTGCTCTCCATCGGAAACTCGACAAAAGATGCGCCGAGACTCTCGACCTGCTCGCGCGCCGCCGGCCGGACATCCCAGGCCTGGACGACGGCGCCGAGCCTGCGCGCCGTGGCAATGGCCTGCAGACCCGCGACACCCGCTCCGATGACAAATACCTTGGCGGGCAAAAGCGTTCCCGCCGCCGTCATCATGAGCGGGAAAAGACGGGGCAGGTGATTCGCCGCGAGCAGAACGGCTTTATATCCGGCAATCGTCGCCATGGAGGAGAGCACGTCCATGCTTTGCGCCCGCGCAATGCGCGGGATAAGCTCCAGCGCAAACGCATCCACGCCGCGCAGCGCCAGCGTTTCGGCCACATCCGGAAAAGCCAGCGGACTGAGCAGACTGATCAGAATCTGGCCCGGATGCATCATGTCCAGATCGTCCGGGCTGATTTTTCCCTCCCCGCCGAGGGCATGCACAAGAAAAATAAAGTCACTGCGGCCAAACAGGGACTGGCGGTCCGGGACGATGATCGCCCCTTTGGCCTGATAATCCTCGTCGGGAAAACCGGCCGGCCCTCCCGCACCCTTTTGGATCAGGACTGAAAAACCGGCCGCCGCAAGCCTGGAAACAACAGGCGGAATCATCGCAACGCGCTGTTCATCAGGATATGATTCTTTAGGGATGCCGATGTTCAAAATGATTACCCCACTTTATTGAATTTTGAGACGCGACGCACCATATTAACTGCAGCAAGACCCGCGGCGCCGCCCGAGCGCGACCCCCGCCGGTAGGGCACGGACTTTATTTTCAAAATAAGGCGGCTCTGACCAATAGGCAATCATGATAAACTGAGAGGGTATTCATAGCTGAATCCTACCGGAATACAAAAGAGCAACTCCGTGCAGAACCGCATACGGAGGGATGCGCCAGACCCGGGCTCCGGGGGAAAACCCTGTTGAGCTCTTTGATGAGAGGGCGGCCAGAAGCGCCCGCCGGCAAGACCGGATCACTGCGGGAGATCCCCGCGCGGCCGGATTAGGCCTGCGCCCGGCGTCAATCCCGCCGGATCTCCGCTTTGGATATCCTTATTTTGAAACATGACGCCGGGCGTCGACGCAGGGAGGATGTATGAAAAAGGGACAATTCCGCCGCAAACAATCAAAGCCGGAGCGGCGGGGCCTGCCGGTCCCCGGGGTCATAGGCCTCCGGGGGATGGAAGGACCCCCGCAACCCGAATTTAATCTATAGAATTTACCTACTAATAAACTAACATATAACTGCCGTTGCCATTTACTCTTTTGTAGCTTAACTTCATACCAAAATCAGCGAGGCGGTATCAGGCCGCGAGGAAAGATTCAAGGGTTCGGGTAGCTGCTTAAGTGAAAAGAAGCATGGTTTTGATGACCCGGAAAGATGGATTTGCAGGCGGCGCTGGATGAAAATTTCGGGAACAAAGAATTTTTTGATCAGAAGGATGGGGAACAGACGAACGATCCGTTAGTTTTTTTAGCTCAAAATTAGGTGGGCTAGTTAATAAACTGAAAACAAAGGAGCAAAGTATGAAGAAATCATTGTGGGCTGCATTCGTGTTAACAGTTTCTGTAACTCTTTTGATGATGGCGTGCGTGGCCTTCGCCGGCAAGGCCGAGTGGAGCTATGGCGTACCCGTCAATATCGGTGAAGGCGGATCTTTCACCGGTGATGAACCGATTGTCACCATGAAGGGCAAGATTGAGAAAATCGAGAAAATGTACGGGTCCAAAGATGGTCTGCAGATGAGGTTTCTGGCGGATGAAGGTGGAAAATGGACCGTCTACATGGGACCGAAATGGTTGATCGACAATCAGAAGATTAAATTTGCCAAGGGCGATATGGTTGAAGTTCGCGGCAAGAAAGTCGGCGGTGCCGTCATCGCGTCCGAAATCAGCAAGGGCGAATGGACCATGAAACTCCGCAATGAAGAGGACGGTCTGGCTGTATGGCAGTGCTGCTTTCCCTACAAGGAAAGAAAAGAGTAACCTGAATAACAACAAAACTAACCCACCTAATTGTTGAGCGAATCGAGTTGAATTATAAATTTTAGCAGACGACTGGCGGATTTTCAAAATGAGAGACAAATCGATGATCAAGAAAGTTTTTCGCCCGATAGGAGAAGCGTTTCAGAAGATTGCCGGAGTCAAAATGCCGCTTCAACCATGGACAAACGCATCTTTCCTCGTGATATTGGCAGCCGGGCTCATCGTGAGCCTTTCGCCTGCGGAAGCCCGGGCAGCCGACAGCATCCCCCGAATGTCCGTCCAGGAATTGAAGGGAAAAATGGACAGCGGCGACCGGATCGTTATCCTGGACGTCCGTACGGCGCAGGATTATTCCACGAGCCCCAACAAGATACGCGGCGCCATCCGCATCCCTGTAGACCAGTTGAAAAGCCGGTACACGGAGCTGCCGGCGGCAGAGGAAATCGTCACGTATTGCACCTGACGCGATGAAGCCACAAGTGCCCGGGCGGCACGGATACTATTGGATCTGGGCTTCAAAAAAGTGAGCGCCTTGAAGGGCGGCTGGCATGCCTGGAAGGATGCCCAATACCCGGTGGAACCGAAGTGACGAATGAAAGATCGGCTTCACCGTTTTGAGGCGGAGAGGTAAAAACCCCCAGGCTATTTGGCGGCCGGTTCAAATTGCTTTTCGATTAGTTCCTCCAGAGACCGGCAGTTCCAGCAAATGATGCGGCCCGTGCGGTCGATCAGAGCCTTCACCGGCACACCGCCGACGCCGTACTTTCTGGACAGGGTTCCCTCCGGGTCCAGAAGCACCGGATACGGAAGACTGTGCTTCTTGGCGTAGGCCGCTACTTTGGCGTGAGGCTCCTGGATATCGATGCTCAGCATGACCAACCCTTTTTCATGATAGCGGTTATGGATCGCTTTCAACGTGGGGATGGAAGCAAAACAGTCCCGGCACCAGGTAGTCATAAAAATCAAGAAAATGGGCTTTCCTTTGTAGTCGCTCAACCGGACGTCCTTGCCGTTTAAATCCTTCAGGACAAAATCAGCGGCATAGGCGTCATCCGCTTTGGCGTCGTCCGCTTGGGCCCGGACGCAGCCCGCCGAAGCCCAGTAGAATAATATCATAAGCGATATCACAGCGAAGCATGCCCCGCGGTGCATCTTTTTTTGCCGATCCTTCCGGCTATCGTTCCCCTGCGCAGTCGTGAACACAGATCCCGCGAAGCCGGCATCGGAAACCTCCCATCTGAATAATCCTGTTTGCTCCATAAACCTCCCCATCCGATCATTAAAATTCACCAACCCGGCAGGCGCAGGGTGCCCCCTCACTTTACCGGACCGTGGCTTTTCATTTTAATCACTATTTTTAATTAATCAAGCGCCGGTCACCCGGTGCACGTTTTTCATGGCCGGTAATATAAACAGCCCTGGAAGTTGACAATACTTAAAAGAGAAATAATCTAAAGAAAGCTGAAGAAAATGGGAAAGGAGATCAAGATATGAAGCGTAAGGCGTTTGCGGTGTGGACGGGCCCCATCCGGGAGGGTCACGGAGCCCTGACCACGGACAGCGGTGTTCTAAACAATACGCAGTATTCGTTCGCCACCCGTTTTGAAAACGGCGTCGGCACAAATCCTGAAGAATTGATTGCCGCGGCGCATGCCGGCTGCTTTTCCATGGCGCTGTCCGGCATATTGGGCGCCGCCGGACTCACGGCGGAAACCATTAAAACAACGGCAACGGTCACGATCGAAAAAAAGGGAGACGGATTTGCCATCACCGCCGTCCACCTGGAGGTTCGGGCCAAAATCCCGGGGGCTTCCCCCGACGCCTTCAGCCAGGCGGCCAAAACCGCCAAGGAAGGATGTCCCGTATCCAAGGTGCTAAACGCCGCGATTACGATGGACGCCGCCCTCGAATCATAATAAGGCGACGCAGCATCACGGCATTGGGGGCAACCTGGCGCGACACATGAGGCTTACGCGGAAGATTTGCCCCGGGTGGGAACGGATCCGCAGACGCTTTGGAAAATTCTGGAACAAAACGGAAAGGGTGGAACATGCGATTCCCGATGCCGGACATTGCCCAAAGGGTGTTGGCGGTGTTGATCTGCCTCTTCGCCGGAACTTCCGTTTCGGCCGCCGACTTCGACCTCTCCAGGATCAAATTACCGCCGGGATTCACGATCCGCCTCTATGCTTATCCGGTGCCCGGCGCAAGATCCATGACACTCGGTCCGCAGGGAGTGCTTTTCATCGGATCGCGCAGCGAAGGCAAGGTTTATGCGGCGGTCGACCGCAACGGCGACCACCTTGCGGAGTCCATCAAGGTGATCGCCGACGGCCTCACTTCCCCCAACGGCGTCGCCTTTCACGGCGCTTCGCTGTATGTTGCTGAGATCAGCCGCATCCTGCGTTTCGATCGCATCGCTGACCGCCTCGATTCTCCCCCCGCCCCTGTGGTCATCTACGACGGTTTTCCCGCAGAACGTCATCATGGCTGGAAGTTTATCGCGTTTAGTCCGGACGGATTCCTTTATGTTCCTGTAGGCGCCCCCTGCAACATCTGTCTGGCCCGGGATAAACGGTTCGCCTCCATCATGCGGATGCGGCCGGACGGCTCGTCTGTTGAAATTTACGCCCACGGCGTGCGCAACACGGTGGGTTTCGACTGGCATCCGGAAACGAAGGAACTCTGGTTTACCGACAACGGCAGGGACTGGCTGGGCAACAACCAGCCGCCTGATGAACTCAACCACGCGCCTCAAAAAGATATGCACTTCGGATACCCGTTTTGCCATGGGACATCGATACCTGACCCCGAATTCGGCATCGGCAAGAATTGCAGCAAATTTGTTCCGCCCGCAATGGAACTGGGAGCGCACGTGGCCGCGCTGGGCATGCGCTTTTACACCGGCCGGATGTTCCCCGAACCATACAGGCACAGAATTTTTATCGCGGAACACGGCTCCTGGAACAGGGTTCCGCCTTCCGGTTACCGGATCACCACCGTCGCACTGGAAGGAAACAGGGCGCTCCGGTATGAGGTTTTCGCCGAGGGATGGCTTCAGGGACTCGTTGCCGGCGGCCGTCCCGTCGATGTTCTGGTAATGCCGGACGGTGCGCTTCTGGTCTCCGACGACCGGGCGGGCGCCGTCTATCGGATTTCCTATGACGGCCGGCCGCAGCGTTGAATCTTCAAGAGGCACCGCGTCCTTCGTGGCCGGATGTCCGGCAAAAAAGAAGAAAGGCCGCGTAAGCGATCATTTCACCCGTCTTTTGGCGGATCAACGAGCTTGACTTCCGTGAAATGAGATCATAAGTTACTTTTTATTGGAAACGCCCGTGCTGTTTTGGCCTGGGAACGACACTGCTTTAATAAAGGAGGAAATCAATATGTCCCGTGTAAAGAAAACATTACTTTACGTCTCTGGAATTCTGTTGCTTTTAACCGTTTTCGGTGCGCCGGTAATTATGGCCGGCGGGCCGCCGCTGAAAGACAAACTCTGCGGCACCTGTCATAAGGATTTGGGCGCGATCCTGCCGAAAAAGCACCCCGATGTGGACAAGACTGCGCCTTGCCTCTCCTGCCACAAGTCGGATGCGGCAAAAACGGAGGCGACAAAATTTTCCACGGAAATCCACAAAATACACCAGGGCGGCAAGACCAAGCTCGAATGTGCGGCCTGCCACGTTCTTTAAAAAATCAAAGGCGGCGCTCCGCTGAGACCGCGGACGCCGCCTTTGTCCGTCATTCAACTCTTCGTCTTCATCGATTTCCGCCCAAGGCGCGAAAGCAGTAATGCTCCGCAGCTTGCCGCAATCGGGTTCGTTCATTTTGCCGGGGGCCGATATCCTGTCTTCGTTTTGCGGACTTGCTTCACTTTTCAGATCTTCAGGTCTTTTTTCAGATCGGCTAATTTTCTCTGCAGCTGGCGGAGCGTCACGCCCAGAATGCGGGCGGCTTCACGCCGATTGCCGCCGGTTGCATCCAGGACGAACATCACCTGCGCGGCGTCATTTTCTTTCAAGGTGCAAAGATGACGGCAAGCCAGAGACGGCGGCAGATCCAGAGGCGATTGCGCCCCGAGATTCGCAGACGAAATGACGGGCCCGTCCGCGAGCAATACCGCATTTTCCACCGCCTGCGACAGTTCGCGGATATTCCCCGGGTAGTCTTTTTGCATCAGCAGGCCAAGCGCTTCGGAACTGAACCCGGCAATGTTTTTCCGGTGGCGCTGATTCGCCTTTTGCAGAAAATGCGCCGCCAGAAGCGCAATGTCGTTTCGCCGCTCCCGCAGCGGCGGAAGACGGATGTGGGCCGATTTCAGACGGTACAGTAGATCGATGCGGAATTTGCCTTCCTGACAGGCACGGCTAAGCTCCGTGTTGGTGGCTGAAACGAGCCGGACATCGACGCGCAGGGGACGGCTGGCTCCGAGCGGCGTGAAGGTTTTATCCTCCAGGACGCGCAGCAGTTTCGATTGGAGGCCAAGCGGCAGCTCGCCGATTTCGTCAAGGAAGAGCGTCCCGCCGTCCGCCTGCTCGAAGAAGCCGGCGTGATTCCCGTCCGCGCCGGTAAAGGCGCCTTTGGTGTGGCCGAAGAACTGACTTTCAAACATCGTCGCCGGAATGGCGGACACATTCACGGCTACGAAAGGTCCGGCCGGGGCGGGACCCGCCCGGTGAATGCCCCGCGCCATCAATTCCTTGCCGGTTCCGGATTCACCGGTAATGAGAATCGGATTGCCGCTCCTGGCCATCACCTGCGCATAGGAAATCAATGCTTGCATCTGGGTGCTTTGCGTGACCGTGTCGGCAAACGACGGCGGAATATCGGCCGCCTCACAGCTGGCATTGATGGACAGGCCGGCCAGCAGCCCTTTTCTTTCATAAGCCCTTTCGATGGAGAGAAAGAGCAGATCATTATCCACGGGCTTCACCAGATAGTCGTAAGCCCCCTGGCGCATCGCTTTCACCGTTGTCGGAATATCATCCACCGCGGTGAGAATGATAAACTCCGTCTGCGGACAGAAGGGTTTCGTCGACTCCAGCACCTGCATCCCGTCGACTTCGGGCATGAGCAAATCAAGGAGGACGACATCAAAATTTCCCCCGCGGATTTTTTTGATCGCCTCCTTGCCGTTGTCGCAGATTTCAACGTTCCGCACGCCGTGCCACTTCAGAATTCTCTTTACCGAAGACAGAGATACCTCTTCATCGTCAACAATCAAAATCTTCATAAATGCTGTCTCCCGAGTTCGTGAATGACTTTCTGGAGCTCGACAATAGGAAACGGTTTGGCGAGCGCGAAATCCGGCAGGAGCTTGATCCGGGCCGGCGCCCCGAGCGCCCGGCGGTCCGCCGAATAAAGAATCACCGGCAAGAGCGGATATTTCGCCTTAATCTGTTCCACGAGGTCCCATCCGTCAAACCCTTTCAGCCGGACTTCGGAAACGATCATGTCCACTTCCGGATTTTCCGCGAGAAAATTGAGAATATCTGCAGGCGAGTCCTGGGGCTCCGACCGCCAGATCACCGCATCCACGAAGTTGGCTTTCAGCTCCTTGAGATACTTCACATTGTGATCGATGCACAGGAGGGCGGGATAGAGATTCAGATTTGTCTCATCGTCCAGAGGAAGGTAAATCGAAAACCGGCTGCCCTTGCCGGGGCGGGACAGAACACTGATGAGCCCGTGGTGCTCTTTGATCAGGCCGTAAGAAATGGAAAGCCCCAGGCCCGTGCCGTCGAGTTCCCGCCGCGTCGTAAAGAAGGGGTCGAAAATGTGATCCATATTCTTACGGTCGATTCCCTTCCCGTTGTCTTCGATATCCACGACCACCGCTCTCAGGCGTTCGATATAGCGGCAGCGGATGGTGATGAGCCCCTTTTGCTCCTGCGGAATCGCCTGGTGAGCATTAATGAGCAGATTGGCGATCACCTGTTCGATTTTTTGAAAATGCCCGGGGATAAGCGGAACTTTTTCGGCGATCTCCTGATTAATCCGGGATACGGTTCTCCGGACCTGGGCGCCGACAATGACCAGCGCGCCGGCAATCACGTCCGGCACGGAAATCAGCTTCTTCTGCGCGGTTTCATCGGAGCGGGAAAATTCCTTCAGGCTGGTGATGACCCGGCTGATGCGATTGGCGCCGATTTTGAACGCCTGGATGATCTCCTGCATGCTGGTGCACACTTCCTCATAGGAAAGCCCCCGCTTTTCCCAGTCGGGGTGATGGGCGCGCGATCGGGACAAGATCGTCTCCACCGTGTTCCAGATTTCTTCCAGGATCGGCACATTGTAGGCGATAAAACTGACCGGGTTGTTGATTTCGTGCGCGACGCCGGCCACGACCTCGCCGAGCGCGGTCAGTTTATGCGTTTGAATCATCTGCTGGAGCCGTAATTCCCCCTCCTGGCGAATTCGCTTGTCCTCGGTGACGTCCTGCCAGGCCCCAACGATGTAATTCGCCCCGCCCGCGGGATGCTGGACGACCCGCCAGTAGTCCGAAAACCAGCGGTAGGAATCATCCATCACACGGAACCGGTAGCTGTATCGGTGCGTCCCTTTCGTCTGCAGGGATTGCAGCTCTCCGACGGTTCGCGCCCGGTCGTCGGGATGAATATGGTCCGTCCAGAAATGATCGTCCTCGATAAAGGACTGCGCCGGATAACCGGTGATCTCCTCGATGGTGCTGCTTACAAACGTGATGCCGAAATCATCACCGGCTTTCCGCGTGTAAGAAATAATCGGCAGCGATTCGAGAAGCAGGGAGAGGTGGTCGGTGGTCTGCTTGAGGGCTTTCTGCGTCCGGCGGCGCTCGAGTAGTTCGTTGAGCAGCGCTTCGTTGGCCTGCGCCAGCTCGGCCGTTCTGGATTTGACGCGCTCCTCGAGTTCTTCGTGCGCCCGAAGCAACGCCTCTTTGGCCCTTTTGCGCCTTGTGATGTCTTCCAGCGTTTCGATGGCGCCGATCAGTTCTCCGGCCGCATTGCGGATGATGGCCGCCGTAAAACGCAGCCACTTTCCCTGATGGCCCAGTTCCGGGAAGAAATCGATCGCTTCGTAGGCTTCATCCAGCAGTTTGGACTTCGTATACTTACCGGTGTACCACTTGGAGAGATTGGCCTCGCCGCGGCTTACCAGCAGATCCGCCATGCACGGGCGCTTCCTGCTGTAAAAGGCGCGCCATTGCTGGGATGTCCCGATAACGTCGTCCGCCTTTATCCGGGTCAGCTCTTCGAGCGCTTTGTTCCAATACAGGATGCGGTGATTCCGGCCGATGACAAACGCGGGGATGGGTGAACCGCCGATAACGCTTTTGAGGCGCTGTTCGCTTTCCTTGAGTTCGCCTTCCGCTCGCTTTCTCTTGGTTTCCGACTTTCTGAGCTCTTTGAGTTCGCGGCGCAGTTCCTGAATTTGCGAAGCCAGATCATTATCCGATTGCTGCCTGCCTTTCATGATTCCACCTTTGCGTGACGCTGAGAATGAACATGAGCTGCCGGGCTTGCCAATCTGGGATCAACGTTGATGAAAGATCTATCCGAATCGTAACGTTTGGAAGAATTATATTGGCTTCACCCGAGAAGTCAAACGTTTATTTAAAGAAGAAAAGACTTCGGGTGGAATCTTTATGGAAATCTGGAATGATAAGTCCATGCGCGGGATGCGGGTTCAAGTCCCGCGGACGCGTATGTATTTTCTCCGGGAAATAGAAAAGAGGAATTCGCCAAAAAATAAAGGCTCAGGAAGTATGAAACGGGTCATCCCCGCCAGGATAGAAGGAAGGAAGGAACTATCCTGATACTTCGCCAAGCCCTTTTTTGATTATGTTCATGATTCGGGCGTTGTCAATGAATCCAAGCGCACCGTCTCGCGAATTTATTTACGGCACCGTGCCTCAATGTCCGCCGGTCCCGGCGCGCGAAACGGGTGGATCCCCGCTGAACGGCTTGGCGTCTCCCTCAATGCAGGCCGGCGCGGCGACTCGCCCGCCGTACATTTGGGATTGATTCTCGATATGAAATGATCTAATTTACAACCTGGCCCTAAGCTGTCCAGATATGAAGGAACATCGTTGTTGCAGCAAGCTGTGGAGAATCAACGCTCGTCTTGCGAAGCGGGATTGAAATGAGCAGACTTGAAGTTTTCGGGCCGGGGGCATGAGGAACGGGCTGTTCCCGATGATTGATGTTGACAAACAAGCCGGGCCGCCTTTCATTAATGCCGTCGGATATGATTGCGTTTTTTGTATTCGACAGCAGGGAGACTGTCCATACAGGGAATCGGTGAAATGAAATAGCATTTCATCGATGCGGACAAAGCCGTCAGGGAGTCTTTACGATGAACGTATTAAAAAAAATATTGATCGCGGTTGTCGCGCTGCTTGTCTTTATCGCCGTCGCGGGATTTCTTATTCTACCCGCTGTGCTCAAACCCGTTCTCGCCAAAAAAGCTTCCGAAGCCCTGCACCGCGAAACGTCCGTTGCCCAGATCAAGATCAATCCTTTTGCGCTTTCCGTGGCCATCCGAGGATTTAAAGTTGCCGATCCCGGTCGGCAAACCCCGTTTATCGCCTTCGACGAGCTGTATGTCAATGTGGACGGCATGACGTCGCTCTTCAGACGCGCGCTCGTTCTGGAGGCTCTGCATCTGGATAAACCTTACATCGGCGTCACCCGCCGGGCCGACGGGTCCTATAATTTTTCAGACCTGATTCCCAAAGAGGAAGAAAAAAAGGAAGAATCCGGACCGTTTCTTTTTTCACTCAACAACATCCGGATTGAGCGCGGCAGCATCGACTTCCACGACGAACCCAATAAGACCGACCATACCCTTCGGGAGCTTAATCTGGCGGTGCCTTTTGTTTCCAATATCGCCTATTACCTGAAAAATTATGTCGAGCCGAAGTTTTCCGCCGTCGTGAACGGCCATGCCGTCGCGGCCACCGGAAAAACCCAGCCGTTTCTGACCTCCCGGGCAACCCACTTCCTGATCGACATGAAGGATGTTGATGTCCCGTTCTATCTGCAGTATGTGCCGGTGAAAATGAATTTTAAACTCGTGGACGCACGGTTCGACGCCAACATTCAACTGAGCTTCATCGTCCATGCGGACAAATCGCCCGAGTTAAAAATCAGCGGCCGGGCCGCGCTCACGAAAATTGCAGTCGACGATTTGCAGGGGAACGCCGTTTTACGGCTTCCCGCTTTACGGGTCGACCTCACGTCCATCGAGCCCCTGGTACCCAAAGTTCATCTGGCACAGATTGCCCTCGATGGCCCTAAGCTCGTCGTCCTCCGGGACAAAGACGGCAAAATCAATCTGCTCAATCTTGTCGGACCGGCAGGCCAAGATGAAAAGACATCGCATAAGTCACCGGCCGCCGCGGCCCAGCCTGACAAAACCGCCGAAAAGAAAAAAGAGCTCCAGCTGCTTATCGATTCTTTGCTGATCGATAAGGCCGCTGTCACGTTCATCGACAAACAACCGGCTCAGGACGTAAAAATTTCGATCAATCCCCTCCGGCTCGGCGTTTCCAAAATCTCGCTCGGCAAGGGAGACCTGGCCGACGTCGATCTGGCTTTGGTCATCGATAAAAAGAGCGACATCACCGCGAAAGGCCAGGTCGGCATCACGCCGCTTACCGCCAATCTGGCGCTGGATGCCAGGAACCTGACTATTCGTTCGTTTCAGCCCTATTTTACCGAGGCGGTTCAGATGGACGTGACCCGCGGCTCCATTTCCACCGCCGGGAAATTTTCTCTGGCGATGGATGCCAAAGACAACCCCCGTATCCGCTACGACGGCAATTTATCTGTTGCCAACCTGGCCACCATCGACAAGGCCCGGGCCAACGACTTTCTCAAATGGAAGCTTCTCAATTTCCAGTCGCTTTCCGCCGGCTACAATCCTCTCTTTGTCCACGTCCGGGAAATTGCCCTCCATGATTTCTTCGCGAAAATCGTCATCAACGACGGCGGCACCACCAACCTTCAGGATATCTTCGGCGCTCCGAAGCCGGAAACGGACGAAACAAAAGTTACACAGGAGGCCAAGCCTGTGCCGAAGGTCCAGGCGGCAAAACCGGCTGAGGCAAAACCGGACATCAAGATCGGCAAAGTGAGTTTCCGGGGCGGCACCATTGATTTTGCCGACCGCAACATCAAACCGAATTATTCGGTCACCATGCTGAACCTCAAAGGGAGCGTGACGGGGCTTTCCTCCCAGGAGATCACCCGCGCCACGGTGGACCTCAAGGGCAACCTCGGGTACGGCTCCCCCATCGATATCACGGGCACGGTGAACCCGCTTGCCAAAGACCTTTTCGCCGATATTAAAATCAGCTTCAAGGACATTGAAATGAGCCCGGTCACGCCTTACACGAGCAAATTTCTGGGCTACCCCATCACCAAAGGAAAGCTCAATTTTGAGGTGGCCTACCTGATCGACAAAAGAAAACTCCAAGCCGAGAATAAAGTGTTCTTCGACCAGTTGACCTTCGGCGAAAAAGTGGAAAGCCCCGACGCGGTTAA
Organism: Deltaproteobacteria bacterium; assembly: GCA_009668925.1. The sequence continues at coordinate 15,811 of SBEK01000082.1, forward strand.
AGCGCCGGTGACCCTCGCTGTTTCTCTTCTGACGGACCGCAACGGACAGATCAACCTGGACATCCCCCTCTCCGGAAGCCTCGACGACCCGAAATTTAAGATCTGGCCGATTATCTGGCAGGTTCTGGTCAATTTGATCACCAAGGCCGTCACATCTCCTTTCGCCCTCTTGTCCTCCCTGACCGGCGGCGGAGAAGAAATGAGCTTCATTGAATTTGACTCCGGCAGCGCCGTCGTTCCGGATGCCGGCCGGAAAAAGATCGCTGCGCTGTCCAAGGCTCTGTATGACCGGCCGAGCCTGAAACTGGAGATTTCCGCCTACGTTGATCCCGCCTTGGATAAAGAAGCCCTGAAGAAGGCCGAGTTCAGCCGCCGCCTGAAAGCGCAAAAACTCAAGGAAATGATCGATAAGGGCCAGGCCCCTGTTCCCGTCGACGATGTCACCATTTCCCGGGATGAATTTGAAAAATATCTCACGCTGGCCTATAAGGCGGCTGATTTTTCCAAACCACGCACCGTGATCGGTATCGCCAAAACCCTGCCGGTGGCGGAAATGGAAAAACTGATTTTCGACAACATCGTCATTTCCGATAATGATCTGGCCGAGCTTGCCGGCAAGCGCGCGCAGATCGTCCGCGAGCAATTGCTTTCGACGGGTAAACTCGAGGCGGGCCGTCTCTTTATCGTCAAAGCGCCGTCCCTGAGCGCCGCCAGGACAGACGCGGTCAAAATGAGCCGGGTCGATTTCAGACTGAAATAGGGATTTTCAGGAGTCAGGTGCGGAATTTCTTTTCCCGGACGGGTTTTCGCACCTCACGCGCGCCCGCGACAGGCGGCCAGATGAAGATGAGTCTTTTCCGACATGCGAGCCCCGTTCAGCAAATCACGACTTTCGTGATCCTGCTGGGTTTAAGCTTTATTTTCCTTTCCTGTCAGGCCCTGGGACCGATCGTGCGCCCCGCGGCATGCCTTCCCGCTTTCCCCGACCGGGACGGCTGGTACGGCGCGGACGGCGCTTATTCCATCGGCCTTGATGAGAACCGCACCCTGTGGCTCTTCGGCGACACGTTTGTCTCCGATGAGCCGGGCAGAAAAGACCGCATCGGGATGGACGTTTTGCTGGGCAATACAGTGGCTGTTTCCACCTGCCGGCCGGGCCCGGGCTTCTCGATCCGTTATTTCGTAAAAAAACGTAACGACAAATTTGTATCCTTCTTCGGTGAAAACGAATTTCTCTGGCCGCAGGATCCGTTTATCGCCGGCAAGGTGCTGTACATTCCTCTGCTGGTGGTCCAGGCCGCGCCCGACGCGCCGGCGCCTTTTAATTTCAAAATCGGCGGATTCAAGATCGCCCGGATTGCGGATTTCACGGCGGACGACCCCCGCGACTGGCCGGTTCGCTATCTGGATTGGACCCGGGCGGTCGCGGGGGTCGTCC
>SBEK01000276.1 GCA_009668925.1 Deltaproteobacteria bacterium
TGCCCGGGCCGCTTCCACTGCCGCATTCAGAGCCAGAAGGTTGGTCTGGAAAGCGATTTCATCGATGGTTTTAATAATCTTCGCCGTCTCTTCGCTTGTTTTCGTAATTTCCGCAATGGCCCGGCCCATCTCATCCATATGCCCGCTGACTTTTTGGACAATTTGCCCGGCTTCGCCCATCATCGCTCTGGCCTGTCCGGCGTTATTCGCATTTTGCTTGGTCATTGAAGACATTTCTTCCATGGACGAAGAGGTTTCCTCCAGGGATGCGGCTTGTTCGGACGCTCCCCCGGCCAGAGACTGGCTGGATGCAGACACCTGGGCCGCGGATACGGCAACCTGTTCCGAAGCGTCATTGAGGCCGAGGATCACCCCTCCGATGGGCCGGGTGATAAACCGGGTGATAAACCAGGTGAGACACAACATGACCGCCACAGCGAACAGAAAGATCATCAAGGCCAGCATGTACCCCATGTTGTCGAGAAGGCTGCTCACTTTATAGACCCCGGCATTTTTCAGATTGTCGGGAACGATATAGCAAACGGTCCAGCCCCAGGGATCAAATTTTTTGAAAAATACCCACTTTGTCAAATTGCCTTGTTGATACTGGAACACATTCTGCTTGGCTCCGGAAATGAGTTCGGCGAATCCAGCCTGCTTCAGTGTGGAGTTTCCCTTCTCTAAGAATGGATGGAGGATGATATCCGATCGGGCATCGATAATAAAAGGGAAAATATCCGTTTCCTTTAACTGTTTTTCCGCATAATATTTCTTTTTCAGTGCACCGATGACGTTTATCTGGGCTTCTGCATCATAGGTTTTCGCCATATCGGTGCCGGAAATCCCGGTGCTGCTGATCACCGTCTGCAGGCTCTGGTAGCCCTGATCAATTTCTCCGGCGATCCCACCCAGCCTCTGCGAATATACCTCGACCTGTCCGGTATCGACAATGGCGGCCACCTCATCGGCGATGTTTCCCGACAAGTAAACCGTGAGGCCGACCACACCAATGACTGTAATTAAATAAGCGAGGCCGACTAATAACAATATCTTTGTTTTCATTGAGTTTTTCATAACAAAGTCCTATTATATTGCGGGCGTAAATGCCTCGGCATGATATAATTTTACCGCCTGTTTGATCATGACCTCTTCCCGGTTCCCGGAACCGGGGAAGAGGTCGCAATCTTACGGCAATCGAGCCATTTTCACCTCGCTCACGAAATGAAATGAATATTCAAATCCCCTATTCATTGATGACTTTCGCCGCCTTCAGCGTCTCCAAAGGGAACTGGATCCCCAGTTTTTTGGCAATGGCCAGATTGACGTACATTTGCCCCTTCTTGTTGCTTACAACCGGAATATCTTTCGGCGACGTTCCGGAGAGGATTTTTATCGCCATTCCGGCGGCCAGTTCACCCTGCTCTTCGGCCAATTTGGCATAGTCGATCAGGACGAAGGGAGCGATAAAATCGTGACAGCTGCCGGTGGGGATTTTCGCTTTTTCTCTGACGATTTTCTTTGCTTCTGTGTCGTTCCAGCCATTAATGCCGGCATTGTTGACGACGAAAAGCATATCGGCCTCATCCTGCAGTTTACCGTAAGCCGTCTTCCATTCCTCAAAGTTATTGACAAACTTGACCGACGAGAACGTCATGCCAAATTTCTTCGAAATCATGTCCGCTTCCTTGCGATCCGTCTCATTGTCTTTTCCAAGAAAGGCTATGCGGCTGCCTTTGGCATATTTTTTCATCGTGTCGAAAAGCGGCTTCACAACGGAAACTTCCAATACACCGGTCACATTATTGGAGGGGAAACCGTACGCTGAGGCGTCCCAGTTAACGCCGCAGAAAACAAAGGGGACACTTGAATTTTTGTAGAAAGGCACGATGACCAATTTCGAGGCATTGTCGTCGGCCGCAATCACGACGTCCGGCTTCCAGGAATCGATTTCCGCTTTGACCCTTTCCGCCGCCTTTTTCTGAGCATCTGCTGCGGGATTGCGCTTGGTATCCATATGAATGACTTTGAAATCGTATCTTCCCGCCAGGAGGTTTTTGGCGCCCTGAATCTGCCCATCGCTCCAGGCGTAGCCTGTATGGTAAGAATCGATGAACAGTACCTTCTTGCCTGCCGCCAGAGCCGGGCTAGTGCATAACAAAAGCGCTATACCGATCATCAAAAAAACACTAAGTATTTTTCCCTTTTTCACATCCGTTCTCCTTTCTTTTTTTGGTAGGATGAAAGTTTGATTTCCGATAATGTTTCGATGAATTCATCATAACTACATCGATCTCATCGACAATAAGACGAAATTCTAAAGCTGTCGGATTAACTACAATAAACATGCCAGAGATGACAGAGTATTTATATTAAATAATTACATAGAGATAGCACTATGAC
>SBEK01000083.1 GCA_009668925.1 Deltaproteobacteria bacterium
TGTTTTGATAGTATTTAAACGAATGCCGATTCTTTGTCAACCATTTTTTGTCTCAAATAAAGAAATCAGCATATGGATAACCGGAATTCGGATCAGATGGCGTGAATGGAATGGATGTTGCTCACGGCAAAAACGGCAATCATGTTGTCATGGTGAAGCTCGCCTTGCGAGCTGCCGTGCCGCCCAAAGGCGGCGGCACCGTCATAAGCGCAATAGACATTATATATTTTAACCCGCAGCGCCGGCCATGAAATTTTGTTTTCTGCGGACATCCCGCCCGGTCACAACATCCGCTGGTCAAATGTCAAGATCAAGGATTTGACCCCACTGCCACTGCAATTTCCACCCGGCGATTGAGGGCACGACCGGCTGCCGTGTTGTTGTCGGCGACGGGTTGGGTTGAGCCCAGGCCTTGGATAGCAATTCGATCAGCGGCAATGTTATGGAAATCCACAAGATAGCCTTTCACTTTTTGAGCGCGTTTTTCGGTGATCAGGCGATTTTTGTCTGCCTTTCCGGCATTATCTGTATAACAGCTTATCATGACCGCGCCCGCAGGATATTTTTCTAAATAACCGGCCACCTGATCCAACAGGGATTTGCCCCGGGGAATGATGTCATTCTTTGCCGAAAAAATGTTGGCGGCCGCGGCGGTAATCAGTACTCCCGTGTCAACCGGTATCACGTTAACGTCGGAAATTTTTGCCGCATCCGCCGTCATGGCCTTGATCTTCTCCAGGTATGCCATTTTTTGCTGCAAAACTTTCAGTTCCTCTTCTTCCTTTGCCCTTTGGGAGGCAAGCAGCTGACCTTTCGAACTGACTTCCTCCAGTTCTTTCCGCTTGAGTGCTTCGAGTTCAGCAACTTTTCTTCTTGCTTCCTCCAACTCCTTTGCTTTTTTGGACTCCAGAAGGGCGGCTTTTTTCTTTTCCTGTTCCAATTCTTTCTGCTGGGTTTCCGCCTGAGCCTTAATTTTTCTGGCCTGCGCCGCTTCGGCCGACTTTTTTTTCAGCACATCCAGTGTTTTCTGATAGTCCGCCAGTTGCTTTTGTGTGTCTGTCAATTCGAGGGAAACAGCCGACTGCAAAGACTTTGCTTCGGCAATCTGTCCATGAATTCTAGCCATTGCTGCCAGATATTGGATTTCTTTTCTCTTCTTTTCATCAGACGTAATCAATTTAACGCCGCGGGACCAGAACGATTGCGACTGGGCATACTCCTTTTCCGCCTGTTCCAACCAGGACTTGGCCTGTTTCAAATCATTGGACGCGCTTGTGTCCGCTCCGGCCAGGCGCGCCTTATCAATGGCTGCTTTTGCCGCTTCGATATCCGAAGACAAACCCGCGGCCGAGGCGGCAATCGGCAGGAAAGCAGCAATCCCCGTGATGACAACAATCATAAGAAATATAACAGTCCGTTTACCGTATTTCATGGATATCCCGCCTCCTATCTTTCTTTTTCCAGACCTTGAATCTCGGCTTTGATTTTTTGCAGTTCAATCTGAACAGCCGCCTGTTTTTCCCGTTTGATCTCTAATTCAGACGAGACGGTCGCCAGCTCGGCGAAAGCACGGGCCATACGCGTGGCCTGTGAAAATTCTATTTCGTCCTTCGTCAGGCGCGCCTGATCCGCCCGGGTCATACACTCCGCAGCTTCTTTCAGTTTATCCGGTGCGTACTTGTCTGCCTGTGCCGACTGCGCCGCAAGAAGGGCTGTCTTGGCATCCAGGAATTGCTGTTCCAATACCGGGTTTAACGTTTGGCTCTGCACGGGTCCGCTAAAACCAACGATAAAGAGGAGACTGACGATAATGCTGCCCGAAGTGAACAATTTAGATGACATAAGGCACCTCGCGAATAAGATTTCTTTTGTGGATGTAAACTAGTGCATATCGAAAAAGAAATCAACAAATTATGAAACATTTCGTTTTAACCCCTGATAAATGGGGACACTGGAAAAGAGTAAAGTCATAAAAACAACCTGCAGGATTCTGCGAGACGATGGATACGCCTCGTTCAAAGAAGGCCGGCCGCAAGAAAAGAAAGAAGCAGTTGTAGATGCCAAAGGGAAGGAGACCGGCTTCGGCAAAAAGAAGGGCCGGTCCGGGCAACATCGTGGCATGTGCTCCGGCCAGCCGCAAGCGCTCGAGCAAAGTAATTTTCTTTTTTTACCGGCATCCCCCTCGGCTGTTCAAGACCGGCGCCCGTTTATGCGCATTCGTTTATGAATGAATGATGCTCGTGAGGGATTCTTCGATGTCCGGGTGGACAAAGGAAAAACCGGCGTCCAGCAGGCGTCGGGGGATGACGCGCTGACCTTTGAGCAGAACCGAACCAAACTCGCCCAGGATCAATTCCATCATAAAGGCGGGCGCAGGCAGAAAGGACGGACGCCGCAAAACGCGGCCGAGAGCCCTTCCCAGGTCTTTATTGCGGACGGGATTGGGCGAACAAAGATTCACCGCCTCGGAAATTTCCGGATGCCCCAGCAGAAAAATAAAAGCTTCGGTCAGATCCTGCATGTGGATCCAGGAAAACCACTGGCGTCCTGAACCCAGCGGACCGCCCAGGAAGTATTTGAAAAGAGGGATCATCTGCCCCAGCGCGCCTCCGTTTTGTCCCAGCACAATGCCAAAGCGCGTGATGACAACCCGCGCGCCTTTCACTTGCGCCCGCAGGGCTTCGGTTTCCCAGTCGGCGGCGAGACGCGCCAGAAAATCCGTTCCTGCCGGCGACGATTCCGTCAACACTTCATCTTCATGAAAACCGTAATAGCCAACGGCGGATGTGCTGAAAAACGTGATTTGACGGGCGTCCGCGGGCAGGGCCTCGACCAGATTCCGGGTGGTGTCCATCCGACTGGCGCGCAGAATTCTTTTCTGTTCATCCGTCCAGCGGCTGAAGATGGAAGCACCGGCCAGGTTAATGATTGTATGATGATCCTTCACGGCCGTCTGCCATTCTCCGGGGAGAGTGGGGTTGCCGATCAGGTACGCGAGGTTCGGCATGCGCAGCCGGGTGTCGTTTTCCGATTGCGTCAGAATCGTTACGCGATGACCTGCGGCAATCAGCCGCCGGGTAAGCGCCGTGCCCACGAACCCCGTACCGCCCGTCATGAAAATTTTCATGATCCAGCCTCCTGTGTAAGATTTTTTGCCCAGCCGCCCCCGATTGGACATCGGGAAGACGGGGCAGTCAATGATCCGGGTTTATTGGCCGTCGCCGATCAACGGCAATACTTTGTCGATTGTAAAGTAGATCAGAAACTTCGATTCTGTTTTAACGTCGCCCGCCGCTTTTTTGTTCTTGTGCCGGCGGATTTCGTCAATGAGCGGCGAGTCCTTCTCTTCGTGGGTTTTGGTCAGGTAAAGCCTTCTTCCTTCGTAAGAACCGTCTTCCTTGAAAAGATAAACCGCGGAAGGGTTCACGAGCAGATTGGCATGGGTGAGCCGGTCTGCGGCGATAAAGGCGACCGTATCTTCTGTCATAAAGTGCGGAGGGCCGTAAATGGCTGCGTTGACTTTTCCCTGCGAATCAGCGGTGGAAAGAATGCTGACGCCTTTAGCCTTTTTGAAGTATTCGGCAAGTTCCATGATTCCCCCCTTGATTTTATGCCAGTTTAAAGTAGGTTAAAGCATCCCAGACGCAATGTAAAGGATCGGATATGAAAAAAGTTGTTTTGTTTTTGGTCCTGCTGCTGGCCGGATGCGTAAGGCTTCCCGAGGGTGTTTTGCCCGTGGAAAACTTTCAGGTGGAGCGGTATCTGGGCAAATGGTATGAAATCGCCCGCCTCGACCATTCCTTCGAGCGCGGCTTATCCGGGGTGAGCGCCGAATACAGCCTGAGGTCTGACGGCGGCATCCGGGTGATCAACCGGGGTTATTCGGCGGCGGAAAACAGGTGGAAAGAAGTTCAAGGCAAGGCCTATTTTGTAAACCGCCCCGATCAGGGATTTCTGAAAGTTTCCTTCTTCGGCCCGTTTTACGGTTCCTATGTTATTCTCGACCTGGATCAAAAAAATTATACTGCCGCGCTGGTGTGCGGCCCTGACAAGTCCTACTTGTGGATTCTGGCCCGCTTGCCGAAACTGGATAATGACGTCAAAAAACGCCTGATTGACAAAGCCGCCGCGCTGGGCTTTGAAACGAACAAACTGATTATGGTGCGGCACGAAGAAGAAAATTGAGATCGAACGGCAGGACCTGCAAGATTACGGAGCAGTCAACACGATGGCTCCAGTCATAATTTCTGATCGATCAGGTTTAATCCCGACAGCGCCTCGCCGACCGTCCATCCATGATAGATTACTTGTCGCATACGAAAGCCGGAAACGGATATTTCAACGGCCTGCCTATAATTTTATTCGATGTATTGAAGCGAATTCAACAATTAATTCTTTGGATGATAACTAACGAGGGAAAAGAGGTTACCACGCCGCCCGAAGGTTGGCTCCATTAAACTGAAAGAGGACCAAGGAGTGGCGCTTCCAATGACGATAAGAGGATAGAGATTGCCGTGCAGAGCTGGGCTCTGTTCGCAATGACCGTCGTTGGGGACCCCCGCCGGTATAGTGCGTCTGACACTTCTTTACATAAGCATAGTGCGGCGTTTCTGTCATTGATGCAAATCCGGTCACTTTAGAACAAGGGGCTGCAGCCCCTTGTTCCGGTGTAATGCGTCCTGAGTCTGTGCAAAGAGATTTACGACGCACTGCACCAGCGTTCCCGGCAAATCCCGTTCTCTTTTTCCGGCTGTTCTGAAAAGATGGCCCGCCGGATGGAGCGTCTTTCTCCATCAGCAGGCCATCTTTTTTTCATTTGGTTCCCCTGGCTTTGCTGAGCGCCTCGATGCCTTTTTTCGAGGCGATGACGGACGCGGTCAGACTTTCTCGGGCCAGGTCCGGATTGTGCCAACCGTCGCTGTTTTCGGCCGTCCACCATTCCCAGAGCACGTGCGCTTCTTCATGTCTTTCCCTGGCCTCGGCCAGCGCCGCTTCCGGAACTCCGGCTCTTTGGGCCGCTTCATAGGCGTCGATCAATTTTGCCAGCCAGTACTCAGCCTTCCGCATCTTGCCTTTGATATAGTTCTGGGCCGCCTCGATCTGATAATGCTTTTCCTTCTCCGTGAAATTGGGGTGGCAGCCCAGGCAAGCTTCCTTGATGGCGTGAATGGGGCGGATGACGCCGTGATTGGTGTAAGTCCTTCCCAGTTTGTCTTTGGCCTGCGGCATATGGCACTGATGACACTGGATACCGGCTCTGTCGTGGACGCTGCCCCAGTAGGTTTCGGCCTCCGGATGCTGCAGTTTGACCAGTCTCGCGCCGGTTACCGCGTGTTTGAAGTCATAGAAATTAAGTTTTTTATAGTGCGCCAGGATGTCGTTGGCATTTTTCAGGGGGTAGTGGTTGGTGCGCCGGTCGTCATAGCCGATTTTTTTGCCGGTATCAAATTCGAATCCGGCATTGCAGGCATACTCGACATGGCACTGGGCGCACATCATCCGGGAATCGGTTTTGCTCATGACGCCGATTTTCCGGAAGCCACGGAAATCAATGACCTTCAGATCCGTTTTACCGCCGCGGGCGAAGATTTTCGCGCCGTCCTGGTCGATCGCGTCAATCAGCGCGTCGCGGACCACCCGGGGCGCCGCGCCGTGCGCGTCATGGCAATGAATGCAGCCCATCGGGTTTTGCGTTGCCTTGGCGAAGGCCAGGATATCGGAGCCCCGGTCCCATTTGGCCTTCGGGTCCTTGTCGCCCATGTATTTCCACTGAAGAATGTGGTCGGAGGTTTTGCACTTGATGCAGGTGGCGTTGCCGGCCTTGGCGGTCTCGGGCAGTTCTTTGCTCGTATCATAGAGGACGTCCCACGCCTTGCCTGTTTGATTAATGCCGGCAAAGCCTTTCTTATACTGGAATCGTCCGCCGATAAAACGGTCCACCGCAAACTGGTCGGTCACCATGAAGACGTGCGCCCGCGGTTCGTTGTGCTCTTTGGTGAAGCCGTGGGGGGCCAGCAGTTTTTCCTGCAGAGGAGAACGGCCGGCCGGCGTGCCTTTTTCTTTGCGGGCCTGCGCCTGATAGTTGATCCGCATGAGACTTTCAGCCTGATTGCCGTGGCATTTACCGCAGACGGCCTGGTCGATGGCCGTTACCGGCCTTTGCTGAAAACTCTGCAAGTGCCCGGAAAGGCCGCTGTGGCACATATCGCAGGGAAGCGCCGCATGCCGGGAACCTTCTTTGAGCGATTTGATCTGGGGATGGCATTTGTAGCAGGTTTCGCCGGAGGGTTTTGCTCCGTTTTGCCCGCTCGCGTTTTGCGCCGTATAAACAGCGGACACCAGGAGAAAAATGAAGACAACGGAAAAAACGACATATCCGGTATTTCTTTTTCGCATATCCGGCCTCTTTGATTTAATAAATGCTTATGGGTTGGTTGGATCTCCTTTACGACGCGCAGAACGGAAAAGCTGTCCGATACTATCATCGGAGAGGAACCGTTTGTCAAGAGCGGATTTAAATCAGGCATTTCCGGGCGATGCCCGGCAAAATGCGTTTAAATTTTGAACGAATGCCGCAGGCCGCACTCCCGTACCGGCGTGAAACCGGCCACCATCATTAGAATCTTGCAATTTCGGCTTATCCTTGCTATTCAGTGACGCCTGAGAACGCTTGAGGCGGTATGTTGTGCAGTGGAATGATATGATCGGATCGTGATTCCGAAACCGGACATTCGGCAATACGGGAAATATCATGCAACTTCATTTTCTTCTCTTTATATTCTTTCTGGCGGCAACGGCTATTGTCAGCTTCGTTTACGCGATCTGGCGGGGCCGCAACGATCAGCAGATCCTCCGCAGCATCATTCAGAGTTCTCCAATTCCGACCTTCGTCATCGACACGGAGCACAAAATCCTGCACTGGAACAAGGCGCTGGAGGGACTTTCCGGCATCGAGGCCCGGCAGGTTCTGGACACGGACCAGCAGTGGCGGGCCTTCTATGCCTCCCCGCGCTCCTGCATGGCGGACTTGATTCTGAATGACAAGATCGACGAAAATTCCACCTCCCTGTACACGGGTGAGGTCACGAAATCCAAGGTTCTCAAAAACGCCTACGAGGTCACCCAGTTTTTCCCCGAGTTGGGCGGAAAGGGAAAATGGTTCCGGATCACGTCGGCCTGCATCCGCGATTCGAGCGGCAAGACCTTCGGCGCCATGGAGACCCTGGAGGACATCACGGATCAGAAAACGGCCGAAGAAGAACTTCTCCAGCGGACGAAGCTCGAATCCCTGGGCACCTTTGCCGACGGCGTCGCCAAGGACTTCGACAGTCTGCTCACAGCCATTCTCCGCAACGTCTTTCTGGCAAAAATATCCGCCAATGAAGAAGATAAAATTCTTGAAAACGGCCTGGCGATTGCGGAGCGGGCCGGTCTGCAGGCCAAGGAACTGGCGCATCGGCTGATCACGTTCGCCCAGGGCGGGTATCCGGTGAAAAAAATCGAACGCATTTGCGATCTGGTCAAGGAAACCGTCCAGAAAACGCTGGCCGGCTCCAACGTAACGTGCCGGCCGGTGATCTCTCCCGACCTGTGGCCCGTGGAAGTAGACGCGATGCAGATCAGACAGGTGATCGAAAACATCGTCACGAACGCCAAAGAAGCCATGCCCGACGGCGGCGTCATGGAAGTCATCGCCGAAAACACGAGTACGGCAACCAATATCCGCGCTCTGGGCGAAGGCAACTACGTCCGGATCATCGTCAAGGACCGCGGCGTCGGCATCCCCCGGGAAAATCTCTCCAGAGTATTTGATCCTTATTTTACGACCAAGGAGAAAAAGGAACGCGGCGGCATAGGCCTGGGGCTGGCGATCTGCGATTCCATCATTAAATATCACAACGGCCTGATCAGCATGGAATCGCTTCCCGGCGTCGGCACAACCATCTTTATTTACCTGCGCGCCATCCCCAACGGCGATCAGGCCAAATCATAAGCGCCGGTCAGACGGCGAGTTCACGATCCTGCTTCACGGAATCCCGCAAATGTTCAATCGCGTGCAGACGCTCCTGAAACGTGGCGATGCCCAGAGCCGACTCCCGGGGATGAAGATTTTCAATCTCGGCAATCCGGTTTCTCAGCTGCAGAATAATCTCTTCCGCCAATCCCAAAAGCAAATCACGCTCGAAGTTTGTCATGAGCAAACACCACTGCCCTTCCATTCAAAAGACGCCTGACGGATCTTTCACCCGCGCATGGCTCTCCATGAGAGAAACGCTTTTTTAACGGCCTCGGCCGCGCTTTCAATATCAACGTGCTGCGTATTCACCACCATATCGTAATGCTTCGAATCGTTAATGTCTTCATTGAAATATTTCTTCATGAAGCCGACCTGATATTCATCATATTTGTGCACAAAGGCCAGTGCATCCGCTTGCGACAGTTGACGATCACGCATGACCTTCTCCACCCGCATGGCCTCGGGTCCAATAATACGCACACGAAACGATTTGTCTTTCAAAATGAAGCAGCCGCCGCGGCCGATAATGATGATATTGCCGTGCTCCGCATTCGTGTGCATCACCATCGACAAATGACGGATGTACTCATTGGGCCAGATGTGGCGCGCTTCAAAGAATGAACTGATCAGACTGTCTAATAGTGAGATGCTCTTTTCGTCCAGGGATTTAATCACCTTGTCGCTCATGTGCGCGCTTTCCGCGACTTTTTGGATGAGGTCGCTGCCGACAATATTCATCTGCAGCTCCGTGGCCAGAACTCTGGCGATCCTGCCGCCGCCGGCGCCCGTTTCGCTGGAGAGTGTGATGACGTGTCCCGGCTTCTCCTTCTTCTCTTTTTGCCAGCGCATGATCTGATCGTCAACGAGGATATCGACATCCTTTTCCTTGAGTTTGATATCCCGGGTATAGTCGGGGCAATTCACATCAAACAAGGCGTTGACCTTTACCCGATAACGTTTCGTGCAGTTTTCCCGCCACGCACAGACAACGCAAATTCTCTTATCCGAACCTGTTGACATAGCCGGTCCTCCTTTCTCAAGAACGCTATGATGCCTCTTCCTGCATTGCTTCGAAGCCGGCGACGATATCGAGAAGCTCTTCGGTAATCGTCATCTGACGCGTTCGGTGGAACTGCACGTGCAGATCCTGCAGCTGTTCTTCAATGTTTTTCTCGGCGTTCTGCATGGACGCCAGGCGGCTGGCATTTTCACTGGCCAGCGACTCGGCAAACGCCCGGTAGAGCGACACGAAAAGATACTCCCGGATCAGCGACGAAAAGATTTGATCGCCGTCCATCCGGAAAATCGGCAGGGATTTGGAATCCCATTTCTTTTTGGCAATCTCTTTGAGCCATTCCCGGTTCACCGGCAGCAGCTGCACCTGGTGGGGATGATAGGTGGCGCCGCTTTCATATTTGTTGTAAAACAGAAAAAAGTGATCAACGTTTTGACGGAAATGCCACTCATCGATGATCATGATGATTTCCTGAACCAGCGGCGTGATCCCCGCCGTGGAACCGGGCGTCGGCAATAACTCATCCACCGTTTGGCCGGCGTCTTCCACATAGTCGGCGACGCGCGCGCCGACGGACAGCACTTTTCGGTTTTCCTTCTTGATGCCCGCGCTTTTGGCGTAATCCAGCATGAAGACGGAAATCTGTTCGTTCAGTTGTCCGCACAAGCCCTGGTCCGAACCGAAAACGATCACGCCCATGCGCTTCATCGCCGCGGTCTTGCGCTCGAGCATGGCGCCCATTCTCTCCTTGAGCACGATCTGCAGACCCATCTCGACGGCCCGGTTGTAATCGCGCAGGGAATCCACCGCCTTCTGGTATTGACGGATGCTCACCGCCGCCAGCGCCTTCATCGTCTTCACGACCGACAAAAGATCACCGGCGCTTTTCATCCTCCGCTTCAGGGACTCAGTTGTTTGCATTGGCGTCCTCAACTTCTTCAAAAGGTGCAATCGCCGGTTTGATTTTATTCATGATGCTGTCGCGGTCCGCCATTTCCAGCTTCTTGCCCGCTTCGATCCGTCCGCACAATTCGGGCAGATGTTCGTTGACGGCGGCCAGCAGGTGTGTTTCCACCTCCCGGACTTTTTCCGTCGGAACACAGTCCAGCGCGCCGCCGGTCACCGACAGGAGGGAAGCGATTTGTTCAGACGCCCGAAGCGGTTTGTACTGCCCCTGTTTCAGAATTTCGCGGACGCGCCAGCCGCGCTCCAGCGTCCTTCGCGTAGAATCATCCAGTCTCGTCCCGAAACGGGAGAAGGATTCCAGCTCTTCAAACTGCGAGTAGGAGAGCCGGAGGTCTCCCGCCACGGACCGGTAAGCGGGCAGCTGTGTCTTGCCGCCCACCCGGGAAACGGATTTTCCGACATCCACCGCCGGCAGAATGCCTTTGCTGAAAAGAACCGGCGAGAGATAAATCTGTCCGTCTGTGATGGAAATCAGGTTCGTCGGAATGTACGATGACATGTCCTGCGCTTCCGTTTCCGTAATCGGCAATGACGTCAACGATCCGCCGCCCAATTCCGGCTTCATATGTGTGGAGCGCTCCAGCAACCGGGAGTGAATGTAAAATATATCGCCCGGAAAAGCTTCGCGGCCCGGCGGGCGTCGCAGTAGCAGCGATACTTCGCGGTAGGCCCGGGCATGCGACGTGAGATCGTCATAGACAATCAGAACGTCCCGGCCCTGCTCGACGAAATATTCCCCCATGCTGGTGGCCGCATAAGGCGCGATAAATTGCAGCCCCGGCGTGTCTTCACCGGTGGCCACCACCACGATGCATGATCCCATCACGCCGTGATCCCGTAAATCGGCAATCACCTTGGCCACATCAGCGCTTTTTTTGCCGGTGGCGCAATAAATGGAAATAATGCCGGTGTCCTTCTGGTTGATGATCGTATCCACGGCAATGGCTGTTTTGCCGGTCATTCTGTCGCCGAGAATCAATTCGCGCTGCCCGCGCCCGACGGGAATGAGCGCATCGATCACCTTGATACCCGTCTGCAGCGGAACAACGACCGGGGCGCGGTCCATCACCGCGGGTGCAGGTCGCTCCACAGGCAGGCGCATGACGGTATTCACTTCGCCCAGGCCGTCGAGGGGCCGTCCGATCGGATCGACCACCCGTCCCAGGAGCGCGTCTCCCACCGGCACATCGAGCACGCGCTTGGTGCGCTGCACTTCCGCCCCCACCTGCAGATTTTCACTGGGGTCCAGCATCACGACCCCGATTTCTTTCGGGTCGATGTTGAAGACCAGCCCCATGTAGTTTCCGGCAAAGCGGACCAGTTCCTCAGCGCGGATATGCGGCAGCCCGCTGACCCGCGCAATATCCCGTCCGACAAACTCCACCTGGCCGACCTCCAGTTGGCGGAGCTCCGCATTCTGCCCATCCAGGACTTTATCCATCGTATCAAATGTATCATCCAGAAAAGTCTTCAGTTCCTGGCTTTCCAGTTTGTTCGCCTCTGAATTCATTCCAAGCCTCCTGTGCTAGGCTGTAGTCTTTTAGACTGTAGGCTGTTAGGGCAAGCTGTTTGGCTAATAGCCTACAGTCTACAGTCTATTAGCCTGTCTTCTACGCCGCATGCGCTTCTTTCTGGAGGGTTTCCGTCAAGTTCTCCACAAGCGTCTCCAGATATTCGTTAAGGCTCCAGGCGATTTTATGCCCGTTCACCCTGAGTTCAATGCCCGACACGATATCGGGTTCACGCGTATAGCGGATCGTAAACCCATTGGTGATCTGCTTTTTCAGGATCTCCTCGATCTCGGCCTGCCTCGGAGCCGGAATGCCGAAAGCGCTCTGTATGGTCACCCGATTGCCTCCTCCTCTGATGGCCTGGCGCATCTGAACGCTTTTTTCCGCATCGAGCGCCTGGATCCGGCGGAGAAACTCATCGACGATTCTCTCTTCCAGATCGGCGTCCGCGAGGTCGGACAGAGCCTTGCGCGCCGTGGCATACAGCTGTTTGGCCGCCCGCTGACGCAAATCGTAAAAGAAAGCGTCCTGCTCGCGGGTCAACATGTCCTGCCAGCGCGCTTTAACCTGTTCGACTTCCACGCGGACTTTGTCCATCAGTTCTTTGCGCTTGGCGTCGGCGGCCATCGTCGCCTCGTTGAGCATGATTTCTTTCTTTTCGTTGAGCATCTGGTTGCGTTTTTCATAAAGCTCGGCCGCCTCATTGGCTTTGGCTTTCAACTCATCGGCCTCGGCGAAACGCGCCGCGATTTTTGCTTCACGGTCATCCATCGCCTTGATGATCCGCCCGTAAAGAAAGCGCTTCAGCAGGTACATCAGCAGGAGGAAGTTAAAGATCTGCGCTAAAAAAACAAACCAGTCGATATGCATGGATTATCCCCCTCACTTGATAATGAAACCCCAGAACGGATTGGCGAAGATCAGAATCATGGAAATAACGAAGCAGTAAATGGCGATGGATTCAATCATGGCCAGTCCCACAAACAGCGTTCTGGTCAGAGAATTCCTCTCATCCGGCTGCTGGGCGATTGCCGCCAGCGCCTGGGAGATTGCCTGCCCCATCCCCAGCCCGGGACCGATTGAACCAATGGCCATTGCCAAACCCGCACCGAAAATCGATGCCATTGCGACGAGACTGATGCTGTCCATAAATACTCCTCCTTTATAAAATTGTTTTTTAAGCGCTCACGCCCTCTTGTTTCGTCTGTGGATGATGAACTTCGTCTTCAGCGGAAAGCGCCGAAGCGATATAGACCATGGAAAGGATCGCAAAAATATAGGCCTGAATCACCCCGATGAGCAGCCCCAGAATCTGCATGACCACCGGGAACAGGAAAGGTGTCACCGCGAGCAGAATGCCGACAACCTTTTCATGACTCATAATGTTGCCGAAAAGACGAACGGTAAGAGCCAGTGTTCTGGACAATTCCCCCATGACGTGGAAGGGAAAGAAGATGAAGTTGGGCTGAAAATATTCCCGCACATAATGGAAAAGGCCGTTGCGCGATATGCCGTAGAACGGAACGGCAATAAACACGCAGGATGCGAGCGCCGCCGTGGTCGTCATGGACGATGTCGGCGCGACAAACCCCGGGACAATCACCAGAACGTTGGATACGCAGATAAACAAAAAGAGCGTCCCGACCAGAGGAATATATTTATCCGCCCCCCTCTTCGTCATCTCACCGATTTCGCCCCGGATAATGGAGATGATCACTTCCAGAAAATGCTGCCAGCGCGACACATTCATTTCCGAAGACAGATTGCGCGTCACAAACCAGGAACCGACGACCAGGATGGCCATCACCAGCCACGTATAAAGAATGGTTGCATTGATGGTGATGAAACTCCAGCTCCAGATGATCACCTGATCGGGACTGATCTGATTGAGGGATACAATCTCCATAGCGACTCCTTGAACGGATGCAAAAATGATGCGCTGATTTTTATGAGCGCGCCGCTTGGGCCGTATTTTGCGGCCCCAGGCGGTAAGTCAGAATCTTCCTCATCACGACAAAACCCAGCAGAGCCAAAGCCAATCGCTCCCAATGGCCCCCCATGATAAAATAAAACCCTGTTGTCAACACAGCCATCCGTAAACCGAGACTCCCCAGCATCAGCTTCACGGGGCTTGCCGCGCAGGAAAGGCGGCGCACGGTCTCCCACAGCGCAGCGAAATAAAATGCCCCGAGAATCAGCCCGGCGGCAAAAGCCGCCGCCAAAATCATCATGTTGGACAGCGTCATCTTATTCTTCCTCGATAATCTTGCTGCGGACTTTTCTCACCCAGTAGGCCGCATTGATGCAGCCGACAACCACCCCCGCAACGAGTCCCATGAGCGCCCAGGAATACTGACTGGGCCAGGTGCGGTCGATCCACAGCCCGAGCGCCACGCCGATCAGCGTCGGAATGGCCACCGCCCAGCCGACAATGCCGAACATGCCCAGGCCGAACCAGACGGTTTCGTCCTTATGACGGAGTCCCTTCTGGCGCAGCGCTTCTTTTCTGGCAACCTGTTCGGTGAAGTGATCCGCCATCTTTTTCCGGCGTTTGCCGTTTGTGCGTCGTATTTCAACCATCTTCAGAACCTCGTTTTATGTTCGACGTTTGAACTGTACGGAACGGTCGCGACCGTTCCCCACGTTGAACCATGCACCTGTACTGTGCGTTAAAATGTCCGGTTGCAAGGCTTGCAAGCCCTTCGATGTGAGGCGTATCCTTGAATACGCCGCAACGAGAAAGGGCGCCTAAGTCACGCAGCAGACGGGCGTTTTAACACGCAGTTATTTCAGTTCGACGAAGCGCCTGATCAGACTCGCCTCCAGTTTGGCGGCGGCCGACCGGACCATTTTTTCCCGCTCGTCCAGGACGTCATACTGCTGCACGACCACTTCCTTGAGTTTTCCCAGGTCCGGCGCCTTCACCGCGTTGCGTGTGGACACCAGCACGTCCGATCCTTTTTTCACCAGTGTGCCGACATCCATCGCCAGCAATTCCTGCCCTCCGCAAGCGAGCTCATAGGAAAAAATGCCGGGGGCCAGCGTCGCCACGAAATCAATGTGATTGGGCATCAGACAAAACGAGCCGTTCTCCGCTTCCGCGACGATTTTTTTGACTTCCTGAACCATCATGACTTCCGCCGGCAATAAAATTTTAAGCAACATTTTCAAACTTCGCCTCTTCAATGGGGCCGATCATATAAAGCGCCCTCTCCGGAATGTCCGCGAACTCGTCGTTGAGGATGCGTTCGCAGCCGTTTAAGGTATCTTCGCGGGAAACCATCTTCCCGGCCGTGCCGGTAAACTGTTCGGTGACGAAGAACGGCTGGGTAAAGAAGCGCTCCAGACGGCGGGCGCGGAACACGGTGCGCTGATCCTCCCGGGACAGTTCGGAGATGCCCAGCATCGCGATGATATCCTTCAAATCTTCATAGACCGCCAGCGTCCGGCGGATTTCCTGAGCAATTTTGTAGTGGCGCTCTCCGGCGATGTTCGGCATCAGCATCTTGGAGCCGGATTGCAGAAGGTCGATGGCCGGATACAACCCTTCACTGGCTCGCTTCCTCGACAAAGCAATGGTCGCGGAAAGATGGCCGAAGGTATGCACCGCGGAGGGATCCGTAAAATCGTCCGCCGGCACGTAGACCGCCTGGATGGATGTGATCGCGCCCGTTTTGGTGTTGCAGATCCGTTCTTCGAGTTCGGCAAGCTCCGTCGCCAGCGTCGGCTGGTATCCCAGACGGGACGGCAGCTGACCGAGAAGGCCCGAGACTTCCATTCCCGCCTGGATAAACCGGAAGATATTGTCGATCATCAGCAAGACGTCCTGCTTCGCGTCGTCGCGGAAATATTCGGCCATGGTCAGCGCCGCGTGGCCGACGCGGAAACGCGCGCCGGGCGGTTCGTTCATCTGGCCGAAGACCATGACGGTATTCCCCAGAACGCCGCTTTCCTCCATTTCGCGATAAAGCTCTTCGCCCTCCCGGCAGCGTTCGCCGATTCCGCAGAAGATGCTCATGCCTTCATGCGCACTCACCGTGTTATGAATCATCTCGGTGATCAAAACGGTTTTGCCGACGCCCGCGCCTCCGAAAAGACCGGCTTTGCCGCCGCGTTCCAGGGGTGCCAGAACATCGATGGCTTTAATGCCGGTTTCAAATATTTCGGAGACGGTGGACTGGTCGCGCAGCGGAATGGGTTCGCGGTGGATGGAGCGGACTTCGCACCCCTCGACGCCGCCTTTCTTGTCGATCGTGTTTCCAAAGACGTTGAACACGCGCCCCAGAAGCGGGCTCCCGACCGGCACGGCGAAAGGTTTGCCCGTGTCCGTCACAATGGCTCCGCGCGCCAGTCCCTGCGTCGGCGTCAGGGCCACGCCGCGGATGGTGTTGTTATCCAGTTGCGTAAACACTTCGATAATGTACTCGTTTTTTTCACCCGCCGTGAGCACGTTGCGGATCGGCGGCGCCACGGGGAAACGGACATCTACGACACTGCTGCGGATGGATAAAACCTTTCCTTGATTCGTTTGTTCGGCCACGGTTCGTTCACCTCGTCTTATTTTTTCCGGGAGATCCTCCCATCAATGAAACATATTTTTCGGATAACGCGTAACTGATGTAGTCAAAAATGAGGATGGTCCGGGTCTGGCTGTCGAGCGCCTGGCGCTGCTCCGCTATCGTAATAAAGATGGCCTGAAATTCGGCATACAGCCAGATATGGCGCCGCATCAGAATAATGGAATAAAGGGCTTCATGCAGGGGCACACCTTCCCGGAAGCGCTTTTCGGCAAATTTCGACATCACTTCATGAATGACGGGGTAAGGGTCTTTCAGCGTATAGATGCTGCTCAGCTTTCGATAAAAATCCGCGGCTTGAGGAATCAGATAATCTTCTTTCAGGTAATGATAAAATGGAGTCTTTTCATTTCTGGTAACGTCTCTGGCCCAAAGAGCAGCTATCGCTTCCGAATTATGTGCCATCAGATCAAGCAACTTCAGAGATGCCAGCATATGCCTTCTCCCTTCTGCGATAATAGCCGGCCAAACCGGTTGTCATCCACGCTGCAAATCCTGCATCCTTGCCGTCAGAGAACCCGACTGACTTTCTTGCCTCTTCCAGGATTGCAACTCGCGTGCCACCCTGTCCGGAGCGTCGGGAAGGCGATCACCACCGGCCAGGGCTCTCCGGGCGGCAAAAACCCTGCTGCGAAAAAACGACTCCGGCGTCATCGCCGGATGGAGCGCGAAGGTCCGTTGGGGCGCAAAACGCAGGCGACGACGGCCACAGGCGGCGGCGACGCTTGTGTCATAGAGGAGCGACTGAAATGTC
>SBEK01000277.1 GCA_009668925.1 Deltaproteobacteria bacterium
CATTCCCATCTATGTCTGGGAGACAACGGACCTTGTCGCCTACAATTCGGGTTTTTCCGGTTCGCTCAGAATCGTCAATGATACAGCCGGCGCCATGATTACCGGGATCTACATCTCACCTGCCGGTTCGGGAAGCTGGGGACCGAATCAGATTACGTCCCCCATAGCACCCGCCGATTCCATGCATTTTTACGATCTTGCCGCAGATTCGTATGACGTGCGAATCGTCTGGAATACCGGGCCTGATTCTTTCTACTATTCGAATATAATCGATTCGCTGACCTTACTGACACTTTACGTTGATTGAACGAGGGGGGGCTGATGATGAAAAAATGTCTATCAATCGTTTTGACGATCTTTCTGTTCTTCGCTCTTGGGGGAGTTGCCCTCGCCGGTAAAATGACCATTCAAAATGAAGTCTCTGTCGAAAACCGGCAGGGAAATACCGAAACCTCCCCCGTGAAGAAAGAAAACAGACTGTCCTCGAAAAGAATGAAAGACAAAGCGGTTGCCGACGAGACGAGTTCCAACAGCTCAAGCAATGAACGAATGATCCGTTACAAGGGATTTGAAGACGGAGAAGGCGAAGCAAAAACCGGGAAGTAAACAGAAACCTGCCCCTTGACGATATATCGGAAACCTAAGCGAATTCGCGTAAGGGCGGACCTGAGATGCAAACGAGACGGCGCTCCGGAGGGGAGTTGATCAGGCGCGGGAAAAGAAGTTCCGCGCCTGATCAAACCTTGTTTCAACGGGCGATTTATTCACCCCAGCCATTCTTGCCTTTGCACCGATCCAGATTCTGGTCCATCCAGGGGAGGATCTTCTCCGCCGGAATCCTGTAAACAGGTCCGGTATAAGAAGCATTCTTAAACCAGTAATAAGGAGGAATGTTGAACGACACTTTCTGCTCCTCCGGCGGCACGTATTCTACAATGGCCAGATCCTGAACCGCTTTGTGATCGCAGGCTCTCATCCTGATCACCTTGCCGTTGACAAAACGATAAGAATCGTTTTCCCAGACTTTGATGATCTTTTCCGGATCCAGGCTCGCGGCCCTTTCCACGACGCTGAAGAGCCAATAGGTCTGCATCAGCCAGACCGCGCCGTTCGCCGTGGCATGCTGATAGGCAATCGTGTTGAAAGGCGACGTTTTCCACTTGTTCTTCCAGAGATTCAACCAGGTGTTATAGAATTTGATTTCTTCTTTGGTTTTGAAATACGGGTTGGGAACGGCATAGGAACTGATGTTCATCAATCCTTTTGTTCCTTCAACGCCGACCTCGTTTAAGAAATTCTGGTTATCCATGTAGACATTGGCGAAGGGCAGCTTAAGCCCCATCTGGCGGGCCTGTTTGAGAAGATTGCCGGCATCGGGCAGCCAATCGCCCGTGAAAATAACTTCGGCGCCGGAGGCTCTGACTTTTTCCAGATAAGGCGCGTAATCCGTCAGGAAAAGTTTATGGAAATCCTCGCCGACCACCTGCGCCTCGGGATAATATTCGGCCAATCCTTTCTTGAAATTCTCCGCCAGAATATGACCGAATGCATAATCCTGATTCAAAATATAGAATTTTTTCTCTTTTTTGCGGATCTGACCATAGAAGTACGCGAGCCCCCGGGCAATCTGTTCCGTCGAATACGATGAATGGAAGTTGTAGCGGGAGAAATTTGTCGCATCCTGCAGGTCGTCGGATAGACAAGGAACATTCAAAGCAATAATCTTATATTTACTGGCCGTTTCATTGATGATCTTCATGAAATGGCTGCCGTCCGTGCCCCAGAAGAAATGAACTTTTTCCTGAAGGGCCATTCTTTCAGTGACCTTCTTGCACTGATCGGCCTTCGACATGTGATCGGCTTTGAGAACCTGGATCATCCTCTTTTTCCCGTCCACCATCAAGCCGCCCCGCTTGTTGATATCATGGGCTACCCACTGGGCGATGAAGAAATAGCTCATGCCGTTGAAAGCGCTGGGACCCGAAAAAGCCGCCACCACCGCGATTTTGATGGTATCTCCTTCGGGGACGACAGGATTGGCGGGATCATAGTCGGACATGTCGCTCATTTTGTTAACGTCGAAAGCGGCTTTGGCTTTGATAGCTTTATCCGCCGGCTCCGTCTTAACTGCTTTTGCCTTCTTTTCCGCTTTTGCAGCAAAGACCGATGATGGGTTTAACGATGATAATAAAAGAATTGAAAGAACAAACGCGAAAAAAATGACACCTTTTCTAACATACATCATCCGCAATCTCCTTCTTGATTAGTGAAACCATTGAATGTCTATTATCATTTTGCAGTCTAACCACCCATATCGCAGCAAGCTGACGAGGCATAAAATGAACGTCATTATTTCGCAGCAAGCTACGGAG
>SBEK01000084.1 GCA_009668925.1 Deltaproteobacteria bacterium
GCTTTATAAAAATGAATAAGACTAAAATAATAATTTCATAACCAGTCGCTCATGCCGATCGCTGCGCCAGAGCGCGGCTCCGGCTGATTTTTTCGTTATCTGAAATTAGAGATTCTAAATGTATATCCTCTGAAATTGTTGATAGCTTCACAAACCTTGTGAAGCATATTGCCGTCAAGGGATTTATTTTGGAGTCAGGGCAAGTTGAGTATATAGAAGGAGCAAGGAATACCAACATGAAAAGCAAATTGATAATTTTCAGGCAGATTATTCTTCTCCTGTCCTTGATGTTCATCATAAGCGGCGGGGCTTTGGCGGAAAGTGTCGATGAGGACAACTATCTGGGACCGCAGTCGAAGCAAGCCGGCGGCGAAAAGAAAGTCCTGATGGTTGTTGTCCGGTTTCCCGACGCAACACCAACAACACCACTCGAGAAGATACGCCGAAGAGTTGTCGTTGGACTCGACGCGTATGTGAAAGAGCAATCGTATGGGCTCGCCTCTATAAAGGCCGACTTCAGGGGATATATTATGCTGCCCAGCCCCCTGGATGACTACAAGATAAGTCCATATAATTTCCGCGTCGATAAATCGAGACTGCGCAAGCTTATCGAAGACACCATGACGGCAATCGAGAAGGACACCGATTTTTCCGTTTACGACCACATGCTGATTGTGCCTGCAGTGCACACCATGCCCGGCAAGGGATACGGCATGATCTGCTACTGTGCTAATCCCGGAATGCTTTCCGGTGTTACAAGGGGATATACTCCCCGGTATCTAACCCTGAAAGCGGCAGGCGGCAAAGAGTTTAAGGGCGGTGTTTTTGTAGGGACTGAGAATGCACACCTCGGCATGTTTGCTCATGACTACTTCCATGCACTCGCCGGAATGAAAGACGGCAAGCGACTCGCACCCTGCCTGTACGATTATGATCGTCAGTCCGACGCTTCCGCCGGACTCCCCTCTTTCGAACATCATGCAATTTACATGGGGCCATGGGACATTATGTCGCAGCACTTCGTCAGACGGGGTCAACCGCCTCCGGGTCTTTCATCTTTCACCAAGATCCGACTGGGCTGGATAGAGAAGCATCAGGTTCGGATCGTAAAACCCGGTGAAACCGCGATTGCCTTTCTTTCACCTTTATCCAAGGGAGGGGACTTGCTCGCGGTCAAAATTCCGTTAGCTGATGGGACATATTATCTTGTGGAAAACAGGCAACCCATCGGATTCGATAGTATACTTCCAGATTCGGGAGTCCTCATTCTGAAGGTTCATCCTGAGGCGGCAGAGGGGTATGGGACAGTAGAGGTTAAGAGTGCCGGCGGTTCACGGGATTTTGCCAATGCCGCCCATAAGCTGGAAATGAATAACCGGAGCATCTTCATTGACAATTCGCTCTCCGGCTTCTTCCAGAGGAACAACATCGCCATAATACCCCTCTGGAAAGAAAAAGATACTCTTGGCGTTTTGATCACAACCCCGGATCATAGTGAAGCGGCGATCAAGGCTGCACGGGCAATACAGACGCTGCTTGATCTAAACCTTAGAACATCGGATAGCGAAAATAAGACTGCAATTCTTGAGGCTGTCTCGGCTTTCAAGAATAAAGACTTTGAAAAGTGCCATGCTATTGCAACAAAAAGACGCGAAGGACGTTAAACAACAGATAACGCTGCGCTGCACCCGATCGCCGCGCCAGGGAGCGGCTCGGCTCAGCTTTGCGTTGGCCGTAAAATAGTTTGACATCGATGGATTTATAGCGTACCGCATAGCGTACGTATTGGAGGTAAAAAACATGACAACATTAACGGCATCCGAAGCAAGAAAACGCCTATACAATCTTGTGGACGAAGTAAAGGATTCGCATACCCCCGTTCAAATTGTCGGAAAAAGGAATTCTGCTGTTTTAATTTCTGAGGAAGACTGGCGTGCTATAGAAGAGACGTTATACCTTACTTCTATTCCCGGCATGCGTGAATCCATCATAAAAGGATTAAAGACACCGGTTGAAAAATGCAAAGAGGAGCCTGGCTGGTGAGTTGGCAATTGGTCTTTACAAATCAAGCGCGAAAAGACGCAAAGAAAATATCGCAATCTGGTTTAAAACCCCAGGCAAGCCGTTTGTTGGATATACTCAGAGAAGATCCATTTCAGAATCCACCACCCTATGAAAAACTATTAGGTGATCTTTCAGGCGCATACTCTCGAAGAATAAGCGTACAATACCGTTTAGTTTATCAAGTATTGAAAGATATCCGCACGGTGAAGGTGATCAGAATGTGGACGCATTACGAATAAGTAACAACAAAAAACGGCCAGCAAATCAGTAGAGCCGATCGCGGCGCTTTGCGCCGCTCCGGCTCACTTCGTCGTTGTGCAACTCAAATTGACAACAAAGGTACCCTTGGTATGATCTGGATGTGGATAGGGTTTATCGCGTTTGTCCTGCTCATGCTGGCATTGGACCTGGGCGTCTTCCACCGTAAGGCCCATGTCGTCACGGTCAAGGAGGCCATCGTCTGGTCTGCGGTATGGATCGCTTTGGGCTCCGCCTTCGCCGTGTTCGTGTACTTCGCCTACGACGGCCAGTGGTTCGGCCTTGGCGCCCTGGCGGACCCCGTCGATGGACTGCTCAACGACGGCGCAACGGCAACGGAGAAGTATCTGACTGGCTACGTCGTCGAGAAGTCGCTGAGCGTGGACAATATTTTTGTGATCGGAATGATCTTCACCTTCTTAGCGGTGCCGGCGATTTACCAGCATCGCGTGCTGTTCTGGGGCATCCTCGGCGCTCTGGTCCTGCGCGGCGCGATGATCGCGCTCGGGGCGAAGCTGATCGCTGAGTTCCATTGGATTCTGTACCTCTTCGCCGTCTTTCTGATTCTGACGGCGATCAAGATGCTGTTGCTCAAGACGGAACACACCGATCCGAACAAGAACGTCGTGGTCCGGCTGACGCGCCGCTTGTTCCCGGTGACCGCCAGGTTTCACGGTGAGCACTTCATCGTTCGCTCCGGGGCGCCGGCGTCATATGAGAGCGAGGTTCCTGGCGCGCTCGCGATGCCGGACGAGGTCGTCGACAAGGCTCCGCCGGGAACCCTGCTCCTGACCCCTCTGGCGCTGGCGCTCGTGATGGTCGAAACGACGGATCTGATCTTCGCGGTCGACTCAATCCCGGCGATCTTTGCGATCACCGGTGACCCCTTTCTGGTATTCACCAGCAACGTGTTTGCGATCCTCGGTCTCCGGTCGCTTTATTTTGCGCTGGCCGGAATGATGAGTAAGTTCCGCTACCTCAAACCCGCGCTCGCCCTGGTCCTGATGGTCGTCGGCGTGAAGATGCTGATTGCCGAATGGCTGAAGCTCGCTCTCGGGAAGCACTTCAACTTGTACTTGCTCATGGTCGTGCTCGCGATTCTGGCAGCCGGGGTGGCCGTTTCTCTGATAGCTGAACGATTGAAGGGGACGCCCGTAAAATACTAAATTTCTTGTCAGGACTTTTCATCGACAAGGCAAAGATAATTGGATTCACGCCGGATCATTACTGTTTTATGACGAACTTGAATGATGGATGAAACAAGAAAATAATAGGAAGATTGGAGCACGTTAATGATCAGGGAAATGATTGCCGGACACTCAAGAGAATGGTCCTTCGATTGAACGAAACATTTCGGAGCAATCAAAATGATTGCTCCAGCAGGAGAAATCAATCGAAGCATGGCGTTTCTTTTCTCATTGCGCAACACGCCTTTCTCGATCCTCATCATATTATTGCGGAAGACATTACCCATAGCACTGAAGAAAATCGGTATTATTGCATGGGGCGCGTCGGGGAAGGTATCTTAACGGTCAGGTTTACGTATCGTGGCAACGTTATCCGCATCTATGGTGCGGGCTACTGGAGGAAAGGAAAGAAAATCTATGAAGAGCAAAATAAAATATACTGAAGAACCTATGGGCCGGCCGAAAGTCGTCAAAGACTTTCTCCCGCCCCCGGATAAGTTAGTATTGAAAGAAGATAATGTGAAAGTAACTATTTCCTTGAAGAAATCCAGCATCTCTTTCTTCAAGGAACATGCAAAGAATCAGAATACCTCTTATCAGAGAATGATCAGAGAGGTAGTAGATTGGTATGCCTCACACTATAAAAAAAGCGCGTAACCCATCGCTAGAGCCGATCGCAGCCCGCTGGGGCTGCTCCGGCTTAGCTTTTCGTTATGCATAAAATAGTTCTTGCATATACTAAATAATGTGCGCTATAAAGTACGCAATAACGTACATTATTTAGTTGATATGTGAGGTGTAAAATGCAAAGATTAAAAATCGATCAAGATATTAAACCATTATCAGAGGTTAGGATAGGTATTGCGAGCTATATAAAGCAAGTTCGTGATACAAAAAGACCAGTTATAATCACGCAACATGGCAAAGGAGTTGCTGTTTTATTGGATGCATCTGAATATGAAAACATGCAGGAACGACTTGAACTTCTCACCGATGTTCAGACATCACTTGGACAAATTGCAAACGGTCAAGGTGTTGCACATGAAGATGCAAAAAATAAAATCTTGAAAAGAGTCAAGAAATGAAAATTATTTGGTCGCCGCTGGCCATCGACAGAGCTTCTGAAATCGCTGAATACATAGCTTTAGACAAGCCGACAGCAGCAGATAAGTGGATCAATACGTTATTTTCAAAAGTTGAGCAACTTACACTTTCACCGAAAAGTGGAAGGATTGTTCCTGAAATTGAAGATGAGCAATTTAGAGAGTTGATCTACGGCAATTATCGAATCATTTATCGTATTGAAAAAAAGCATTTGTCAATCCTCACAATCCGCCACGGCATGCAAATATTGCCAGTAGAAGATATTTTAGCATAACACCTATAAGGCCAGTTCCTGTCAAGCACAATAATATCCCCTGACGGAAAAAGGAGATTGCAGGAACTTTTTTCGCCACAGAGCACGGGGTTGCCGTAACGGACTTAAGCGATGCCGTCTTGGTTTCCGAGGAACAGGTTTGCAGAAACGTGTTCTGCACCAAACACCTATTGAGGATAAAGCGCTTAAAGCACCAGGGGCTTTCGCAAAAGAAGATTCAGAAGGCGAAGGTTGGTAACACGTATGAAGAAATATTTAGTTGCTGTCTCTGTATTATTGATTCTCTTCGGGGGAACTGTTTGCGCGCATTCTGCGGAATTTACCATGATAGAGGAAGGATCTGCCTTGGTCAACGGAACACTCATTGACGGGACTGGCAGAGCACCTCTGCCGGACGCCGTGGTGTTAATCGAAGGTGATCGAATCACGGCCGTAGGCACGCGTTCGACCGTTGACGTTCCGAAGAGGTTCAGGATTGTGGATGCTCGGGGCGGTACGATTCTCCCCGGTATTATTAATGCGCATGTTCATGCCCTTTGTCGGGAAGGCGCATATCTGTCTTGGGCCGAGGCCGGAGTAACAACTGTCCGTGATTTGATGGCTTGTCCTTTCGACAAAGACTTTGCAATACGGGATCGCGTCAACAGGAATCCCTTGAATGCCCGAGTGGTGATGGCTGGCCCTCAGATGACCAGCATTGGAGGATTTGCTCCTGCGCCGGAATACAACATTTATGTCCGCTCAAATGAAGACGCAATCGTGCAGGCCGAACGGATAATAAAAGAAGGGGCGGATCAACTGAAAATACTGTTGGACTCTACCGAGGAGCTTCCCCTGTTATCTCCTGAAATAGTTCGGGCCATAGTAGAAACCGGTCATAAACGCGGTAAACGTATCTCGGCACACGTCAGCTTAAGTCGGGATGCAGAATTGGCGCTGACCGCAGGGTGCGACGACTTGGCCCATATGGTAGTTGACGAACTGCCAGTCGGCCTTGCTAAGAGAATGGCGGATTCAGGAATTCTCTGGATCCCGACTATCGAA
Organism: Deltaproteobacteria bacterium; assembly: GCA_009668925.1. Next base: position 5,932 of record SBEK01000084.1, read on the forward strand.
GTCAGGATGGCGACGGCGCGCGGCCGCAACGTTATAAAAAACTTGCGAAAGTTTGTGGAAGCCGGCGGCAGGGTGGCTCTGGGTACGGATTACAGCGAATATTTCGCTGAGTTTGAAATGGGGATACCGTTGAAAGAAATGGAGTGGATGCGGGAGGCAGGCATGACCCCGATGCAGATCATCGTTGCTTCAACCGGAAATGCGGCCGAAGCTTGCGGACTGAGAGATAAAACGGGTACGGTGGAAGCGGGAAAGCTTGCCGATCTCATTATTGTGGGAGACGATCCTTTGAAGGATTTGAAGACATTGAAGCACGTACGAATCGTAATGCACTCTGGTATTATCGTGAGGCAGGATTGATTTTCCAAAATAAGTGGGATATTGCTTGCCGTGGGCAAAAGATAGTCAATGAAGGGTACATCAAAGCAGGGGATCGACTTCTATAAAATACAGAATCGTATAACGAGATCAATCCACCCGATCGCTAATGCTCCGGCTGACTTTTTCGTCGGCACAAATAAAGACTTTCAAAACCAGTCCGTTTATAGTACTATATTAAGACTGGAGGTAATACATGAATATTTCAAAAGATATAAGACCGATCACCTATCTAAAGGCACGCGCACCTGAATTGTTAAAGCAAATCAACGAAACACATCGGCCCGTATTGATCACACAAAATGGTGAACCTAAGGCGGTTCTCCAAGATCCGCAGAGCTATGAAAACATGAGAAATGCTATTGGCATACTCAAGCTTCTCTCTCAGGGCGAAGAAGACATTAAAAAGGGAAAATTCAAATCCCAAGATCAAGTATTTTCGAAAATTGAAAGTATTCTCAAAGATAAAATCGCATGAAGAAATCATATAACGTATGGTGGTCAGAAACTGCGGAAAATGATCTGGTGTCTCTTGTTGAATATATCGCTAGAGATAATCCCCTTCAAGCAAATAGAATATTCGGCGAAATAAGAAAACGAGCTGAAAGTCTTAATGCATTTCCTGACAGGGGACGAATGGTTCCGGAATTACAAAATCAGGGAATCACATTATACCGTGAACTCATTATCGAGCCATGGCGTTTAATGTATAGAGTATCAAAAGACAGCGTTTATGTTTTATCAGTTCTGGATTCGCGGCAAAATGTTGAGGACATCCTACTTCAAAGACTTATCGCATGGAAATAAAAAATGCCAACAAAGTCGCTTAAGCTGATCGCCGCGCCCGGGGGGCTGCTCCGGCTCAGTTTTTCGTGAGGCATATGGGATGGACGATCTTCTTCGCAACCTCTTCCGGTTTCTGGTTATTGCCGCGGTCCTTCTGATTTCGTTCGGGTTGATTTGGCTGGCAACCAAGACCACGTTCTATCGCGACTGGGAGAAGAAGCAACGTCAGCGCGAGATCGAGGAGCGGAAGAGCCGCCCCAAGCCTTCATGGGCCGATGATCCGATCGCCGAATCCATCGAATGGACGGGAACAGCGGCCTTTGGGGCGGAGCCCAGCGCGAATCCAAAGGGAGCCGTGGTGCGGCTCGGTGCGGTCGGCGCCAACAGGATCGGGTTTAGTCCCCCCTCGACACGGAGATGGCATACCGCTATGCTCTTCATGGGCGTCGTGGGCTATATCCTCGCTTTCATCGGAACAGGTTCGTTCACAACCGCTCTTTTGGCTCCGTTCATCTGCTTGATGCTGAGTATCCTGGCCGAGTTCTACACGCGGTCCATCGCCGACAGGTTGTCCTTCGACAGGCAGCTCGGAATATACTGGCGGGGCAAGACAGTGCCCGCCCCCCTCACCGGTGCCGCGTCTACCGAAAAAGCCGGCCGGATCTCCGACGTTTACGCGCTTCAGCTGGTCAGTACCCGCAGGTATGTCGGAAACCCTCGCGTGGGAGCAGACGGCTCCGGCTACAAGGAGTTTCCCACGCATGAGTTAAACCTCGTGCTGAAGGACGCGACGAGGCTCAGTATCGTCTGCGATGACGATTACGGAAGAATCGACCGGGGCGCCAGGGTCCTCGCCGATTTCCTGCAGAAGCCGCTATGGAAACCGTATCAATAATAGTACGTCTCGCCTCCACCCTGCCAGTCCCGCGCCTATCAATAGGTTGCACCGACGATCTCCGCACTGCACGCTCGGCATGCTGCTGAACCTGAGCGTTATAGTTGAATGCAAATACATATATATTGTCAATACATATGTGATATAATCAAATCATGAAGACATTTGAGTGGAACGAAGGTTGGTCATTATGAGCACAAAATCTCCCGAAAAAAATGGGGGTCCCGTATACCAAGCGGCGAAATAGGATAAGGAGGATGAACGTGATCGAATCCGCGAAACGCGATGAGGAATTCACCCACATGGCCCACAGCCTGATGCCCTTTACCCGGGAGCTGGGCTTCGAGGTCATCGAAGCAAAACCGGAAATGGTTTTGGCTCGTGCCCGGTGGGCAGCCGAGCGCTGTACCTCAGGGGGTATACTCCACGGCGGATATCTGATGGCCGTGGCCGACGCGGCGGGTGCGGGATGCGCCGGCCTCAATCTGCCCCAGGGGGCCTGGATGACCACCATCGAATCGAAAACCAATTTTTTCCGGGGGGTGACGGAGGGCGTTATTGAAATCGTGACCGTCCCCGTCAACATCGGCCGGACGACAATTACGGTTCAGACGGATATTTTCAACGACAAGGGAAAACTTGTCAGCCGGACGACGCAGACCCAATATATAATCCCTTCTCCATGACGAACCGATAACAGGGAAGGTTTGATGCAGGAAAGGGACACCTCCATGGTAAAGATTATCAGAGTAGCGGCGCATTACGAATAAACTCTCATATACAAATTATAAGGCCGGCCAGGATTGCGCCGATCGCCGCAGCGCCTCTTAAAACTTGGCTTTTAGCTGGAAAAGATAAATGAAATATTTAAAATATCATGCCCTGGGTAATGACTACATTGTGTTGAGGCCGGATTATTTTCAGGCGGCGATGACGCCGGAAACCGTGCGTCTCATATGCCACCGTAACTATGGCATCGGCTCTGACGGAATTCTTTACGGCCCTCTGGAGAGCAAGTCATGCGATTTTGGCCTGCGCATTTTTAATCCGGACGGGAGTGAAGCGGAAAAGAGCGGCAACGGTCTTCGCATCTTCGCACGGTCGCTTTATGATGAAGGGCTGGTAAAGGAACAACCGTTTTCAGTGGAAACCCCCGGCGGAATTGTTTCGTGCAAAATTGAAAATGGCGGCAGTATCGTTACCGTGCAAATGGGAAGCGTGAGTTTTGACAGCCGGAGCATTCCGGTCACAGGCCCGCCTCGTGAAGTATTGAATGAAGAACTTTGCCTAGAAGGACAGCGCTTCACTTTTTGCGCGGCTTCCGTCGGCAATCCCCATTGTGTCATTTTAACGGACAACCCATCCCGGCGCGATGCCGAGCGCTACGGCACGCTGATCGAAAACGACTCGCGCTTTCCCCATCGCATCAACGTGCAGTTCATGAAGGTTATGGACAGGGGAAATATTCAGATTGAGATATGGGAGCGGGGTGCCGGCTACACGCTCGCGTCCGGAAGCAGCAGCACCGCCGCGGCGGCAGTCGCCTATAAACTGGGATTATGTGATCAAAACATCAATGTTCATATGCCGGGCGGCAGCTTGAAAATAAGTTTTAGCCATGATTTTCTGGCAACCATGACGGGGCCTGTGGCTAAAGTCTGCGAAGGTGTTATGGCGGATGAAATGTTTGCTGAGGCCGAGCGTTCAGCCGGCCGCTGAGCCGATCGCAGCACCTCCGGGGGCTTTTCATTCCCTGCCGGCGTCAAAGGCGCTGATGCTTTATCAGGGCAACCTGATAACCATCACGGAAGATGATAGTGTAGCCCGTGCGTTCGAAAAAACAATAAACCAAAAAAGGAGGCGTCACGATGATCCCGGAAAAATTACTGGAAATCATGAAACAAGACGGAGTAGTTGCCATTGCGACATTGGGAAAGGATGGGCCGCATATGGTCAATACCTGGAATAGCTACTTGAGAATATCGTCAGACGAACGGCTATTCATTCCTGCCGGCTATATGCATAAGACAGAGGCGAACGTTGCCCACAACCCCAATGTGCTGATCACTCTGGGAAGCAGCAAGGTCAAGGGTCTGCACGGGGCCGGCGCCGGATTCCTGATCAAGGGAAAGGCGGCGTTTATCACATCCGGACCCGATTTTGATTTCATGAAAGCGAAGTTCAGTTGGCTGAGAGCTACCTTGGCTGTGACCATCGAATCCGCTACGCAAACGTGGTAGACAAAAGTGGTGGACCGCCGGGATTACCTTCGGCAGCGCCTGAACCCAGGCGTTATCTGCAGGACATGGATGATGAACCTATTTAACAAAACGGCTGACCCTGAAGATCATTTCAAAGAAGATGATTGGGTATGCTATTGCTTTCGATATACCCGCAGAGACATTGAGCAGGACTTTATGAAGAACGGGCACTCAACCATCCTCGAAAAAATCATAAAGGAAAAAAGCAGCGGCCGTTGTGAATGCGGGGTGAAAAGTCCCAAAGGCAAGTGATGCCTGGGTGATGTCCGCCAGGTGGTGGAAGCAATCAAAAGCAAAGCAAGCACAGGAATGGATCACGGGCGAATTCAATTTGATTTATGATGAAAATTGATTTACCATTATTTCATAGCGATGGGTGATTATTTGACGGGCACGATAAGATCAGGGATAGATATATGATAAAAGAATTCAGTCTGGAAGGCAAAGTTGCCCTGGTGACGGGGGCCGGACGGGGCATCGGCAGGGCTATCGCGTCAACGTTCGCCGAGGCCGGCGCCGATATTGTTGCCGCAAGCAGAACGCCGCAGGAATTGGATGAAACGGCCGAAGAGGTCATGATGCATGGACGCCGCTGCGTCACCGTTCCCACCGATATTAACAACGCCGATCAGGTAAAAAGGCTTGTGGATACGGCACTGGCGATGTTTGACAAAATAGACATCCTCGTCAATAACGCGGGGCTGGATTCTCTGAGGATGACGGTTCCCGTGCCGGGCGCGGAAAAAATGAAACTTGCCCAGCTGTTTCCGGATTTGAACGAACCGCTCTCGGACGAGGAGTGGAATGAAATCTGGAACACCAATGTCAAGGGAGGATACGATCTGACCCGGCTGGTGATTCCCGGTATGATCCAGAATAAAAAAGGAAAAATCATTAATATCGTATCGACCGCCGCCGTTAAATACACAGCCCTGCAGGGCGTTTATCCGGCGACGAAATCCGCGATCGTCGCCCTTTCCAGGAGTCTGGCAAATGAACTGGGCCGATTCAACATCACGGTCAATTGCATCGGACCCGGCGGGGTGGCGACGGCGATGCTGGAAAAAATCCATACCAGCGAGAAAGCAAAACAGGATTACCTTCGGTCGGTCCCGCTCCGGAGATTCGGCGAGCCGCGTGAAGTGGGTCTGCTCGCTTTGTATCTGGCTTCCGAAGCTGCGGACTATATGACCGGCCAAACGTTGTATCTCGACGGCGGATATACGATTTCCTGATTCCGCAGGGCGCCGACAATGCCTGAAATATTTAACACCTGAATGTCGAGCGGCTATTCTTATTTCAGGAATTGCTTTATCGCCTTCAAAAAACGTTGAAAAGCCCAGAGCGATGCCATCACGAAAATAAATGCCCCGAGGAGCTCGGTCATGCCCGGATGTGACTTTACCCTTTATGATATGATTGCCCGCAACGCCCGTTTATATGCCGGGAAAAGTGCAATCCTCTATGGAGATACCCGTCTTTCCTTTCTTGACTATCAAACGCGGTGCGATCAATGCGCCGCCGGTCTCATCCGGGACGGCCTCACGGCAGGCGACCGGATCGCCGTCCTGTCGGCGAACTGCGCCGACTTCCTGGTTTTGTGCGGCGCGGCGGCAAAGATCGGCGCCATCCTTGTTTTGGTGAATTTCCGGTTAGGGGAAGGAGAGATCAGCTATATTTTCCAGGATACGCAGCCGGTCTGCATTGTCGCGAGCCCGGATCATAAAGATATGGCCCAGAAGTCGTCGCTTACCGTCCCGTCCCTCCGGAAGCATTATGTGTTTAATGCAAAAGATCCCGACGATGCCTTCCTCCCCTTTGAGACGCTGTTGGTGACCACTGATCATCCGGCGGCCCTGCCGACGCCGCCTTCCGGCAGCGCCCCCTGCCTGATGATTCATACGGCCGCGGTCGGCGGGAAGCCGCGCGGCTGTGTTTTGAGCCAGGCCAATCTTATGGCCGCAGGGTTCCAGATTGCCGACCTGTTCAAATTGACGAACTGTGATTGCCACGTGGGGACGCTCCCCCTCTTCCATATCGGGGGGATGGCGCTGACCCTGGCCGCCATGCTGCGAGGCGGCGGCAATGTGATCATCGATCGTTTCGATCCCGTGACCGTTTTAAGGCAAACCCAAAAGGAGCACGGAACGTTTTTCTGCACCTTTCCTCCCATGCTGGCCGCCATCCTCGATGCCCAGGAAAAACAATCCCTCGACGCGGCCAGTTTGCGCAGCGTTTGCGGAATGGACAGCCCGGACACCATTGAACGGTTCTTGAAGAATAATCCCGGGGCGGCTTTTTACAGCCTGTACGGGCAAACCGAAGCCATGCCGGTTTCGGGCTGCGACGTCCGGGAGAGGCCCGGCAGCATCGGCCGTCCGGCGCTCATGACGCGGGCGGCCATCTTTGACGACATGGACCGGGAATTGGCGCCGGGGGAACAAGGTGAAATTTGCGTCCACTCCCCTTCCGTATTTCTCGGATATTGGAATCTCGCACAGGACACAGCCCATACCTCCCGCAACGGGTGGCACCACACGGGTGACCGGGGGCGGATAGATGAGGTGGGTTACCTGTATTACCTGGGCAGAAATCCGGAAAAAGAACTGATCAAGCCCGGCGGCGAAAATGTTTATCCGGCCGAAGTGGAAAAGGTCATTCTCAGTCACGGGGATATTGAGGAAGTTGCGGTGGTCGGCATTCCCGATCCCGAATGGGGAGAAGCCGTGCTCGCAGTCTGTGTTCTGAAAAAAGGACGCCACGTAAACGCTGCGGAGCTAATAGAATTTGTCGCCTCCAGGATTGCCCGCTACAAGAAGCCGAAACAGGTCGTGTTCGTCGAGAGGCTGCCGAAGAAAGCCGGTGGTGAAACGGACCGTGAAGCGGTTAAGAAAATTTGCCTCACGAGGACATGATAAGGAAGCGTGCAACGGATGCAGGGTTTAAAGACGCTCCAAAAAATGATTGAGAGGAAGACATCATGAAGAAACTGACCGTATTGCTCATCTTGTGTGCCGTCCTGAACCTGGTTGCCACCCCGGACGCAGCGGCCTGCACGCGCGTTGTCTACCAGGGTCCGGAAAACACCGTCATCACCGCCCGGTCGATGGACTGGAAGGATGAGATACCGGCGAACATGTGGATATTCCCCAGAGGGCTCGCGCGCCAGGGCGAAGTGGGCCCCAATTCCGTTGCCTGGAAATCCCGGTACGGCAGCGTTGTGGTCAGCTCCTTTAATAACAGTGCGGCCGACGGAATGAACGAGAAAGGGCTGGCGGCAAATATGCTGTGGCTCGCGGAGTCGGAGTATCCGAAATATGACGGCAAACAAAAAGGATTGACGATTGCCGCCTGGGCTCAGTATGCCCTGGATAACTTCGCTTCCGTCAAAGAGGCCGTCGATGAACTCGGGAAAGAAAAATTTGTCATCGTCTCGGATTTTCTGCCCGGTTCGGATAAATACGCCACACTGCATTTGTCCATTTCCGATGCGACGGGCGACAACGCCATCTTTGAATATATCGGCGGGAAACTGACGATTCATCACGATCGATCCTACACCGTCATGACGAACTCCCCGGTCTTTTCCAAGCAGCTGGCCCTGAATGAATACTGGGCGAGCATTCCCGGGACCGTCATGCTCCCCGGAACCAACCGCGCGGCGGACCGCTTTGTCCGGGCGTCCTACTACATCAAGACCATCCGCCAGACCAGTGATGTCCGAATTGCCGTGGCCGGCGCCTTCAGCGTGATCCGGAATTGCTCCGTGCCGTTCGGGATATCCACAAAGAATGAACCCAATATTTCTTCGACCCGCTGGAGGTCCGTATCCGACCAGAAGAACCTTACTTACTATTTTGAAAATGTCCTGACCCCGAATGTCTTCTGGGTGGACTTTAAGAAAGTCGATTTCAGTGAAAAGGCGCCCGTCCGGAAACTCGCGCTGGAAAAGTATGAAACCTATGCGGGAGATGCCGCGGGTGCATTTAAAAATGCCGATCCATTTAAGTTTCAAGGTTTGAATTTTAAATGATCATCAGGAATGAAACAAACGCGGATATAGCCGCCATAAGCGACGTCACGATAGCCGCTTTCCAGAATCATCCGTTCAGCAGGCAAACGGAGCAATACATTGTCAGCGCCTTGCGCAACGCGCAAGCCCTCTGCTTATCGCTCATCGCCGAGGTTGACGGGCAGGTGGCCGGCCACATCGCGTTTTCGCCCGTTACGATTTCCGACGGCACTCCGGATTGGTACGGCATCGGCCCCGTTTCCGTTTTGCCGGAATTGCAGAGGCAGGGTATCGGCCGGGCGCTGATCCGCGAAGGATTGTCGATCATGAAAACCCGAGGCGCGCAGGGGTGTGCTCTGGTCGGCGATCCCGGATATTATAAGCGGTTTGGCTTTAGAAATATTCCGGATTTGATTCATGAAGGAATTCCGCAGAAATTCTTTCTCGTCCTGCCGTTTCGGGAAAGCACACCCCAGGGCCACGTCGTATTTCACAAAGCGTTCCAGGCGACTTCCTGAAAGATCAACGAAGAGCCAAGCCCGAACCCTGCGGCGCCGCCGGGCGTTCGCTTCTGTGCGAAAGATTTCCGACGCAAGCCGCGAGCCGGATTTTCATCAAGACAGGCTGTCGGGGACCGGGTGAACACACCGGATCATCGCAGCGCCATAATTTCTTTTCTGCGGAAGCAATCCAGAGAATGATCGTTGACAAGGCCCGTTGCCTGCATGTGCGCATAGCAAATGGTGGAGCCCAGAAATTTAAACCCTCTTTTCTTGAGGTCTTTGCTGAGCGCGTCCGACTCGGCGCTCACTGCGGGATAATCCGTCAACTTGCGGATGGCGCTGATCCGGGGCGTGTTGCCGACAAACCTCCAGATGTATTTTGAAAAGCTGCCGAATTCCTTCTGGACGTCGAGAAAGCGGCGGGCATTGTTGACCGTGGCTTCGATCTTCAGCCGGTTGCGGATGATTCCGGGATTCTGGAGCAGCTTTTCAATTGTCGCCTGACTGAACTTCGCGACTTTCCCGGGCTCAAAATTTTCAAAGGCGCGGCGGTAATTTTCTCTTTTTTTCAAAACGGTCTGCCAGCTCAAACCCGCCTGGGCGGCCTCCAGCGACAAGAATTCAAAGATCAACCGGTCGTCATGAACCGGAACGCCCCATTCCCTGTCGTGATACTCGACCATGTCGGGTTTCGTCAAATCAACCCAGGGACAGCGGCAAACTTCATTTTCCGATTTTATTTTCACGGATCACCTTCCCTTCCAGCTTAAGCGGTGCATCCCGGATGCCGGGTAAAAAAAATGCGCCGGGCTGCCGATCGATGAACCGCCCGGTCGGCCGCACATCATCTATCGGCCCCTCTGATCACGCTGAGCGCGACGCCGGCTGCGGAAGATCCAAAGCAAGGCCATGCCGATCGAAACAAAAACGAGGATCGCCGGCGCGCCGAGACCGTGAATAAAAAGATAACTCATCCCGACAACAGGCAGAAGTCCCAGGCGGACGAAAGGCTTCAGCCCCGCATGATTTTCGAGGAAACGCGCGGCCGCGGGCGAATGGCTGTAGTAGAACCGGACAAAGAACCTACCCGGTGCGCTCTTGAGAAGAAACTGATCCCGGAAAGTGCGCAGGACAACGACGCGGGAGTCGAGCGGAGAACCGAAGGCCGCCGTGGCGATGAAGCAGCCGCCGCCCCCGCCGCTTTCCGCGACTGCCACGTCTGTGTCGGAAACGGTGTACACCTGCGCGCCGAAAAAGGGATTGGCCATGCCGACGTAAAGCGGATGCGCGGCAATGGTCGACGGCAGCAGAACCCGGGCGCCGTAGTTGAAAGGATCACCGAAACCGTCCCGGGTCAGGGCGGACCAGTTCACACCGTCTGCGGTGTAATAGATGTCGCAGCCCGGCGGATTATCATTGTATACTTCAAGGGCCTGGAGGGCCGCCTGAATCGTCTGCCAGCCCGCATCGTCGCCGGGAACAAGCACGCCTACCGTCTCCAGGTTGGTCCGCGTAACGTATTTGAGAAAAACGCGCAAATCGAAAGTGGATGCGTAAAGTTTTCCGTTGTATTCAGCCATCCACCACAGGTATTGATTCAAAGAGAAATTGGCATCGCGAAGCGTGGCATCGAGCGACAACAGCTGTAAAATATTGGGCTGAAAGAAGCCCGCCCCGTAATTTCCGATCCGCGACGGGAAAATCGTGCTCCGGGTCGGGCCCGCCGTATCGCCGATTACCATCGCGCACTCGTCGGTTTTAGTGATCCGGTAAATCTGGGGAGGAATCCGGTTCGCCAAAATCAGTTCCGCATTCCCCGAACCAATCAGGGAGGGAAAGGTCATGAGTGTTCCGATATAGAGATTGTCCCGGAAGGAAGCCAGGGAAAGCGTCGTGTTGAATCGATTGCCCAATCCCTTCGGATAGGGAGCGGCGGGAAACAAAGACGGGTCGGCAATAATAGGCGTCCAGACCCACCGGGCCGGCGCTTGCTCAAATTTCCCTTTTAAAAGCCAGGCCCCG